>CAWUIY010000017.1:0-27558 GCA_963922555.1 uncultured Serratia sp. | reverse complement strand
AGTCGCCGTTGGCAATTTCTTTGCCCAGATAGAAGTCGGCGAAAAAATAGTTGGTGGACAGGCGCTCGAAGTATTCACCCAGTGCAGAGGCCAATGCCGCTTTTTTACTGGCTCCCTTGCCGTTGGTAAAGCACAGCGGGCAATCGCGATCGCGAATATGCACGGACCAGACGTGCGGGACCGGATTCAGCCACGAGGCCTCTTCAATATTGAAGCCCAGATCGGTGAGTTTCTGCTGAAAACGAGAGATGGAGTCTTCCAGCGCTGCGTCTTTGCCAGGGATAAAAGTTTGCGTCATTGAGTTCACTTTTGTGCGTTCTAAAAACGCGCAATGATACGGGGTTTTTGGTCTCATCTCCACGTATTCATGCCGCTAAGAAAAAAGAATATCAGCGCCAGTAACATGAAATTTATTACTGATTATTAATCTTCGATGAATAACAATTGCAGCGGGTGGAGACCAGTGATAAAACCGATAAACTGGTTGTTGATATAGCCCACGGGATGATTGTGGCATTAATCAACGACTCAACTGGCTTTCAAGTAGCTATCTAAAAGAAGTGGTGAGGGGAAATGACTCAGGTTTACAATTTTAGCTCAGGTCCGGCGATGATCCCGGCTGAAGTCTTACGTCGTGCTGAACAAGAACTCTGCAACTGGCACGGTCTCGGTACCTCGGTGATGGAAATCAGTCACCGTAGCAAGGAATTTATCCAGGTAGCCGAAGAGTCCGAAAAGGATATTCGTGACCTGATGAATATCCCCTCGAACTATAAAGTCCTGTTCTGCCATGGCGGAGCGCGCGCGCAATTCGCTGCTATCCCGATGAACCTGCTGGGTGATAAATCTACCGCAGATTATATCGACGGCGGTTACTGGGCGCATAGCGCAGTTAAAGAAGCGCAAAAATATTGCACGCCGAACGTGATTGATATTACAACTTCAATCGGTGACAAACGCGGCTTGCTGCCAATGAGCGAGTGGAAACTGAGCCAGGACGCGGCTTACGTCCATTACTGCCCGAACGAGACCATCGATGGTCTGGCGATTGATGAACTGCCTGACTTTGGCGATAAAGTCGTTATTGCCGACTTCTCGTCCACCATTCTGTCTAGCCAGATCGACGTAAGCCGTTTTGGCGTGATCTATGCCGGCGCACAAAAGAACATCGGTCCTGCTGGCCTGACCCTGGTTATCGTGCGTGAAGACCTGCTGGGCAAGGCGCGCAAAGAGCTGCCTTCGATTCTGGACTATACCGTGCTGGCCGAAAACGACTCTATGTTCAACACGCCGCCAACTTTCGCCTGGTACCTGTCTGGTATGGTGTTCAAGTGGCTGAAAGAGCAGGGCGGGATTGCCGAGATAGAAAAACGCAACAAGGCCAAGGCCGAGCTGCTTTATAAAACTATCGACAGCAGCAGCTTCTATCGCAATCAGGTGGCAGACGCAAATCGCTCGCGCATGAACATTCCATTCCAGCTGGCAAACCCGGCGTTGGACGAGGTGTTCCTGAAAGAGTCTCTGGCAGCTGGCCTGCACGCGCTGAAAGGCCACCGCGTGGTTGGCGGGATGCGTGCCTCTATCTATAATGCCATGCCGTTGGAAGGCGTTCAGGCGCTGACTGCGTTTATGAACGACTTTGAAAAACGTCACGGTTAATTCGGCGTTTATGCTAACTGTTTGATTTGCATTTTTATTATTAGAAATGTTCGCGATTAAACATAACCCCGGTCAATGATCCGGGGTTATGTTTTTTTGAAAGATTATTACCGATGTATGGAGAATTTGTGGAAGCCCTGACCTTACAACCTGTCGCGCGAGTTGACGGCACAATCAACTTACCAGGCTCAAAGAGTGTTTCTAACCGTGCGCTTTTGTTGGCCGCCTTTGCCAAAGGCACCACTCGCCTGACCAATTTGCTGGACAGCGACGACGTTCGCCATATGCTTAACGCCCTGACCGCTCTGGGTGTCACTCATCGCCTGTCTGCTGAACGCACCATTTGCGAGATTGACGGTTTGGGCGGGATCTTCCCGAAAGCCGATAATCTGGAACTGTTTCTCGGCAATGCGGGCACTGCGATGCGTCCGTTGGCGGCTGCCCTTTGCCTGGGTCAACAAGATGTAGTATTGACTGGCGAACCGCGCATGAAAGAGCGCCCAATCGGCCATCTGGTTGACGCGCTCCGTTTAGGTGGCGCGCAAATCGACTATCTTGAGCAGCAAGATTATCCGCCGCTGCGCCTGCGCGGTGGCTTCAAGGGCGGCGAAATCAGCGTTGACGGCAGCGTATCGAGCCAGTTCCTGACCGCTCTGTTGATGACCGCTCCCTTAGCCGAAAATGACACAATTATTCGCATCAAAGGCGACCTGGTTTCAAAACCTTATATCGATATCACCCTGAATCTGATGAAAAGTTTCGGCGTTAACGTGGTTAACGAAGACTATCAACAGTTCCGCGTGCAGGCTAAGCAAAGCTACGTTTCTCCAGGCAACTATCTGGTCGAGGGCGATGCGTCTTCCGCCTCTTACTTCCTGGCAGCGGCTGCCATCAAGGGCGGGACCGTCCGCGTGACCGGCATTGGTAAAAACAGCATGCAAGGCGATATCCGCTTTGCCGATGTGCTGGAAAAAATGGGCGCAACGGTCAACTGGTCTGAAGACTATATCGAATGTACTCGCGGGGAACTGCGCGGTATCGATATGGATATGAATCACATTCCTGATGCTGCCATGACCATCGCAACAGCGGCGCTGTTCGCGGAAGGCCCAACTACGTTGCGCAATATCTACAATTGGCGCGTAAAGGAAACCGATCGTCTGGCGGCGATGGCTATCGAGCTGCGCAAAGTGGGTGCAACGGTTGATGAAGGCGAAGATTACATCAGCATCATTCCACCCAAGGCTCTGACCTTCGCAGAAATCGGAACCTATAACGATCATCGCATGGCGATGTGTTTCTCGCTGGTGGCGTTATCCGATACGCCAGTGACGATCCTCGATCCAAAATGCACTGCCAAGACTTTCCCTGACTATTTTGAGCGTCTGGCTTCGCTGAGCACTCCCGCTTAAAATTTTTAGCGGCTCATAACTCTATTTAACGGCTAATAACGAAAACGGACATCAGTGATGTCCGTTTTTTTTCTTTTGTCGCCGTCATCTTCCCATTGCTGTGCTTAAATAATCTCTGTTTCAGAAGTTTATTGTCGGTTTTGTCGCTAAGTTGATTAGCTTTGCTGCGATCAGTAGCTTATTTTCTTTAACGGGCCGAAGTGGGTTAACAGTTCTGCCAAAGGCAGCGTATAATACTGCACCTGAATTAACCCCGTTGGTTAATGATGAGGGGATTTCCCCACCGAAAGGAGAGAGAAATGACGGCTATGACCTCGTCTATAACCCCAGTGATCACGGTCGATGGGCCGAGCGGTGCCGGTAAAGGTACCCTGTGTAAGGCTCTCGCTGAGGCGTTTGGATGGCACTTGCTGGATTCTGGTGCAATTTATCGTGTCTTAGCCCTGGCTGCGCTGCATCATCAGGTCGATATTGTCTCGGAAGAGGCTCTGGTGCCCTTGGCTGCGCATCTTGATGTTCGTTTCGTTGCAAATAACGGCCACTTAAACGTCATTTTGGAAGGTGAGGATGTCAGCCATGAGATCCGCACTGAAACTGTTGGCAATACCGCCTCTCAGGCTGCGGCTTTCCCACGCGTTCGAGAAGCACTGCTTCGTCGCCAGCGCGCATTTAGAGAAATGCCAGGCCTGATTGCCGATGGCCGAGACATGGGTACCGTGGTGTTTCCGGATGCCCCTGTGAAGATTTTTCTCGATGCCAGCCCGGAAGAACGTGCAAACAGAAGAATGCTACAGTTGCAGGAAAAGGGCTTTAGTGTTAACTTTGAACGTCTTTTAGCCGAGATAAAAGAGCGGGACGACCGCGACCGTAATCGGCCGATAGCGCCTTTGGTGCCTGCGCAAGATGCGTTAATGCTGGATTCAACCAGTATGTCCATTGATGCAGTTATCGAAAAAGCGCTGGCTTACGCCACTGAAATTTTAGGATTGCCGCTGCAACAAAAACGGTGATTCAAGCCAAAATCTGGTGCTACTCCACTCTTTTTTGTAAAGATTAGGGAGTTAGTGCCAGTTTTTGCTACAGTTTTTTTTAACCTCGCCGCCAGGACGGTAGTGGGGCATTTGAAACAACCCCATCCAGCAAGAAGCCAGATGGACGTTAAACTTAAGAAACTAAAGATTATCAATATGACTGAATCTTTTGCTCAACTCTTTGAAGAATCCTTACAAACAATCGAAACCCGTCCGGGTTCAATCGTTCGTGGTGTTGTTGTGTCTATCGACAAAGACGTCGTACTGGTTGACGCCGGTCTGAAGTCTGAGTCTGCTATTCCAGCAGAGCAGTTCAAAAACGCACAGGGCGAACTGGAAATCCAGGTAGGCGACGAAGTTGACGTTGCACTTGACGCTGTTGAAGACGGCTTCGGTGAAACTCTGCTGTCCCGTGAAAAAGCTAAGCGTCATGAAGCATGGCTGATGCTGGAAAAAGCTTACGAAGAAGCTGCAACTGTTACCGGTGTTATCAACGGTAAAGTTAAAGGCGGTTTCACCGTAGAGCTGAACGGTATTCGTGCGTTCCTGCCAGGTTCACTGGTTGACGTGCGTCCTGTTCGCGACACTCTGCACCTCGAAGGCAAAGATCTTGAGTTCAAAGTCATCAAGCTGGACCAGAAGCGCAACAACGTTGTTGTTTCTCGTCGTGCTGTGATTGAGTCTGAGAACAGCGCTGAGCGCGATCAACTGCTGGAAAACCTGCAGGAAGGCATGGAAGTTAAAGGTATCGTTAAGAACCTCACTGACTACGGCGCCTTCGTTGATCTGGGCGGTGTTGACGGCCTGCTGCACATCACCGATATGGCTTGGAAGCGCGTTAAGCACCCAAGCGAGATCGTGAATGTTGGCGACGAAATCACTGTTAAAGTTCTGAAATTCGACCGTGAGCGTACTCGTGTTTCCCTGGGCTTGAAACAGCTGGGCGAAGATCCATGGGTTGCTATCGCTAAACGTTACCCAGAAAGCACCAAGCTGACTGGTCGCGTAACCAACCTGACTGATTACGGCTGCTTCGTAGAAATCGAAGAAGGCGTTGAAGGTCTGGTTCACGTGTCTGAAATGGACTGGACCAACAAAAACATCCACCCATCCAAAGTTGTTAACGTTGGTGACGTAGTGGAAGTTATGGTTCTGGACATCGACGAAGAACGTCGTCGTATCTCCCTGGGTCTGAAGCAGTGTAAAGCTAACCCATGGCAGCAGTTCGCAGAAACTCACAACAAGAACGACCGCGTTGAAGGCAAAATCAAGTCAATCACTGACTTTGGTATCTTCATCGGTCTGGATGGCGGCATCGACGGCCTGGTTCACCTGTCTGACATCTCCTGGAACGTTGCAGGCGAAGAAGCAGTACGTGAATACAAAAAAGGCGACGAAATCGCAGCTGTTGTTCTGCAAGTTGATGCAGAGCGTGAGCGCATCTCCCTTGGCGTTAAGCAACTGGCAGAAGACCCGTTCAATAACTACCTGTCTGTAAACAAGAAAGGTACTATTGTTACTGGTAAAGTCACTGCAGTTGACGCTAAAGGTGCTACAGTTGAATTAGCAGGCGGCGTAGAAGGTTACCTGCGTGCTTCTGAAGCTTCTCGCGACCGTATTGAAGACGCAACTCTGGTTCTGAACGTTGGTGATGAAGTTGAAGCTAAATTCACTGGTGTTGACCGTAAGAACCGCGTTGTAAGCCTGTCCGTCCGTGCTAAGGACGAAGCAGACGAGAAAGATGCAATCGCCGTGGTTAACAACAAACCAGACGAAACCAACTTCTCTAACGCTATGGCTGAAGCGTTCAAAGCGGCAAAAGGCGAGTAATAACGGGACGCAACTCCCTTAGGGAGTTGCTTCTATAACGGTAGTTTAGCTGCAAAGCTTGGAGGTTATATGACCAAGTCTGAACTTATTGAAAGACTTGCTGGACAGCACTCTCATGTTCCGGCGAAAGCCGTTGAGGATGCCGTGAAAGAGATGCTAGAACATATGGCTGCAACCTTAGCTGATGGAGAACGCATCGAAATCCGCGGGTTTGGCAGTTTTTCGCTTCACTACCGTGCTCCGCGCGTGGGACGTAACCCTAAAACGGGCGATAAAGTTGAGTTGGACGGCAAGTACGTTCCTCACTTTAAGCCAGGCAAAGAGTTACGCGACCGTGCGAACATTTATGGTTAAGGATCCGTCCTTAATCTTGATGTATGCCTAAAGCGAACAAAACGGTGTCTTAACGGACACCGTTTTTTTTTGCCTGCGATCCACGCTCTGATGCAACTGCAACGGACTGCCTTTTGCAGTTTTTGTTTTGCACGATGCCTCGCAACCCTTCTGTTTACCGATTGCCCCTATTCCTGTCCTCGATAACAATCTCCTCCCGCCAGACCTATCTGTTTGCGGACTATTTTGAGGAGATGGCTCATCAATATCACTCTGACTCAGGCCGCACTGGCGTTTGTTGCCGGGACACTGCCCTTGATGGTCCTGCCGACTTTGCCGGGGATCTATTCCTGTAGTGCACTGGCTTTTGTCGCCTGTGCCGCAGGATTTTTACCTTATCATTCCAGCAAATTGTGCAGCGTGGCTGTTGTAGGACTGCTGTGGGGAATATTTAACGGTCAGCAAGTTTTGCAGCAAACCAGCGGATATAGTGGCAATCGCCAGCAGGTTATTGCCACGGTAAGCAGTCCTTACCTGCAGCGTGAGGGGCCGCATGCGGTAGCCATGACATTATTGGAAGTGAACGGGAAGCGTGTGTTTCCGCCGTTGTCGTTTAAAATCTTGAGCGATAGGCTGCCTGAAAGTTACTGTGCGGGGCAGCGCTGGAACTTATCCATGAGCCTGAGACCGGTGCATACCCAGCTTAACCTGGGCAGTTTTGACGGTCAGCGCTGGTCGATAGCCAACCGGCAAACTTTGCACGGGCGTGTCCATTCGGCCGAACTGTTATCTGCAGATTGTTCTTTACGCCAGCAGAAGATTGAGCAGGTGGTTGGGCAACTGGTGGGGTTAGAAAATATGCCGGTCCTTCTCGCGTTGGCATTTGGCGAACGTGGGCTGATCGATCCAAAGGTGAATAAATTATTCAAGGTCACAGGGACCGCACACCTGATGGCGATATCAGGTTTGCACATTGGAGTGGCTGCGTTAATTGGCTGGCTGCTCGCTCGTGGATTACAGTTTTTACTTCCCCTGCGCCTTATCGATTACCGTTTTCCCATTATTATAAGCTGGCTGGCAATGGCCTACTACAGCTGGCTGTCGGGAGTGAATCCTCCCGCGATGCGCGCAGCTTTAGCTATCACGTTATGGCTGGCACTACGACTCTGCCGGGTCCGTAACGATCCCTGGCAAGTATGGAGCTGGGGCGTAGCGTTATTGATGCTTAGTGATCCTCTCAGCATTCTTTCTGACAGTTTCTGGCTTTCCTGTTTTGCCGTTGCGGGTTTGATTTTCTGGTATCAGTGGGCGCCATTGCCGAGTCGTTTTTCCAGGCACTGGTATTGGGTATGGATACGCTGGGCACATCTTCAGACTGGGATGACTTTTTTGTTATTGCCGATGCAAATTGGACTGTTTCACGGTTTAAGCACGGCATCTTTTGCTGCCAATCTCTGGGCGGTGCCAATTGTTTCATTAATAACCGTTCCACTGGTACTGGTCGCGCTGTTACTGAATCATCTGCCGGGCGATTTCGGGCTGTTGCTCATCACCATGCTATGGACTTTTGCTGATATTAGTATTGGATGGGTTATCACCGGTTTACAAAGGGCTGAAAATTACTGGCTGGCGTTAGGCGAAGCATCACAGGTGTTTAGTTTTAGCGGATGGATAGCGGTGATCGTTTGGCGTATGGGGTGGCTCAGAACACATATACTGAGCCTGGTTACGCTTTGTAGCCTGCTACTGCTTTGGCGACAAACGCTCAACAGAGAGAATTGGCGACTCGATATGCTGGATGTCGGACACGGACTGGCAATTTTGATTGAAAAGGGCGGTCGCGGCATTCTCTACGATACAGGAAATCGCTGGGAAACTGGCTCACAGGCGCAAATGCAGATCCTGCCGTATTTGCAATGGCGCGATATCGCATTAGATCAAATCATTGTCAGCCATAGCCATTTGGATCATCACGGCGGCACCGAAATAGTGAGAGCCGCTTTTCCCGACGCCAGCGTGCGTTCGTCTTTCACTGGCAATTTACCCTGTATCCAGGGCCAGAACTGGAGTTGGCAAGAGTTAAATTTCGAGGTGATGTGGCCTCCGCAAATGAAAGACTACGCCGGTAATGACGATAGTTGTGTCATCAAAGTCACCGACGGTAAATTTAGCGTACTGCTAACTGGCGATATTGAACGGCAGGCTGAAACGCAATTAGTCAGAGAATATAGAAACAATTTGCGAGTTAATTTGTTGCAAGTCCCTCATCACGGCAGCAATACCTCGTCAGTGGGACCGTTTCTTCGCGCAACCGCTGCCGACGTCGCGATTACCTCCGCTGCTCGCTTTAACGTGTGGCGTTTACCCGCCGAAAAAATAAAATCTCGTTATCGAAATAATGGCGTAATCTGGCGTGATACTGCACGTTCAGGTCAGCTAAGTGCATTTTTTTTCAACGATTATTGGGTTTTGAAGGGGCTTCGTGAGGAATTAATGCCACGTTGGTACCATCAGTGGTTTGGTGTTGGAGAAGATAATGAGTAGAATAGGCCGCTGTTTATTTCGCTGCTGGTTAATTGCATGATGAATGATAAAGATCTCTCCACATGGCAGACATTCCGTCGCCTCTGGCCGATGATCACACCTTTTAGAACCGGGCTAATTGCTGCCGCTATTGCGCTGGTGGTCAATGCTGCCGGTGACACCCTCATGCTATCGCTGCTCAAGCCGCTTCTGGATGATGGGTTTGGTAAAACAGATCGTTCCGTTTTGCTATGGATGCCGCTGGTTATTATTGGACTGATGCTGGTACGCGGCATCAGCAGTTATATCTCGAGTTACTGTATTTCCTGGGTTTCCGGTAAAGTCGTGATGCAAATGCGTCGCCGCCTGTTTGGGCATATGATGAGAATGCCGGTGGCTTTCTTTGATCAGCAGTCCACCGGTACTCTGCTGTCGCGTATTACCTATGACTCCGAACAGGTCGCATCCTCGTCTTCCAGCGCTCTGGTGACCGTGGTGCGTGAAGGCGCGTCTATTATCGGCCTGTTTATCATGATGTTTTACTATAGCTGGCAGCTGTCAGTCATTTTGGTCATCATTGCGCCGATCGTGTCGACCGTCATCCGCGTGGTATCCAAGCGTTTCCGTACTATCAGCAAAAACATGCAGAATACGATGGGGCAGGTGACGACCAGCGCCGAGCAAATGCTTAAAGGCCATAAAGAAGTATTGATCTTTGGTGGTCAAGCTATCGAAACAGAACGTTTTGACCAGGTCAGCAACCACATGCGCCGTCAGGGAATGCGTCTGGTTTCCGCTTCTTCTATTTCGGACCCGATTATTCAGCTGATCGCCTCGTTGGCGCTGGCTTTTGTTCTTTATGCTGCCAGCTTCCCTTCAGTAATGGAGACGCTGACAGCCGGAACGATCACCGTGGTCTTCTCCTCGATGATCGCGCTGATGCGTCCGTTAAAATCTCTGACCAACGTTAATGCCCAGTTCCAGCGTGGCATGGCCGCCTGCCAGACCTTGTTCCATATTTTAGATCTGGAGCAGGAGAAAGACGAAGGCAAGCTGGTCGTTGAACGAGCTAAAGGCGACATCCAGTTTAAAAATGTTACTTTCAGCTATGGCAGCAGTGAAAAACCAGCGTTGAGAGATATTTCGTTTGAAATACCGGCAGGCAAAACTGTGGCGCTGGTGGGACGTTCCGGTTCAGGTAAGTCGACCATCGCAAACCTGATGACGCGTTTCTACGATATTCAAAAGGGCGAAATTTTGCTTGATGGCCATGACCTGCGTGAATACACGCTGTCATCGCTGCGTGACCAGGTTGCTTTAGTTTCGCAAAACGTTCACTTGTTCAATGACACTATCGCCAACAACATTGCCTATGCCCGTACCGAAAAGTACAGCCGTGAAGAAGTCATTAAAGCGGCGACCATGGCTCACGCGATGGACTTTATTAACAAAATGGAAAACGGTATTGATACGGTGATCGGCGAGAATGGCGTTCTATTATCAGGTGGTCAACGCCAGCGTATCGCTATTGCTCGTGCACTTTTACGCGACTCGCCGGTGTTGATTTTGGATGAGGCCACGTCGGCGCTGGATACCGAGTCTGAACGTGCTATCCAGTCTGCGTTGGATGAGCTACAGAAAAACCGTACTTCGCTGGTGATCGCTCACCGCCTTTCTACTATTGAGAAAGCCGATCAGATTTTAGTGGTTGAAGACGGAAGCGTTGTTGAACGCGGTGCTCATGAAGCACTGATTGCTGAGCGCGGTGTTTATGCTCAGCTGCATCGGATGCAGTTTGGTCAATGATTGAGCGCATCTGGTCGGGTCAATCCGCACTTTATCGGCTTCTGCTGCCGCTAAGCTGGCTTTATGGGTTGATCACTCTGGTGCTGCGTTTTTGCTACAAGAAAGGCTGGAAAAAAAGCTGGCGAGCACCGGTACCTGTGGTGATCGTCGGCAATCTAACCGTGGGCGGTAACGGCAAGACACCGGTAGTTATCTGGTTGGTTGAGCAGTTGCAGCAGAAAGGTCTACGCGTTGGCGTAGTTTCTCGCGGTTACGGCGGTAAAGCTGAAAGCTATCCCTTAATACTTACTAACTCTTCTACCACCGCACAAGCGGGTGATGAGCCAGTGCTTATTTTTCAACGCACTGGCGCGCCCGTTGCAGTTTCACCCGTGCGTGCTGAAGCCGTCAAAGCGTTGCTCGAAGCCTCGCCAATTGATGTCATCATTACCGATGACGGCTTACAGCATTATGCGTTGCAACGAGACTTCGAAATTGTAGTGATAGACGGCGACCGTCGTTTTGGTAACGGACACTGGCTCCCGGCTGGACCGATGCGCGAAAGGGCATCAAGATTACGCAGTGTCGATGCAGTGATTGTTAATGGCAGCAGTGAGCAGCAGGGCGAGGAGATCGGCATGCAGCTGCAACCGGGTCTGGCTGTTAATTTATTAACCGGTGAGAAGCGTGCTGCCCATGCACTGAATGACGTAGTCGCAATGGCCGGTATCGGTCATCCGCCACGCTTTTTTGCCACGCTAAACCAGCTGGGCGTCAATATTTTAAATACTGTGCCATTCGCCGATCACCAAAACTACGAGGCAACGCAGCTTGCGGGGCTAACGACGGGTCAGCAAACGTTGCTAATGACGGAAAAAGACGCTGTAAAATGCCGCCGTTTTGCTCAGGAAAACTGGTGGTATCTACCCGTGGATGCACATCTTTCAGAGCCAGGTTCTTTAAAGTTGATTGAAAAAATAAACGCCATTGTGATTAATCAGCGATAAATTTGGGCTGTTCAATCCTCAATGCAAAAAAACATATTTAAAAATTCTTCTATTTTTCAATGGAAAATTCCTAAAGTATTCGTTAACGTAAATTACGCCTTGTAGAAAACTTGACCAAGCTCACGTTTTATGAGTTAATACTCGCAGCCTATGAAGTTGAAGGGCTATTTATGAGGCAGTATCGTTAGCATCCCTCCAGTCGTTCACTGATTTGTGTGTTAACCCTAAAAATTAGTTGTTCCTCCCAAATACGTTATCTCCTTTTATGACTCACTAAATAAGCTGATTCATAATAAAGTTTGATTCCGCAATAAGTCGAAACTTCTGAACACCTCCCATAAGTAACTTTCTTGATCATAGTCAATATGTCAGTAGATTGTCTTTACTAATCTATTGGCAAAGCTTGCTGAATCACGCCGCGTGAACTATGTTTGATACGTGTTGTCAAATTTAACGAACACAAAGAGATGCGTCGATTTAGTGTAAATAATGCCCTCCACAAAGGTGGGTTAATATGTGCTCATTAGAGGTGTTTATAAGAATAACTTTAGAATGGGCCAGCGCATCCGAACAATTATAAAAAAGCGTTGTCATGGATGCCCAAAAAAAGGAAATATAAAATATGATGTTAAAAATGGGTTTAGTGAAATGGTTTAATCAGGCCAAAGGCTACGGTTTCATTTCTCCACTCGATGGCTCTTCAGAAATCTACGTTGGACGCAATTCTATTGCGACACGTAATAAATCTCTGAATGCCGGTCAAAGCGTAGAATTTACTATTTATAATAGTTCTTCTCATGGTCCAGCGGCCGCAGATGTTATTGCTTTCTAAGCACACGCTTTCCGCTTGCCTATGGCCTTCACCACGTTAGCGTGATGGCAAATCAGCGGTGGTGAATTTTACCCCCTGATTAAAATGTGATATCGATATCCTTATACTGGTCAAATGCACTGCTTTCTTTTAGAAAAATGAAATCAGGCTCAGCCTCCAATAACGGATATCGATATGCCCACAGCCAGCCTTTCGCTTTCTGCCGCTCGTACGCTCCATCTCGCAGCACAACAATTACAACACCCACTAAAAACTCAACCGTCACCGGCTGATGTGATTTCGGCTATCCGGCGTATGGCTCTGCTGCAAATTGATACTATCAGCGTGGTTGCGCGCAGTCCCTATCTGGTGCTTTTCAGCCGCCTTGGCTGCTATCCTGCAGAATGGCTTGAGTCTGCTTTGGCTGAACGCAAAATATTTGAATATTGGGCGCACGAAGCCTGTTTTATCCCCATTGAAGATTATCGCCTGCTGCGTCACCGAATGCTGAACCCTCACAATATGGGGTGGAAGTTCAATCCGGCCTGGTACGCCGAACACCAAACCGATATTCAGGCTTTGCTCCAGCTTATTGCCGAGAAAGGCCCGGTCCGCTCGGCCGATTTTACCGCTGACAAGCGCGGTAGCAGTGGGTGGTGGGATTGGAAACCGCATAAACGTCATTTAGAAACGCTGTTTACCAGCGGTGAACTAATGGTGGCTGAACGCCGTAATTTTCATCGTGTTTATGATTTGCGGCAAAACATTCTCCCGCAATGGGACGATGCCACCCAGGCCCTGGATCAACAAACGGCTGAGTTCGAGATGCTTTGCCGCTCAGCAGAGGCGCTGGGAATATTCAAAATTGAGTGGTTAGCAGACTACTATCGGCTCAAGCGGGTAAACGGCAAAAAAATTGCAGCCCGGATGCTGGAAGACGGATTGATTAGGCCGGTTCAGGTCGAGGGCTTTGCTGAATCCTGGTACGTGCATCAATCAAGTTTTGATCTGTTAGTGCAGGCCGAGTCGGGAAAAATCAGTTCGACCCTGACTACGCTGCTTTCGCCGTTCGATCCTGTAGTCTGGGATCGCAAAAGGGCGCTTGAGCTATTCAATTTTGATTATCGAATTGAATGTTACACCCCAGAGGCCAAGCGAAAATATGGTTATTTCACGCTGCCAATTCTCAATCGTGGTGAAATTATTGGTCGGACGGATGCCAAAATGCATCGTAAAACCGGGATCCTGGAAATTAAAAGCCTGCATCTGGAGCCTGGCATCAAGATCGGCAAGAGAAGATCCCGTGATGTGCAGCAGGCGATAAGCCGCTTTGCTCGATGGCAGGGGGCAGGGAAGATTGCTGTGGCGAATATTCCTCAAGTGCTGCTCGAAACCTGGGGAACAGAGTGGGATCTGTTGGATTAATATTCTGTTGAACGGGGCTAGAAATAGAAAACGGCTACATCCGGCAGCCGTTTGCAATTCACCTGACCACATTAGTTGCTGTAGTTAGCGAACATCGCGATGATTTTATGGAAAAGTTTCATTTCTTGACTCTGAGGTGGAAGTTATTGTGTGACATTGGTCACAAAAAAATCATACGCCTGCTCATGAGTTTTCGCAATATCAGCGCATAAACCTTTTCAGTCAGGATAGTTAACGACGCGTAGGCGCTGTGCTATTCTCTGTCCCCATAATGACTTACCTGCCGTCGATTTTTCGTCACAGAGTGAGTGCTCCTTTTACGCCTCACGGAGGAACTATGGATCATCGTTTACTGGAAATCGTTGCTTGCCCGGTCTGCAACGGCAAATTGTACTTTAATAAAGAATCTCAAGAGCTGGTATGCAAAGCCGATGGCCTGGCCTATCCGGTTCGCGACGGCATCCCCGTACTGCTCGAAGTTGAAGCCCGTTCACTGTCTGCCGACGAGATCCACCCATGAGTTTTGTTGCCATTATTCCAGCTCGCTATGCGTCGAGCCGCCTGCCGGGTAAACCGCTGGCCGACATTAATGGCAAGCCAATGATTGTTCACGTGATGGAGCGTGCTCGGGAATCGGGAGCCAGGCGCGTGATCGTGGCCACCGATCATCCGGATGTTAAAACTGCGGTTGAGGCGGCTGGCGGAGAGGTTTGTATGACTCGCGCTGATCATCAGTCAGGCACTGAACGTCTGGCTGAAGTGATTGAGCTATGTGGTTTTGCCGACGATGAAATTATCGTTAACGTGCAGGGCGACGAGCCAATGATACCGCCGGTGATTGTGCGTCAGGTGGCTGATAACCTAGCCCAGTGCGGCGCGGGCATGGCGACGCTTGCCGTTCCTATTGAAGACGCTGAAGAAGCTTTTAATCCGAACGCGGTTAAAGTCGTGATGGATGCGCAAGGCTTCGCGCTGTATTTTTCACGCGCGGCTATTCCATGGGACCGCGAGCGTTTCAGCATTTCTAAAGAAACGATTGGCGATACTTTCCTGCGCCATATCGGTATCTATGCCTATCGTGCCGGTTTTATTCGCCGCTATGTGGCGTGGGAACCCAGCGTGCTGGAGAAGATAGAACTGCTGGAGCAGCTGCGCGTGCTGTGGTACGGCGAAAAAATCCACGTGGCCGTTGCGAAAGCGATCCCGTCAGTGGGCGTTGATACTCCTGAAGATTTACAACGGGTTCGCGCTTTTTTCGCTGCTAAATAGTCCTGTCCGGGAAGCCTGCTCGTTAACCGCGCTATTGCCTTTGAAATGCACCGCTCTATTGCGAACGGTGCATTACCTTTCTGCGCTAAATCCCCGTTAATTCCCCTTGGCTGAAGGCTCTGGATCGCCAGCCACTGGCTTGCTGGTGATGAACTGCCAGACTCTTCCCACAAATTCGTACCAGAAGCGTTCGCTATGCATCAGATATAGCGATCCTGGAATGACTTTTTCCCAGGGATTGAGTGGTGAATCGATGGCCATCTGATTCGCTGGCGCAGGGATGGGGGCAAGTCCTTGCTCATGGAAAAACTCCATCGCACGCGGTAAATGGCTGGCAGAAGTTACCAGAACGAAAGGCTGATGACCAATTCGTTTGGCAACCTGTTCTGCTTCTTCATGAGTATCCTTTGGCTGATCCAGCGTAATGATATCTTTAGCTGGAATGCCCATACTTTCCGCAGTCAATGCGCCAACCTCAGCAGTACTTTTCGGATTGCTATAAGCCGCAGCGCCGGTAAAGATCATTTTCGAACCGGGATTCATTAAATAGATCCGAATACCTTCCGCCAGACGAGGCAGCGAGTTATCGATCATATTGGAGCTGGGCGCCCATTTAGGGTTATAGGTATAACCGCCACCCAGAACCACCACATAGTCGACGGGACCCTGACCATGGTAGGTCGGATAGGTATCTTCAAAATGTTTTAATAACCCGTCAGCGACGGGTTGCAGGCTTAGAAGCCCCAGACACAACCAACTAATCAAAAATATCACTTTCCCTGCTTTCTGCTGGCGGGTAAACCAGAGAAACAACAGTGCCAACGCCATCATTGACAACAAAAAGGGTAGAGGCATCAAAAAGCCACCTACAATCTTTTTCAGGATAAAAAGCATCGGTTTTTACTTCCTTTTGGGTGAAAAATCGGCATCCGGGCGAGATTCTCGGTCAGGATGATTTATTCTAGGTCAGGCTGTGCCAAAATAGCAGATTAAGCGGTTCTTCAATACCTGACATATTGATGGTACGACGCCATTTGATTAGGGTATCACCATGGTAAATGTATAAAATTGAGCAAGAAAAAACGTATCGTGGTGGAGCAACCGTCACCTCAGGGCCGTAACTTCGATGATATGGCAGAAAAATTTTCGCGCAATATTTATGGAACGACCAAGGGGAAAATTCGTCAGGCGGTCCTCGGACAAGACCTGCGAGAGCTATTAACCAAGCTTCCCCAACGCCCTTTGCGTATACTTGATGCCGGCGGCGGTGAAGGCCAGATGGCCTGTGAACTGGCCGCTTTAGGACATCAGGTATTGTTGTGCGATCTATCTGGTGAGATGATCAAGCGGGCGCAGGCCGCCGCCGCCGAAAAAGGTGTGAGCGACAACATGCAATTCGTACAATGTCCCGCTCAGGACGTTGCTCAGTATTTGGAACAGCCCGTTGATCTGATATTGTTCCATGCTGTAATTGAATGGCTGTCAGAGCCTAAGCAGGCGCTTCAGGCATTGAATGACTGCCTGTTACCCGGCGGTGCGCTCTCGTTGATGTTCTACAACGTCAATGGTTTATTGATGCGCCACATGGTGCTGGGTAATTTTGGCCATGTCGAAGCTGGGTTACCTAAAATTAAAAAAAGCTCGTTGCTCCCCGACTACCCGCTGGAACCCAATCAGGTTTATCAGTGGCTGGAAGAGATGGGATTGCAGATTACCGGCAAGACCGGCGTGAGAGTGTTCCACGATTATCTGCGAAACAGGCAGCAGCATAAGCAGGATTTTGACGAGCTTCTGGCGCTGGAACAGCGTTATTGCCGACAGGAGCCTTTTGTTAGTTTGGGGCGCTATATCCATGTGATGGCGCACAAACCCGATCGGAAGGACGAATTATGAGTGAATTTTCCCAGACTGTCCCTGAACTGGTCGCCTGGGCACGTAAAAATGATTTCTCAATTTCATTGCCGACGGAGCGACTGGCCTTTCTTCTGGCGATTGCTACGCTAAACGGCGAACGTCTTGATGGAGAAATGAGCGAGGGCGAACTGATTGATGCTTTTCGCCACGTCAGCAAAGGGTTTGAGCAAACCAACGAAACTATTGCCGTGCGTGCCAATAACGCTATCAATGACATGGTGCGCCAACGATTGCTAAACCGTTTTGTCAGTGAACTGGCAGACGGCAACGCCATTTATCGTTTAACGCCTCTTGGGATTGGCATCACCGATTACTATATTCGCCAGCGCGAGTTTTCCACGCTGCGCCTTTCCATGCAGCTGTCTATAGTGGCTCAGGAGCTAAAACGCGCAGCGGATGCGGCCGATGAAGGCGGCGATGAGTTCCACTGGCATCGCAATGTCTTCGCCCCTCTGAAGTACTCCGTGGCTGAAATTTTTGACAGCATCGACATGACCCAACGCATCATGGACGAGCAGCAGCAGGGCGTGAAAGACGACATCGCGGCGCTGCTCAGTAAAGACTGGCGTGCGGCGATTTCCAGCTGTGAACTGCTGCTGTCCGAAACCTCAGGCACCCTGCGTGAGCTTCAGGATACGCTGGAGGCTGCGGGCGATCTGCTGCAGGCTCACCTGTTGCGAATTCAGGACGCTACCCTGACCGGGCCTGAGGAGTTGGGCTTTATCGACAAGCTGGTTTATGACTTGCAAAACAAGCTGGATAGAATTACCAGCTGGGGTCAACAGGCTATCGACCTGTGGATTGGCTACGACCGCCACGTGCACAAGTTTATTCGTACCGCCATCGACATGGACAAAAACCGCGTGTTCGCTCAGCGACTTCGCCTGTCGGTGCAAAACTATTTCGATAATCCGTGGACACTCACCTTTGCCAATGCCGATCGCCTGCTTGATATGCGCGACGAAGAGCTGGCACTGCGCAGTGACGAAGTGACCGGTGAACTGCCGGCGGATCTCGAGTTTGAAGAGTTTAGTGAAATCCGCGAACAGCTTGCGGCACTGATTGAAAAAGCATTGCTGATTTATCAGCAGGACAAAGTGCCGCTAAATCTGGGACTGGTGATGCGCGACTACCTCGAACAGTATCCACGCGTGCGCCATTTTGACGTGGCGCGAATTATGGTCGACCAGGCGGTACGCCTCGGTGTGGCTGAAGCAGATTTTTCAGGGTTGCCAGCACAGTGGCAGGCAATCAATGATTACGGAGCCAAGGTGCAGGCCCATGTCATCGACAAATATTGAACAAATAATGCCAGCTAAGCTGGCACAGGCGTTGGCTAATTCCCTGTTTCCCGCTCTCGACAGCCAGCTTCGCTCTGGCCGTCATATCGGTATTGATGAATTAGACAACCACGCCTTCCTGATGGATTATCAGGACGAAATCGAGCTTTTTTACAGCCGCTACAGCGTTGAGCTAATTCGTGCGCCGGAAGGTTTCTTCTATCTGCGCCCGCGTTCCACCACGCTTATCCCACGTTCGGTATTGTCGGAACTGGATATGATGGTGGGTAAAATTCTTTGCTATTTGTACCTCAGTCCGGAACGTCTGGCGCATGAAGGCATTTTTACTCAGCAGGAGTTATACGATGAATTGCTGAGCTTGGCTGATGAAAGCAAATTGCTGAAATACGTCAACCAGCGTTCTACCGGTTCGGATCTCGACAGGCAAAAACTGCAGGAAAAAGTCAGAACCTCGCTCAACCGCCTGCGCAGACTTGGCATGGTTTATTTTATGGGCGCTGACAGCACCAAGTTCAGAATCACCGAAGCCGTATTCCGCTTCGGGGCAGACGTGCGCAGCGGGGATGATGCTCGCGAAGCACAGCTACGGATGATCCGCGATGGCGAAGCGATGCCAATTGAAAACAGCCTGTCGCTCAATGACGAAAACGACGAGAGCGAAGCGCAGGCAGACAATGGGCCGGAAGGTGCAGAGGATGAACACGAATGATTGAACGCGGTAAATTTCGCTCACTGACGCTGGTTAACTGGAACGGCTTTTTTGCGCGTACTTTTGACCTCGATGCGCTGGTTACCACACTTTCTGGCGGTAACGGAGCCGGTAAGTCAACCACCATGGCCGCGTTTGTCACGGCGCTGATCCCTGACCTGACCTTGCTGCATTTCCGTAACACCACCGAGGCCGGAGCAACCTCCGGTTCGCGTGACAAAGGCCTGCACGGCAAGCTGCGCGCCGGGGTATGTTATTCCACCCTCGACGTGGTCAACTCACGCCACCAGCGCGTTATTGTTGGCGTTCGTTTGCAGCAGGTTGCCGGGCGCGATCGCAAAGTCGATATCAAGCCATTTACTATCCAGGGCCTACCGACCGCGATTCAGCCAACCGAAATCCTGACTGAAACCGTGGGCGAGCGTCAGGCACGCGTGCTGTCTCTGCAAGAGCTGAAAGACCGCGTTGAAGAGATGGAAGGGGTGCAGTTCAAGCAATTTAACTCCATTACCGATTATCACTCGTTGATGTTCGACCTTGGCGTGATCCCACGTCGCCTGCGTTCGGCCTCCGATCGTAGCAAATTCTATCGCCTGATTGAGGCTTCGCTTTACGGCGGGATTTCCAGCGCCATTACCCGCTCGTTGCGTGATTACCTGTTGCCTGAAAACAGCGGCGTGCGTAAGGCATTTCAGGACATGGAAGCCGCGCTGCGTGAAAACCGCATGACGCTGGAAGCGATTCGTGTCACCCAGTCTGACCGTGACCTGTTCAAGCATCTGATTTCTGAGGCCACTTCCTACGTGGCCGCCGATTATATGCGTCACGCCAACGAGCGTCGTATTCACCTCGACGGCGCGCTGGTGCTGCGAAACGAGCTTTTGACCAGTCGTAAACAGCTGGCCAGCGAGCAATATCGTCACGTTGAGATGGCGCGTGAACTTGCGGAGCAAAGCGGGTCGCAAAGCGATCTTGAAACGGATTATCAGGCGGCCAGCGATCACCTGAATCTGGTGCAAACTGCGATGCGTCAGCAGGAAAAAATCGAACGTTATCAGTCCGATCTTGAAGAACTGACCTACCGTCTTGAAGAGCAGAACGAAGTGGTTGCCGAATCCAGCGAGCTTCACGCCGAGCACGAAGCCCGTGCCGAAGCCGCCGAGCTGGAAGTAGACGAACTCAAAAGCCAGCTTGCCGATTATCAGCAGGCGCTGGACGTGCAGCAGACCCGCGCTATCCAGTATCAGCAGGCGTTGCAGGCTATAGAACGCGCCCGCGAGCTGTGTCAGTTGCCAGATTTGAGTATCCAGAACAGTGAAAACTGGCTGGAAACCTTCCACGGCCGCGAGCAGGAAGCGACCGACATTCTGTTGCAGTTAGAGCAGAAGATGAGCGTGGCGCAGGCCGCGCACAGCCAGTTTGAAAATGCCTATCAGCTGGTGGTGAGAATCGCCGGTGAAGTCAGCCGAAGTGAAGCCTGGCAGACTGCGCGTGAATTGCTGCGTGACTGGTCGTCGCAGCAGCATCAGGCCGAGCGTGTCGAGCCGCTGCGCATGCGACTTGCCGAGCTAGAAGGGCGTCTGCGTGAACAACAGGACGCCGAGCGCCAGTTGCAGGAATTCTGCAAACGCACCGGGCAAGAGGTGCAGCCGGAAGATCTCGATGAGCTGCAGCGTGAGCTGGACGTGCAGATTGAAGAGCTGTCGGTTACCGTTTCGCAAGCCGGTGAACGCCGCATGGAAATGCGTCAGGAGCTGGAGCAAATTCAGGCCCGTATCCGTGAATTAACGGCCCGTGCTCCGGTATGGCTGGCGGCGCAGGATGCACTGAGCCAGCTGAGCGAGCAGAGTAAAGAGCCGCTGGAAAGCAGCCAGCAGGTTACCGAATTTATGCAGCAGCTGCTGGAAACTGAACGCGATACCACGGTAGAGCGCGATCAGGTTGCGGCGCGCAAGCGCAAGGTCGAAGGCCAAATTACGCGCCTGAGCCAGCCGAGCGGTGCCGAAGATCCCCGCATGATTGCTCTCGCCGAGCGATTCGGCGGCGTATTGCTGTCCGAAATTTATGATGACGTCACTATTGATGATGCGCCGTACTTCTCTGCACTCTATGGCCCTTCTCGTCATGCGATCGTGGTTCCCGATCTGTCGCGCATTCGCGATCAGCTCGATGGCCTCGACGATTGCCCGGAAGACCTTTACCTGATCGAAGGCGATCCGCAGTCATTTGATGACAGCGTGTTTGCGGTCGAAGAGATGCAAAAAGCGGTGCTGGTAAAAACCGGCGATCGCCAATGGCGTTACTCCCACTTCCCTGAAGTGCCGCTGTTTGGCCGTGCCGCACGTGAAAATCGCCTGGAAGTGCTGAATAAAGAACGCGAAACGCTGGCGGAACGCTATGCCAATCTGTCATTTGACGTGCAGAAAATTCAGCGTTTACATCAGGCGTTTAGCCGCTTTATCGGCAGTCATCTGGCCGTGGCGTTTGATTCCGATCCGGAAGCCGACATTCGTTCACTCAGCGGCCGTCGCGGTGAACTCGAGCGAGCGTTAAGTTCGCACGAAAGCCAGAACCAGCAGCAGCGCCAACAGTATGAACAGGCGAAAGAGGCCACCGCGTTGCTGAATAAACTGCAACCGCGCGTGGGTCTGTTGTGCGACGAGACGCTGATCGATCGCGTAGAAGAAATTCGTGAGGAAATGGAAGAAGCGCAGGATGCTGCCCGCTTTATCCAGCAGCACGGCATTTCGCTGAGCAAGCTGGAACCGCTGGTTTCCGTGCTGCAAAGCGACCCTGAGCAACATGAACAGTTAAAAGAAGATTACGCACAGGCGCAGCATGCTCAACGCCTTGCCAAGCAGCAGGCGTTTTCTCTGACTGAAGTGGTGCAGCGTCGTGCGCACTTCAGCTATACCGACTCTGCTGGCATGTTGACTGAAAATTCTGATCTCAACGACAAGCTGCGTAATCGCCTTGAAAGTGCCGAAGCCGAGCGCAGCCGCGCCCGCGAGCAGGTTCGTCAGCATCAGA
The DNA here is from genome assembly GCA_963922555.1 of uncultured Serratia sp. Taxonomy (GTDB): domain Bacteria; phylum Pseudomonadota; class Gammaproteobacteria; order Enterobacterales; family Enterobacteriaceae; genus Rouxiella. The sequence continues at coordinate 5,519 of CAWUIY010000017.1, read as the reverse complement.
CACAACTGACCCAGTACAGCCAGGTTCTGGCCTCGCTGAAAAGTTCGTTTGAAGCTAAACGTGACATGCTGAAAGAACTGGGGCAGGAGCTGCAGGACATCGGCGTACAGGCCGATCCGAATGCCGAAGCCCGTTCCCGCGCCCGCCGCGATGAACTGCATCAGATGCTGAGCACCAACCGTGCGCGCTGCAATCAGCTCGAAAAACAGATCACCTTCTGTGAAGCCGAGATGGAAAACCTGCAGAAGAAATTGCGTAAGCTGGAGCGCGACTATCATCAGAGCCGCGAGCAGGTTGTGACTGCGAAAGCAGGCTGGTGTGCCGTGATGCGTCTGGTCAAGGACAACGGCGTCGAACGTCGTCTGCACCGTCGCGAGCTGGCCTACATGGACGGCGACGAGCTGCGCTCTATGTCGGATAAATCACTGGGTGCATTGCGCCTGGCAGTAGCCGACAACGAACATCTACGCGACGTGCTGCGTCTGTCGGAAGATCCGAAACGCCCTGAGCGCAAGATTCAGTTCTACATTGCCGTTTATCAGCATCTGCGCGAGCGTATTCGTCAGGACATTATTCGTACCGACGATCCGGTCGAGGCCATTGAGCAGATGGAAATCGAGCTAGGCCGTCTGACCGAAGAACTGACCGCCCGCGAACAGCAGCTGGCGATTAGCTCGAAAAGCGTGGCCAATATTATCCGTAAAACCATTCAGCGCGAGCAGAACCGTATTCGCCAGCTGAACCAGGGATTACAGGCCGTTGCCTTTGGTCAGGTTAAGAGCGTACGTCTTAATGTTAATGTGCGCGAGGCACATGCCGGCCTTCTTGACGTGCTGTCAGAGCAGCAGGAACAGCATCAGGACTTGTTTACCAGTAACCGTCTGACCTTCTCCGAAGCGCTGGCCAAGCTGTATCAGCGTCTGAACCCACAGATTGATATGGGGCAGCGCACGCCACAAACTATTGGCGAAGAGCTGCTGGACTACCGCAACTATCTCGAAATGGAAGTGGAAGTCAACCGTGGTTCTGACGGCTGGCTGCGTGCCGAAAGTGGCGCACTGTCCACCGGTGAAGCTATCGGTACCGGGATGTCGATTCTGGTGATGGTAGTGCAGAGCTGGGAAGACGAATCGAGTCGTCTGCGTGGAAAGGATATTTCCCCTTGTCGACTGCTGTTCCTCGACGAAGCCGCGCGTCTGGATGCCAAATCCATCGCCACGCTGTTCGAGCTTTGCGATCGACTGGAAATGCAGCTGATTATCGCCGCGCCTGAGAATATCAGTCCCGAAAAAGGCACGACATACAAGCTGGTGCGTAAGGTTTTCCAGAATACCGAGCACGTCCACGTGGTGGGTCTGCGAGGTTTCGCGGCTGAACTTCCGGCGCTGGAAACGTCTGCAGCAGATATTGCCGCAGAGGGATAATTTCGGCTACTAAAGTTCCTAAGCCATATTTAGTTGCAAATAATCTCAGCTAAATTATTGCTCATTTTAAAGCCTCAACCGAATAATATTGGTTGGGGCTTTTGTTTTTTATTCAGAAAAATTAGCTTAATAATGCGTGAAACAATGGCGATAAATAGCCATTTGTCGCTTTTTTGCTCGTTTAATAGCGTAAAAGGTGCAAAGAGTACAACAAGGCTTTAATTCATACAGCGGCTAACATAGAGTCTTCTCATGACTGAGGAGGCAATTATCTTGTCGACCTGAGCAATTTGAAATTCTGTCTATATACTTAATCTATGGGCAGTTTCCGGCAGTTATTTAATGGTATTCAAATGAGGCAGGGGATGATGCTTAAGCGTAATGAGTCTCTGAGGGTGCTAGTAGCGAGCAGTTTGCTGGCTGCCAGTATTGCCCCATTAACCCAGAGCTATGCGGCAATGCCGACAATGCCGGTCAGGACAACCACGCTTTCGGGCGTGCAAAGTATGAATCATCTGCTGGCGGAACTGCCAGCCGGCGTTAAACCACTCTATCTCTCTACGCTGTCCTCCCTTTATGCGGCTAACCATATGGAGCCTATGTGGCAGGACAGGGACGCGGTGCACCAGTTCCAGCAACAGCTGGCTGAGGTCGCGCTGTCGGGTATTCAACCTCAGTTTATTCAGTGGGTGAGATGGCTCACCGATCCGCGCATCAAAGGAATGTCACGTGACGTGATACTTTCCGATGCCATGCTTGGTTACCTGCAATTCACCAGCGGAGTTGAAGTTAACGGCAGTAACTGGCTGTACAGCAATACGCCTTATAAAATGAGCACGCCGCCGTTAACCGTTATTAACCAATGGCAGCTAGCCGTGCGTCACGGCACTACGGCGCATTATGTCACGACGCTTGAACCCCAGCATCCGCAGTACAAAAAAATGCACGCGGCGCTGAAAACGCTGTTAGCGGATAGCCAATCCTGGCCGCAGTTGACCGGTCGCGTCAGCCTGCGTCCTGGACAGGTCAGCAATGATGTCCCCGTGCTGCGCCAAATTCTGGCACGCAGCGCCTCTATGATTGATGTGACAGATACCTCTACGCCGGCACCGACTGCCGAGACCATCGCACAGAATCCGACCAATAATAATGTCGAAGATTTTTCTGTCGATGAAACAGCCGACAAGGCACAAAAGCCAACGCCAGCGGTAAGCCCTTCTGCGACTTCAGTGCAGGACGTTACGCCAACACCAACGCCAGACTCGACTCAGACCCCGGTCACGCACACTTCAGCGACGCCTGATGTCACCGTATCTGACGATATTTATACGCCTCAGCTGGTAGAGGAAGTTAAAAGGTTCCAGAAATGGCAGGGGTTGGAAGCCGACGGCATTATTGGACCGGGCACGCGACAGTGGTTGAATGCCTCTCCGCGGCTGCGCGCAACGCTGTTGGCGCTTAACATACAGCGTTTGCGCATCCTGCCTGGAGACGTCAACACCGGGATCATGGTTAACATTCCAAACTATTCGCTGAAATATTATCTCAATGGCAATGAAGTCCTGGCCTCACGCGTTATCGTTGGACGGCCAAGTCGTAAGACGCCACTGATGAGCAGTGTGTTGAGCAATGTGGTGCTCAATCCACCATGGAATGTGCCGACGACGCTGGTGCGTGAAGACATTGTGCCTAAGGTGATGCGCGATCCGGGCTATCTGCAGAAGCACGGTTTCCAGCTGCTGTCGGGCTGGAGTAATGATGCCGAAGTCATCGACCCGTCGACTATCAACTGGAGCATGGTTTCACCGGATCACTTCCCGTATCGCGTACGTCAGGAAGCCGGATCGATGAGCGCGCTGGGCCGCTATAAATTTAATATGCCAAGTTCGGATGCTATCTATCTTCACGATACGCCAAACCACAATTTGTTCCAGCGTGACGTTCGTGCGCTGAGTTCTGGCTGTGTGCGCGTCAATAAGGCCTCGGAACTGGCTAATATGCTGCTTCAGGACACTGGCTGGAACGATGCCAGAATTTCCTCGACAGTACAGGGCGGAAGCACGACGTTTGTGCCGATTCGCCATCGTATACCGGTAAAATTGTTCTATCTGACAGCTTGGGTGGCGGATGATGGTAAGCCGCAGTTCCGTACAGATATTTACAATTATGATTCCACAGTGAGATCTGGCGCACAAATCCTGCCACAAGCGGAAAAATTGCTTTAATAAATGCAGCAATTTTAACCTGATAAGTGTCTGAAAGGCTGACTCGAATAAACACAACCGGGTGAAACAGGGGGTTGTAAGCCCCTTTTCACCCGGTTGACTCGCTAATTCGAGGCGGTTATGGTTGCGAGGGGCCAGAAACTAGCCCCAATTAATAACCTTCTTTTATGATATAGATATCGGGTAATTGACTGTTCATGGATCAAATAGATAAAAATCGTCGTAAATGGCTTGCGCTTGGTGGCGCGGCCATGGGCGCAGCGATGCTTCCCCACGAAGCATTTGCCATGCTCGCGACACCAAGACCGCGAGTTTTGGTGATTAACAACCTCCACACTGGTGAAACCCTCAAAACTGAGTTTTTTGACGGCAAGCAGTACAACAAGGATGAGTTGGCGCGATTAAATCATTTGTTCCGCGATTATCGTGCTGGCGGCCAGGTTACCAGGATTGACCCTCAACTCTTTGACCACCTCTATCGCCTGCAAATAGCACTCGGCACCAATAAGCCAGTACAACTGGTTTCGGGCTATCGCACGGTAGCGACCAACAATATGCTGCGCAAGCCAGGCAGCGGTGTCGCTAAACACAGTTACCACACGCTGGGCAAAGCGATGGATTTCCACATCCAGGGCGTTGATTTGGCAAATATCCGCAAAGCGGCGTTAAAAATGCGGATGGGTGGTGTAGGATATTATCCACGAAGTGACTTTGTGCACATTGATACCGGGCCAAACCGAACCTGGTCGTGGTCCTGATTCAGTGCAAAAATCAGGAAAAAATCATAACTGACGCCCCTGAAATCTCATTCAGACGGCAGGTTTATTTATCCTGATGAGCTGAGCAGATTCAGTCATCAGGAGAGATAAACCGGGCAACCGATGAAGTTTTCGGGGCGAAGGTTATGCGTGGAGAGTAAATGAAATATCACATCATCCCGGTTACGGCATTCAGCCAAAACTGTTCAGTTATTTATTGCCCTCAAACCCAACAGGCTGCGGTAGTGGATCCCGGCGGTGACGCCGAAAAGATCAAACACGAAGTTAGCGCTTTAGGGGTTACCATTACCCAGGTTTTGCTGACGCACGGCCATCTGGATCACGTAGGCGCAGCGGCGGAAATTGCTGCTCATTATCAAGTCCCTATCATCGGCCCGCATAGAGAAGATGCTTTCTTGCTGGAATCGCTGCCACAGCAGGCACGGATGTTCGGGCTGGAAGACTGTGCTGCCTTCACGCCAGACCGCTGGCTCGAAGAGGGGGATATGGTCAAGGTCGGCGAAGAAAGCCTGGCGGTACTCGAGTGTCCGGGCCATACGCCGGGGCATATCGTGTTCATCAATGATGCAGCAAGATTTGCCGTTTCCGGCGATGTGATCTTCAAGGGCGGCGTAGGGCGCAGCGATTTCCCGCGCGGAAACCATGAAGACTTGATCAACTCGATCAAGACCAAGCTACTGCCATTGGGGGATGATATTGTTTTCCTGCCGGGGCATGGGCCGATGTCTACTCTGGGTTACGAACGGCTGCACAATCCCTTTCTTTAACACATCGTTTTAGCCGAGCATAAAAAAGCCAGCCTGGATTACCGGCTGGCTTTTTAATTGCTGCTATCTATTACAGGTTACAGTACGGCGACGATGGCTTCGCACAGCGGGGCCATGTTGTCCAGCGTGATACCTGCAACATTGATACGGCCGGAGTTTACCGCGTAAACGCCGAATTCGGAACGCAGACGCAGAACCTGATCTTTGCTCAAGCCGCTGAATGAGAACATCCCATTCTGTTCAATGATAAAGCCGAAATCCTGTTTTGCGCCTTTCTCCTGAAGGGTGCTTACAAACAGTTGGCGCATGCGGTGAATGCGTTGA
>CAWUIY010000016.1:0-28772 GCA_963922555.1 uncultured Serratia sp. | reverse complement strand
TGACGAAGAGCAAATCCTGAGTCTTTAGCCAACTTGGCCAGGCGTTCTTCAATGCCGTCGGTGGTTTTCTCCGTCACTAAACCGCAGCGATCGCAGATAAATAGCGCGGAAGTGTGACTGGGTTCTTCAAAGTGATGGCAAACCACGTAGCTGTTGGCAGACTCAACCCGGTGGATAAAGCCTTGCTCGAGCAAAAAATCCAAAGCGCGGTAAACGGTAGGTGGCTTGGCCTGAGGTTCGGTTTTGCGCAGAAGATCGAGTAAGTCATAAGCGCTGATTGCACCCGGTTGTTCGGTCATCAGGCGCAATACTTCAAGTCGCTGCGGGGTAAGCCGAACGCTACGTTGCTGACATAAATGCTCAGCTTGAGTGAGGAGATTTTCCGTAGTGGTTGAGTTCATCGCGACGTCTCTGCATAAATAGAATCCCGATTTTACCACGCTTCTGGGCAATCGCCGAGACTTACACCGCAGTTACTTATTACCCTTAAAGTACATGGGGAAATTATTTTGTGATCAGCAAATCGATTGATTGCCTGGAATGTCCACATTTCTGCAGAGCGCGTTCGTAACCGACATTATATCCGGCTTCAAAATCTTCTTTGGCGAAACGAGTTCTGGGGATGGAATAATGCAGCCGGCGCTGAATAATAATCCCACTTTCACTGATGACCATTTCTTTCATATATTTATCAAATGCGTTCATCAGTCACCTCATTTATCCGGGGGAAGGGGTCTAATATTCAATGCTTTTACTGGCTGCCATTCACCATCGGTACCCAGATGGGCACATACGCCGCGACCAGGAGCAACAACCAGCCTTGGGATCCCGTCGTCGTCAATAACGCGACATAAATAACCAAATCTTGCCCAGACCGGATAAAATTTACCGGCAGTGAAATAATCGCACTGAGTATATCGGGTAAGAATATATTCATCAGGATCTTTCATTCCGACCTCTTTAATAACTCTGGATATGACAGGTTATTATTATTTTAATAATTTGCTGGGCTAGTGATATTTAGTATCAACGCCAGCGGCTGAAATAAATAGGTGGAATCATTCCTAAACCGTTTGGCCCCTTTGCCGCCATCCACCGCGAGGCGCAACTATGTTATAGTAGGATATACTTCAGCTAATTCCGGCATCCACGTACACCATGACTTCCGTGTACTGCATGGCGTACGGAGAAAGCGTTAATTAGCCTAAATAGATAAAAATGCTCGAAAATAAATCAGATTCTTTAGCTACAGACACCCTTGAAAACGCCGATCGCTCCTCTGCATATTCAACGCAGCGTTTTTCGATTGCGCCTATGCTCGACTGGACCGATCGCCACTGCCGCCATTTTCATCGCCTGATGAGCCGTGAGGCACTGCTGTACACCGAAATGGTCACTACCGGCGCTATCATTCATGGCAAAGGCGATTATCTGGCGTTTGGCGATCAGGAACATCCGGTTGCGCTACAGCTGGGCGGCAGCAATCCGCAAGATTTGGCGACCTGCGCCAAACTGGCCGAGCAACGCGGCTATGATGAAATCAATCTCAACGTGGGTTGTCCTTCCGATCGCGTGCAGAACGGCATGTTTGGTGCTTGCCTGATGGGTCAGGCATCGCTGGTTGCCGACTGTATCAAAGCTATGCGCGACGTGGTTTCAATCCCCGTTACAGTGAAAACGCGTATCGGTATCGACGATCTGGATAGCTACGAGTTCCTTTGCGATTTCATGCAACAGGTCTCCGAACGCGGCGAGTGTGACACCTTTATTATCCACGCTCGCAAGGCCTGGTTATCCGGTTTAAGCCCGAAAGAAAACCGCGAAGTTCCGCCACTGGATTACCCGCGCGTCTATCAGCTAAAGCGTGATTTCCCGCATTTGACGATGGCGATTAACGGCGGTATCAAGTCGCTGGAAGAAGCCAAACAGCATCTGCAACATATGGATGGCGTAATGATTGGCCGTGAAGCCTATCAAAATCCCTCCATGCTGCTAGACGTTGACCGCGAGCTGTTCGGCAGCCATGCGCCTGTGCTTAGCGGGCCAGAGGTGATTCGCTCACTGTATCCGTACATTGAAGGCGAGTTATCGAAAGGGACCTATCTGGGACACATCACCCGCCATATTCTCGGGATTTTCCAGGGGATCCCGGGCGCGCGTCAGTGGCGCAGGCATCTGAGTGAAAATGCTCACAAGCCAGGAGCCGGTGTTGAAGTGGTAGAGCAGGCGCTGGCGATGGTAACGCGTCCGCAGATGGCGACCAGCGAAGCCTAATCCTTAAAAGAGTGGTCGCATTCACCACTAGTTGGTATTTATGACTAACCCATTTAACCCGCCATTCGCGGTGGGTTAAATAATTCCTTAATTATCAATTCATTAAATCCATTCCTCTCTGGCACGATTCTTGATATGTCCTATAGAGTTTTAAGATTTTATTCAGCGCCGAATCTCTTGGCCTGAGGCTGGCAGATTCCAGCTTGATGATAGTTTAGGAGTGATGTCATGTTGGAAATTCTCTTCGTGCTCGGCTTTTTCTTTATGTTATTAATGACCGGGATTTCCTTGATTGGAATGATCGCGGCATTGGTGGTGGCATTTGCAGTGATGATGCTGGGCGGATTTTTGGCAATTGTTATAAAAATGTTGCCTTGGTTGGTTTTGGCAGTAGCCGTGGTCTGGATTTACCGTGCTGTGAAACAGCCGGAGAAACCTCGCTATAAGCGCAGACGTTTTCCACGTGTTTAATGCTCTGAGTGTTTAAAATATAAACATTATATTTATCATGGTGATATAAAAGCGGTGGGAAAGGATCAGTCATTTAATTGCATGATCATAACTTTTACTTATGTGGACTCGATCACAGGTTGAGCCATAAAGTGCTCCAAACGCAAATTAATCATATTTTTTAACATTGGTCACTGCTAGGATGAGGGTCATCGTTTATGGCGAAAAAAATTCATCCGATCTGGTGAGGCAAAAAATAGTGGCTTAAGCGACATCGCCCCCAGATTTACCTTGCAGTAACCTACAGGCAGTACCGTTCCGAACTCAAATGATTGACGCAGGAACAGCATCAGAGGGCTCCCTAACCGGAGCCCTCTTTGCATCTGGAGAACGCGTTATTTGCCAGGGATCAGCAGGCTGGAGCCGCTGGTCGCACGACTTTCCAGAGTTTCATGTGCTCGGCGCGCCTCTGACAGCGGGAATTTCTGCTGCTCTTTTACATCAACGTTGATGGCACCGCTGGAGATCAGAGAGAATAGTTCCTTGCTCGCGGTCTCTAATTCTTGCTGGTTGGTGATGTAGTTATTCAGGGAAGGGCGAGTCACAAACAGGGAGCCTTTTTGATTCAGAATGCCCAAATCAACACCGGTAACCGGGCCGGAGGCATTGCCGAAGCTAATTAGCAGGCCGTGACGCTTAAGGCTATCCAGCGAAGCCGGCCAGGTGCTTTTGCCCACCGAGTCGTAAACGACCGCCACCTTCTCACCGCCGGTCAGCGCCTTGACGCGCTCGGCGATATCTTCTGTCTGATAATTGATGGTTTCCCATGCCCCTGCGGCTTTCGCCAGTGCCGCTTTCTCATCCGAACCGACGGTACCAATCAGTTTAACGCCCAGCGCTTTGGCCCATTGGCAGGCAATCAGGCCAACGCCACCGGCAGCTGCGTGGAACAGAATAATGTCGCCCGCTTTTACTTTATGCGTCTGGCGGAACAAATACTCCACCGTCAGGCCTTTCAGGAAGGAAGCTGCTGCCTGTTCAAAACTGATACTGTCAGGCAGTACGGCAGCACGAAATGCAGGAACGTTGTGGAATTCACTGTAAGAACCCAGCGCCGACTGGGCGTAAACGACGCGATCGCCAACCTTGAGATGGGTGACATCGGCACCGACTTTGGTGACTACGCCCGAAGCTTCGGTTCCCAGCCCGGACGGCAGTGAAGCCGTTGGATAAAGGCCGCTGCGCACATAGGTATCGATATAGTTAATGCCGATAGCCTTGTTTTCGACTTGCACCTCGCCCGCCGCGGGGTCTTTAGGTGCAAAATCTACATACTCTAAAACTTCCGGTCCGCCTGTGGTGCTAAATTGAATGCGCTTAGCCATTATTTTTCCTCGCAATAGGGTCTGATTTTTACCCTACGCTAATTGACTGAGCCGATCCAGTCAGGGTGTGCTGCTGCTAAGACCGTTTGGAAATGAGGCATCACAAGCGATTATAATTGGGTATACTGACGCGTTATTAGCGTTCGCTCTGACCCTCAGGCAGCGTCGTCACGCCAGTTATTTATAGTAGGAAAGTATTGACCAATGGCCGGAAACAACAAACCAACCAACAAACCGAACGAACCCCGCGATCGTCAGATGGAAGGGCTAAAGCTTCCGCCGCATTCATTGGAAGCCGAGCAATCAGTGCTTGGCGGCTTGATGCTTGATAACGAGCGTTGGGATAACGTCGCCGAGCGCGTGGTCAGCAACGATTTCTTTAGTCGCCCGCATCGCCTGATTTTTACCGAGATGCAACGACTGCTCGAGATGAGCAAACCCATCGACCTGATTACCTTGTCCGAATCCCTTGAGCAAAAAGGCGATCTGGATTCGGTCGGCGGTTTCGCTTACCTCGCTGAATTATCTAAAAATACCCCAAGTGCGGCCAACATTGGCGCTTACGCTGACATCGTACGTGAACGTGCGGTAGTGCGTGAAATGATCTCTGTCGCCAACGAGATCGCCGATGCAGGCTACGATCCGCAGGGCCGCAGCAGCGAAGATCTTCTGGATCTGGCCGAATCTCGCGTGTTTCAGATTGCTGAAAGCCGCGCCAATAAAGATGAAGGCCCAAAAAGCGTCGACCGCATTCTTGAAAGCACCGTAGCGCGTATTGAAGAACTGTTCCAGCGCCCGCACGACGGCGTAACCGGTGTTTCGACCGGCTACAGCGATCTCGACAAGAAAACCGCAGGGCTGCAAAAATCCGACCTGATTATCGTCGCCGCTCGCCCATCAATGGGTAAAACGACCTTCGCCATGAACCTGTGTGAAAACGCGGCGATGATGCAGGAAAAACCGGTACTGATTTTCAGCCTCGAGATGCCCGGCGATCAGCTGATGATGCGTATGCTGGCCTCGCTTTCTCGCGTTGATCAGACCCGTATTCGTACCGGCCAGCTCGACGATGAGGACTGGGCGCGTATTTCCAGCACCATGGGTATCCTGCTCGAAAAACGCAACATGTATATCGATGACTCGTCAGGCCTGACGCCAACGGAAGTCCGCTCCCGTGCGCGCCGTATTTTCCGCGAGCATGGCGGCCTGAGCCTGATTATGATCGACTACCTGCAATTGATGCGCGTACCTTCGCTTTCGGACAACCGTACTCTGGAGATCGCCGAGATATCCCGCTCGCTCAAGGCGCTGGCAAAAGAGCTGCAGGTGCCGGTAGTGGCGCTGTCCCAGCTTAACCGAAGCCTGGAGCAGCGTGCCGATAAACGCCCGGTCAACTCCGACTTGCGTGAGTCCGGCTCGATTGAACAGGATGCCGACTTGATCATGTTTATCTATCGTGACGAGGTTTATCACGATAACAGCGAGGAGAAGGGCATCGCGCAAATCATCCTCGGTAAGCAGCGTAACGGCCCGATCGGTACAGTACGACTCACGTTTAACGGACAATGGTCGCGATTTGACAACTATGGCGGCCCGCAATACGACGAAGACTAGTTCTTTTCTGGGCTAGCTTGCCTGGCAGCTTGATGCAATCCTCTGATCGGGGCAGGCACGTACTCTGTGTCAGCTCCTTTCCCTGCAAGAGTGCTGCGTCCAATCTGCCTGCGCCGCTGACGCACTGTGAAAATGCGTAGTAAAAACAAACACCTTTACGTTATTGACCCCATCCAGAAGGAAACCTGATGAAGGCGGCTACGGCTGTAATTGATCGCCGCGTTCTGCGTCATAACCTGCAACGCATCCGCAATATGGCTCCGCAGAGCCGGGTGGTGGCAGTCGTTAAAGCGAACGCTTATGGGCATGGCCTGCTTGAGGCCGCACACAGTTTACAGGATGCCGATTATTACGGCGTCGCTCGTCTTGAAGAAGCGCTGGCGCTCCGGGCGGGCGGGGTGCTCAAGCCGATTTTATTGTTGGAAGGTTTTTTTGCGGCCGAAGATTTGCCGCTGCTGGTCAGACACGGAATTGAGACGGCGATTCACAGCATCGAGCAGCTTGAGGCTCTCGAGAACACTGAGCTGAGTGCGCCGCTCAAGGTATGGCTAAAAATCGATACCGGCATGCATCGTCTGGGTATTGCCCCTGAAAATACCGATCATTTCTATCAACGGCTAACAGAATGCGGCAACGTGATTCAGCCGGTGAATATGATGAGTCATTTTAGCCGCGCCGATGAGCCTGAAAGTGACTACACCTTAAAACAGATGCAAACGTTCCAGCAGGTTACGCAGGGTAAAGCAGGGCTTAAATCGATCGCAGCATCGGGAGGAGTCTTGCTTTGGCCTGCTGCTCATCTCGATTTAGTGCGGCCGGGCATTATTCTTTACGGGGTTTCGCCTTTACCGTCTGCCGAGGCCAGCAGTTTTGGTTTGCAGCCTGCAATGACCCTGACTTCTAGCCTGATTGCCGTCCGAGAGCACCAGGCGGGAGAGCCGGTGGGCTATGGCGGCGTGTGGACTAGCACTCGAGATACGCGTTTAGGCGTGGTGGCGATTGGCTACGGTGACGGCTATCCGCGTAGCGCGCCGAACGGCACGCCGGTGCGGGTCAATGGGCGTGAAGTCCCGATTGTCGGGCGCGTTTCTATGGACATGATTTCAGTGGATTTAGGCCCCGATGCGCAGGATAAAGTCGGTGATGAGGCTATATTGTGGGGGCCTGCTTTGCCGGTAGAGCGAATTGCCGCTTTCACCGGAATCAGCGCCTATGAGCTAATTACGACTCTGACCTCCCGAGTTGCCAGAATCTATCTCGGCGATTAAAGATAAACCTAAAGGTCAAAAGGCGCGGTTATTGTTGTTATCCGCGCCTTGCATGCTCGTTACCCTATTCTCAAGACTGTTTCGCCAGCCATTGTCCCATTATCTTCTGATAGTCTCCGTTGGCTTTGCTCAAATGCAGCCACTGATCGACATACATCTTCCAGCTAATATCGTCTTTCGGTAGCAGGTAGGCCTTCTCGCCAAACTGCAGCGGCTTTGTCGGGTTCACAGCGCACAGCTTTGGATAATGCTTTTGCTGGAACAGCGCTTCAGAAGCATCGGTAATCATCACATCGGCCTTTTTATCGACCAGCATCTGGAAGATGGCCTGATTATCATGAGATAGCGTTAAATGGGCATCGGGTAGATAAGCGTGCACGAAGGCTTCATTAGTGCCTCCTGCCGGTTCAATCAGGCGGATACCAGGCTTGTTCAACTGCTGCACGGTTTGATATTTTTTGACGTCTGAACAGCGGACAAACGGAATTTTACCGTCCTGATCCATCACGCTGGTGAACCAGGCTTTTTGCTGGCGCGGCAGGGTGACCGAAATCCCTCCCATCGCAATATCACAACGATTTGCCGTCATATCTTCCATCATGGTCTTCCAGGTAGTCGGCACCCAGTTAACTTTCACGCCCAGGCTGGCGGCCAATGACTCAGCCATTGAAATATCGATACCTTCATATTTTCCATCGGGACGCAGATAGGTGTAAGGCTTGTAATCGCCCGTGGTGCAGACGTTTAACGCCCCTTTTTGCATCACCCTGTCAAGATGCGATGACATTCCCTCTGCATGCACCATGGTGGTGGAAGCAGACAGCAGGCCCAGAGAGAGGATTATTATTTTTTTCATCAGATTTCCTTGCTGGTAGATTTTATGACCTCATATTCCGCAATCAGGCATTGTTATTGCAAGATAAATAGTGATTAGAGATGAAAAAGCAGCCGTCAGCGTACAAAGCAACGGTTTGACTAATAAAAAACTGATAGTGTGTTAAGCAATAAAATATATAAGCAGGTAAGCAACCATGTATAGCATTGACGATTACGACTTAAAAATCCTCACCTTACTACAAGCCAATGGACGTTTGACCAATCAGGAATTGAGTGAAATCGTCGGCCTTTCAGCATCACAATGTTCGCGCCGCAGGATAAGCCTGGAACAACAGCAGATGATCATGGGATACCATGCTCGACTGGCGCCAGAAGCATTGGGTTTAGGAATGATTGGACTGATAGAAATTAGACTTATCAATCATTTACCAGAAAATGTTGATGATTTCCATCAAATGCTGGAACAGGTGGATGCAGTCATTGACGCCTATAAAACCACCGGCGATGCAGATTATCTGTTGAAAGTGGCTGTCGCCGACCTGGCGGGTTTAAGCACGTTGATCAGCCATATTCTCTCGGTGCATAAAAGCGTGGCGCACATTAAAACCTCGGTGGTGCTCAACCGTATCAAGGAAAATGGCCTGCTGACCTCGCCGATTGAACAGGCAGTAAAACCGGCTTGAGTTCCTGAAATGCATTGCTCCAGGTTGGTGCAAATTCACTAACTTGGTGCATTAAATCGCAAGTTAATGCATGAAAATATCACTTTTAGGCGGTGTATTGCGTGAGATGATTGTTTTTTTGCTTAAATGCGGTTGGATTGTGCGAAAACGGTTGCCTTCTTAAGTTCTGTCGTTAATTATCTATGAAAATTTCACGGCCCTAGCAGGCAAATATAGCCTGCGCGGTATTTTCATATTTAAACATTTACAGGCGACAGGCATTTATGGATAACACAGACAGCATTACACCACCCAAAGTAGGGCACACCTGGCTCGAAGACGTCCTCGCTATCCTGATGGGCACCCTGATGGTTTCATTTGGCGTCATGATGCTGCGCCAGTCAGGCGCTTTGACCGGCAGTACCGCGGGTCTGGCATTCCTGATCCACTATCTGACCCACTATTCCTTCGGCGCGGTGTTCTTCACTATTAACCTGCCATTCTATTGGCTTTCAATTCGTCGTATGGGTTGGCCGTTTACTATCAAGACCTTCAGTTCCGTGGCGCTGGTTTCGGTTTTCACCAGCCTGCATCCGCTATTCATCCACTTTGATCACCTTGAACCGTTTTATGCGGTGCTGTTTGGCAACGTGATTATGGGCATGGGCTTTATCGTGCTGTTCCGCCATAAGGCGAGCCTGGGTGGCATGAACATCTTGTCGCTGTTTTTGCAGGATAAATACGGTATTCGCGCCGGTAAACTACAGATGGGCGTTGATTTTGTGATCGTGCTGGCATCGTTGTTTGTGGTCAGTATTCCGATGCTGATTGCCTCAATCATGGGCGCGTTTGTGCTTAACCTGATTATCGCAATGAATCACCGTCCTGGTCGCTACACGGTGTGAGCTGCAAATTACGGAATTTGCCTCGCAACAAAGCAACATAAAAGTGATTTTTTTGAGCAATATTTGTTAGTCTAAGAAATAACGAAAAACAGTAAATCGTCGCTGCTTCGACATGACAGAACCCCGCAGAACGGGAATTCTGGCGCTTGTCCAAGAATAAGAAATCCAAGGAGAAATACCGTGTTCCAACATGTTGACGCTTATGCCGGTGACCCAATTCTGTCGCTGATGGAAAGCTTCAAAAACGATCCAAGAGAGAAAAAGGTTAACCTGAGCATCGGTCTTTATTACGACGATCATGGGATTATCCCACAGCTTGGTGCTGTCGAAGCCGCTGAAAACCAGCTGAATTCTGTACCACAGGCTGCCTCAGTTTATCTGCCGATGGAAGGTTTAAATGCCTATCGCAGCAGCATTCAAAGCCTGTTGTTTGGTGCCGAGCATTCTGCGTTGCAGCAGCAGCGCATTGCGACTATCCAGACCGTGGGGGGATCTGGTGCGTTGAAAGTCGGTGCCGACTTCCTGAAACACTACTTCCCTAATTCAGAAGTGTGGGTAAGCGATCCGACCTGGGACAACCACGTCGCTATTTTCGCTGGCGCAGGTTTCAAGGTTCATACCTATCCTTACTTCGACGGTGAAAACCTTGGCGTGAACTTTGCGGGCATGATCGAAAAGCTGCAAACGCTGCCAGCGCAGAGCATCGTTCTGCTGCACCCGTGCTGCCACAATCCGACCGGTTCAGACCTGAGCCAGTCTCAGTGGGACCAGGTGATTGAACTGGTTAAACAGCGTGAGCTGATCCCGTTCCTCGATATCGCCTATCAGGGCTTTGGCGTGGGCATGGATCAGGACGCTTATGCGATCCGCGCGATGGCTGCCGCTGGCGTTAACATGCTGGTAAGCAACTCGTTCTCCAAGATTTTCTCACTGTACGGCGAGCGCGTCGGTGGACTGTCTGTGGTGTGCGAAGACAGCGAAGCCGCTGGCCGCGTGTTGGGTCAGTTGAAAGCGACCGTACGTCGTAACTACTCAAGCCCGCCAAACTTCGGCGCTAAAGTCGTTTCTACCGTGCTGGGCGACGCTCAGTTGAAAGCACAGTGGCTGGCTGAAGTTGAAACCATGCGTACCCGCATCATCGAAATGCGCCAGACGTTGGTTAATAGCCTGAAGAAAGCGCTGCCGGGCCGTAATTTCGATCACCTGCTGCAACAGCGCGGCATGTTCGGTTATACCGGTTTCAGTGCGGCTCAGGTCGATCGTCTGCGTGAAGAGTTTGGCGTATACCTGATTGCCAGCGGTCGCGTGTGTATCGCAGGTCTGAACCACCACAACGTAGAGCAGGTTGCAGCGGCATTTGCTGCGGTAGCGGGTGAGTAATCATTTGCGGAGGCAGGTTTCCCCTGCCTTAGCCTGCTTTTTCCGTTGAGGAAAAGCCAAAAAAGTCGGCGCAACTGTGCCGACTTTTTATTTTAATCCTGAACCTTCACCACGACACGCCCGCGAATCTCTCCTTTCATCAACTTATTGGCGGCCGCTATGGTTTCGTCCAAATCAATTTCCTGACTGATAGATGCCAACAGTGTAGGGTCAACCAGTTCGGCGAGTCGTGCCCAGGCAACCTGACGCTCATCAGCCGGGCGGGTTACGCTGTTAATCCCGGCGAGAGTGACGTTTCTTAAGATGAACGGTGCGACACTGGCAGGAAAATCTAACCCTTGCGCCATGCCGCAGGCCGCTACCGCGCCACCCTCTTTGATACTGGCGCATACGTTAGCCAGAGTATGGCTGCCTACCGAATCGATAGCCGCCGCCCAACGTTCTTTCTGCAAGGGTTTACCTGGTTCACTCAAAGTATGGCGGTCAACAATTTCGCTCGCGCCAAGCTGGATTAAATAGTCTGCTTCCTCAGGTCTGCCGGTTGAGGCCGCCACCTGATAACCTAATCGAGACAACAGGGCAACCGCGAAGCTGCCCACGCCGCCGTTGGCACCGGTCACCAGTACCTGGCCTTTTTCAGGCTTCAGTCCGTTTTTTTCCAACGCAATAATGGCCAGCATGGCGGTATAGCCCGCGGTGCCGATAATCATGCTGTCTTTCAGGCTGAGGGAGGCCGGAACTGGGGTGAGATATTGCGCATCAATACTGACCTTTTGCGCCAATCCACCCCAGGCTTTTTCACCAAATCCCCAGCCGTTAAGCAGCACCCGATTACCAGCGGCAAATTTAGGACTGCTACTTTTTGCAACCACGCCCGAGAAATCAATACCGGGGATCATCGGGAAGCTGCGGACTATCGGGCCACTGCCAGTGATTGCCAGCCCATCCTTGTAGTTCAAAGTGGAATAATGCACCTCTACCAAAACCTCGCCGGGAGGAAGCTGGCCCTCATCAACGTCTTTTAAAGCGGCCTGGTAATGCTCGTTTGTCCCATCAACTGTTTTCTCTATCAAGATAGCTTTAAACATTTCGAACTCCAGATTAAAGGCTGACGTCGGGCTGGCGTGGCAGACCGGCAAGGAAATGGCGGATAAAATTATTCAGCGGTTCGGCATTGCTGTTAAGTTTGGCGCGCATGACGGCACCTTCCCATCCAGCCCAGAAATAGGCTGCCAGTGCGCGGCAATCGGCCTGCGGCTCGAGCGTGCCCTGCTGGCGTGCAAGTTCGAGGCAATCCGCTACCCGCTGCTCCCAGCTGTGCAGAATAGCAATGAGTTGATCGCGGTAATTGGCTGGCAGATTGGCGACTTCCTGCCCCAGATTACCTATCAGGCAGCCGCGGCGAAAATCGTACTTTTCCATACCCTGAACCGCATCGGCGACAAATGCCTCAAGCCTGTCCAGCGGGGGCAGCTGCGGATTCAGCAGGCTTTTATCCAGCTTATAGGCAAAGAATCGCGCATAGTTTTCTATCACTGCCTGTCCGAAAGCTTCTTTGCTGTCGAAATAGTAATAAAAAGATCCTTTGGGCACGCCGACCTGGCGCAAAATACCGTCGATGCCGGCCGCCGCAAAACCCTGCTCGGTCAGAATGGCGGTGCCGCTGCGGATTAGCGCTTCACGGGTATCAAGGTTTTCTCGTCCCGCTTTTGGGGGACGGCCACGACGTGGTTTTTGAGCTTCACTAGTCATTGACTTAATATAGACCGACCGTCTTGTTAAATCAAAAGCATTAAAAAGAACTTATACTTTCGTTGATTTGAATCAAAAAAGGAGAGCGCTATGTGGTTTCAAAAAGAGATCAGACTGAAGCAACGCCCCCGTGGTTTTCATTTGATCACCGATGAAATCCTGCAACAGGTGCCTGAGATCCGTGAGCTATCGGTGGGCCTTTGCCACGTCTTTATTCAGCATACTTCGGCCGGGCTGACCATCAATGAAAATGCCGATCCTACGGTAAGACAGGATTTCGAAGGGTTTTTCAATCGGACGGTAAAGGAAAACGAGCCGTGGTATCAGCATGATTATGAGGGCAGCGACGACATGCCCGCGCACCTGAAAAGCAGCCTGCTGGGTTGCAGCGTTTCTATCCCAATCAGCAATGGGCGCCTGAATCTCGGCACCTGGCAGGGGATCTACCTCGGGGAACATCGCAATCATGGGGGCGCGCGAAAGGTCATCATCACCCTCAACGGCGAATAAATCTGCCTTCGCTCTTGGCCGTTCGCGTTTATCCGCATCACTGACTGGTGTCAGGTCATCGGGATCTCAATGACTGAGAACTGTTAACTGGGTTGCAGTTGTGTATTTTTCGTCCAGCTATACTGCCTTTTCGATTCCTATTAGAAAGGGTGAAAGATGAATAATGCTCAACTGCTCGATTATTGTCTGTCG
This sequence comes from uncultured Serratia sp., assembly GCA_963922555.1. Classification (GTDB taxonomy): domain Bacteria; phylum Pseudomonadota; class Gammaproteobacteria; order Enterobacterales; family Enterobacteriaceae; genus Rouxiella. Next base: position 15,543 of record CAWUIY010000016.1, on the reverse strand, counting down.
AAACCCGGTGCCCATCAAAGTACCGAAAATCAGTGGCAGGCTAGTCAGATTAAGGTGGCGGGCGTGATGTTTGCCATGCTGCGAGATATCGAAGGCCATCCGGCAATTTCGTTAAAAACGGGTCATCAGACGGCAGAAAACCTGCGTCATCAGCATCCGGAGATTATTCCCTGTGACTGCCTTAACAAGGCGCACTGGAACAGCGTCCTGCTTGACGGTAATCTGCCTGACTCACAATTTTATGCGTTAATCGATAGTTCGTATCAGCTGGTATTGTCAAACCTGCCTGAAGAGAAACGCCACGCAATTGCCAGTTGATTTACTTAGCGAGCTTCGGCCCAAACGCCGGTGCTCAGCGTGGCGGGAGAAAATTCGATATCACTGCCTTGCCACGGCAGTAATCCCGGAAAACGCCAGGCAGCCGTTACATGCAGGCACCAAAAACGCTCTGCACCCTCGAGCTGGTGTATCGCGTCGGCTTGCCAGCTGATCTCGGTATGGCCTTGCAGATGCAAAACGTCACCGTTGGTGAAATCCAGAAATAACAGCGCGGCGCGCGGTTCTGCGAGCAAATTTCCCAGGGTGTTCATATAGCGATTACCGCTGAAATCCGGCACCCACAGTGTGTCGCCGATAATTTTTACGAAACCTGGATTTCCACCACGATGGGAGATATCGACCCCGCCGGTTGGCGAACCACCGTGAGCATGGGTGGCAACGAAAAAGGTATCGGCATAAGTAATCATCTCCCGCGCTTTGGCGTCTAACCCGTTCAAATAGGTGATTTTCCCTGCATCACCCGAGCGTGGAGAGATTTTGCGTCGCTGAATATATTTTGGGCAGTTGCCAAAGCTCTGTTTCACGGCAACTTCGAGACGATTTTTATCCATCCGACTAATCACGCCGTTAACGCGATTTCGACGCCGATTACTAAAATCCAGCCCTAAAGCCCCTAGCTCTTTACCTGTTTGCAAAGCCGATAAAGCCGGGCAATCCTGCCGCCGTGGTGAGTTGATACGCAGGTGGCAGTTATCTACCGTGCTGATAAATCCCGGCGGGCCGCTCAGCACGGTCGCGACAGGCCATCCTTGTGAGTCGAGGGTGGCGATAAAAAATGACGGCAACCCAGCGAAGAAATCACGATGCTGTTGCGGCATGGTCGGGTAAATCCCCGCAGAGCCAACCATAAAACCGGCCAGCGTCTGCGCGCGTTTCTCATCGGGGTGGAAAATTTCCATCGCATCACCTCGTTATTGTGCAATCTCGGGCAACGGCAGCGGCGGTGTAGCAACAAAGCCAGGCAAGCTTTCAATTCGCGACAGCCACTGTTTGATAGCAGGGTAAGCCTCAAGCGAGATCCCGCCCTCAGGGGCGAGCGCCACGTAGCTGTAGCAGGCCAGGTCGGCAATCGTGGGTTTTTCGGTGACCAAAAACTCGCGCTGTGCCAAATGAAGTTCCAGCTGAGGTAAGAATTTCCCCGCCACTTTAAGCGCAACGGCGTAATCTTCCGGCGTACCAAATTGCGCGATTAGGCGAGCCGAAGCAGGCCCGTAGCGGATTTCGCCAGCCGCTTTGCATAACCACTGCTGCGTATGTGCTGCCGCCAGCGCCTGTTCCGGGAGCCAATGACTTCCAGCCGCATAGGTTTTACTCAAATAAACCAGAATTGCGTTGCTGTCGGCAATGATCGTTTTACCGTCGACCAAAACGGGAATTTGCCCCCACGGGTTCAATTTGCGGAATTCTTCCGTCGCGCGTAATTCCGCACCCGCCTCGATAAATTCATATTCCAGTTCGAGCATGCGTAGCAACAACGTGACGCGATGGACGTGCCCAGAAAGGGGCGTACCGTACAGTTTTAATTTGCTCATCATCTTCTCCTAAGGGTTTAGAGACAGATTACTCTTGCGTTGAGTGAAAGGAATCCGGGATTATTGAAATTGATAATTTCATTAAATGGAATAATTTATGGACCGTCTCGATGAGCTAGCTATCTTTCTCGAAGTATTGAATCAGGGAAGCCTGTCGGGGGCCGCCCGCAAGCTCAGGCGCTCAGCACCTGCGGTGACCCGTGCGATTGCCTCGCTGGAGCATCGGTTTGGCGCTCGGCTGGTCGAGCGTACGACAAGAAGTCTGGCACCCACTGAGGCGGGAGTCAGGCTGGCTAATCGGGCAGCAATGATTCTGAAAAGCTATGAAGAAGCGGTGCAAGACGCGGCAGAGACCCAGCTTAAAGGATTGTTGCGGGTCACTGCGCCGGTACTTTTTGGCCGGCGACATATCGCGCCATTGGTGATGGAGTTTCAGGGGCTGCACCCCGAGATTCAAATCGAACTGATGCTTAGCGACCGGAATCTCGATCTGATTGAACATGGAATCGACGTTGCCGTTCGTATCGGTCATCTTGAGGATTCGACAAAGGTTGCGCGACGATTAGGGCAGGTTAGCAGCGTCCTGATTGCCAGTCCTGAGTATCTCGCAGCCTATCCGGTTTTACTTCACCCGGCAGAACTGACGTCCCACCAGACCATACTCAGCAGCAAAGATACTTTTAACGAATGGCGATTTGGGGCCAATGAAGAGGGGCCTCGAGTCAGACTGACGCCACATCTGTTATTTAATGATGTTGAAACCCGCCTGTTAGCCGTCAAGGCCGGCAAAGGGATAGCCCGATTTTTATCCTACCAGGTCGCCGATGAGCTAACCGATAGTTCACTGATAAGACTCTTACCCGAGTTTGAACCGTCACCGTTACCGGTACAGCTGGTAGTACAAAATATCCAGCGTATGCCACTGAAAGTGAGGAGCTTTTGGGACTTTGCACGCAATAGATTAGAGCAGTTACCGCAGATTCATGCATGAAAAAAGCGAGCCAAAAGACTCGCTTTTCATTGATTCAAAAACCTAAACCCTGAGTCAGGCAGATTTTTTATGCTTAAGCGTGTGGCGCTCCAGCAGGGGTTTCAGGAAGCGCGCAGTGTGCGATTCTTTGCATTCTGCGACAGTTTCTGGTGTGCCGGAGACTAGAATCTGACCGCCGCCGTGACCGCCTTCTGGACCCAAATCGACAATCCAGTCAGCCGTTTTGATCACGTCAAGATTGTGCTCAATCACCACAATAGTATTGCCCTGATCGCGCAGCTGATGAAGAACTTCTAACAGTTGCTGAATATCGGCGAAGTGCAGACCGGTTGTCGGCTCGTCGAGAATATACAGCGTTTGGCCGGTTCCGCGTTTTGACAACTCACGCGCCAGTTTGACCCTCTGTGCCTCACCGCCGGAAAGTGTGGTAGCAGACTGACCCAGACGAATATATGACAGGCCTACGTCAATCAAGGTTTGCAGCTTACGCGCCAGCGCCGGTACGGCATCAAAGAAATCACGCGCTTCTTCAATCGTCATATCCAGCGTTTCATGAATGCTCTTGCCTTTGTATTTGATCTCGAGCGTTTCACGGTTATAACGTTTGCCTTTGCACTGGTCACATGGCACGTAGATGTCAGGCAAGAAGTGCATCTCAACCTTGATCACGCCGTCGCCCTGACAGGCTTCGCAGCGTCCACCCTTGACGTTAAAGCTGAAACGGCCCGGCGTATAACCGCGTGAACGTGATTCAGGCACACCGGCAAACAGCTCACGTACTGGCGTAAAAATACCGGTATAAGTGGCCGGGTTAGAGCGCGGCGTACGACCGATCGGGCTTTGGTCGATGTCGATAACTTTATCGAAATGCTCCAGCCCCTGAATGTCACGATACGGCGCTGCTTCAGCAATGGTTGCGCCATTTAGCTGGCGCTGAGCCAGTGGGAACAGCGTGTCATTGATCAGCGTCGATTTACCTGAACCCGAAACGCCGGTGATACAGGTAAACAGGCCGACAGGCAGGGTCAGGGTCACGTCTTTCAGGTTGTTACCCGTTGCGCCAACCAGCTTCAATACTTTAGCCGCGTCGGCAGGAACGCGCTGCTCGGGAACGGCAATCTCACGTTTGCCGCTGAGATATTGCCCGGTCAGAGAGTTCTCGGTATTCATGATGTCTTCGGCTGTACCTTCGGCCACCACTTCACCGCCGTGCACGCCCGCACCTGGACCGATATCGATAATGTGGTCTGCCGCACGGATAGCATCTTCGTCATGCTCAACCACAATCACCGTGTTGCCGAGGTCGCGCAGGTGAATCAACGTCTCGAGCAGGCGTTCGTTATCGCGCTGGTGCAAACCGATAGAGGGTTCATCCAACACATACATGACACCCACCAGGCCCGCGCCAATCTGGCTTGCCAGACGAATACGCTGTGCCTCGCCGCCGGACAGCGTTTCCGCCGAACGAGACAGGGAAAGATAGTTCAGCCCGACGTTAACCAGGAATCTCAGTCGGTCGCCGATTTCCTTTAAAATCTTCTCGGCAATCTGCTTGCGTTGGCCGGTGAGGTTCATGCTCAGGAAAAACTCCATTGCATGGCCAATGCTGTAATCGGAGATCTCCGGCAGCGTGGTTTCCTCAACGAACACGTTGCGCGCTTCTTCACGCAAACGAGTCCCCTTACACGAGGCGCAAGGGCGATTGCTGATGTATTTTGCCAATTCTTCACGCACCGCACTGGATTCCGTCTCTTTATAGCGACGCTCCATATTATGCAGCACGCCTTCAAACGGATGGCGACGCACCGAGGTATCACCGCGGTCGTTAATGTATTTGAACTCAATGGTCTGCTTACCTGAACCGTGCAGGATAGCGTGGACGACATCTTGACTCAGTTCATTGAAAGCAGATTCGACGTCGAATTGATAATGTTCGCTCAGTGAGCGCAGCATCTGGAAATAATAGAAGTTGCGACGATCCCAGCCGCGAATTGCGCCACCGGCCAGGGAAAGTTCTGGATTCTGGATAACGCGGTCTGGATCGAAGAACTGCTGCACGCCCAGTCCGTCACAGGTTGGGCAGGCACCGGCCGGGTTGTTGAACGAGAACATGCGTGGTTCCAGCTCTCGCATGCTATAGCCACAGACCGGACAGGCAAAGTTAGCAGAGAACAGCATTTCAGGTACGCTGGCGTCGTCCATATCAGCCACGATCGCCGTCCCGCCGGATAGCTCCAGCGCTGTTTCAAACGATTCGGCCAGACGCTGTTGCAGGTCATCGCGTACTTTGAAGCGATCGACAACCACCTCGATGCTGTGTTTTTTCTGCAATTCGAGTTTTGGCGGATCCGAAAGATCGCACACTTCGCCATCAATACGAGCGCGGATATAACCCTGAGCGGCGAGATTTTCCAGCGTTTTGGTGTGCTCGCCTTTGCGATCCTTGACGATCGGAGCTAGCAGCATCAGGCGCTGACCTTCGGGTTGTGCAAGCACGTTATCGACCATCTGACTGACGGTTTGGGCCGCCAGTGGGACGCCGTGGTCCGGGCAACGCGGCTCACCCACGCGGGCAAACAACAGGCGCAGGTAATCGTGGATCTCGGTAATCGTACCCACCGTTGAACGCGGGTTGTGCGACGTAGATTTCTGCTCGATAGAAATAGCCGGTGATAACCCTTCAATATGGTCGACGTCGGGTTTTTCCATCAGGGATAAAAATTGGCGTGCGTAGGCTGACAGCGACTCAACGTAGCGACGCTGACCCTCGGCATACAGAGTGTCAAAAGCCAGTGAGGACTTGCCAGATCCGGATAGTCCGGTGACAACAATCAGTTTGTCGCGCGGAATAATCAGGTTGATATTCTTGAGATTATGGGTGCGTGCGCCCCGAACTTCGATCTTATCCATTCATCATTCCCGGAATAACTTGAAAGCTCACCGTGCCGGTGACTGTCCGCGATGCGTGCGTGGAATTGCATACCCGTTTGCCGATTGATTCGGGTATATCCGCCCAGACACTGCATCTGAATCAGAAAATTGGGCACAGAAAGTACGAAACGAGTAAGTATGACACAAAAAAACCTGAATGGATATCCAGTATAGGGCTGCAAATCTGTAGACTCTGTAAACATTTCTGGAATCCACATTCAGAGTATTATATGCAATCCGCCCATGCTAAAATTCATGGTTTATACTGTACAAAATTAACTCATCAGGAGAGTCGACATGGCCAGCAGAGGCGTAAACAAAGTGATTCTGGTTGGGAATCTGGGTCAGGATCCCGAAGTCCGCTACATGCCTAACGGCGGTGCTGTTGCCAATATCACCCTGGCAACGTCTGAAAGCTGGCGCGACAAGGCGACCGGCGAGCAGAAAGAGAAAACTGAATGGCACCGTGTTGTGCTTTTCGGCAAGCTGGCAGAAGTAGCGGGTGAATACCTGCGCAAAGGCTCTCAGGTTTATATTGAAGGCGCACTGCAGACGCGTAAATGGACCGATCAGGCCGGTGTTGAAAAATACACTACCGAAATCGTGGTCAACGTTGGCGGCACCATGCAGATGCTGGGTGGTCGTGCAGGTGGTGGCGCTCCGGCTGGCGGTGGTCAGGCTTCTGGCGGCCAGCAGGGCGGTTGGGGTCAACCTCAGCAGCCACAGGGTGGCAACCAGTTCAGCGGTGGTCAGCAATCACGCCCAGCTGCGCAGAATAATGCCCCTGCTCAAAGCAACGAACCACCAATGGATTTCGATGACGACATTCCGTTCTAAGCCTTGTCGTGCATAGAATAGCTGTTCTGGTTTTTGTTTTAAAAGCAATAACCAAGAACACTAACCCCGCTTATGGCGGGGTTTTTTTTGCCCGGATTTAGCACGCTTGCTGTAGATATTTGCCTTCGATTTGTATAGAAAGAATGCAAGAGATTGGGATGGTTTTTCAAGGATGCGGTTAATGAAACAGGTAGCCAACGTTTTTGATTTTCAGACGGTGATGCATGACAAAGCTCTTGATTATCAGTTTGTTTTAGACGAGCAGCAGCTTTCAGTCATCGCCCGGCTGGATGCCCTTATAGTTTCAAGCTTAGCGCCGAAAAAAAGCCTGCTGAAAAAGCCCAAACCAGTAGGGGGTGGCGTCTACATCTGGGGCAAAGTGGGGCGCGGAAAAAGTTTTATTGTCGACAGCTTTTTTGCCTCAGTGCCGATAGAGGAAAAACGCCGGGTGCATTTCCATGATTTCCTTCGCGATCTGCATCGCGGTATGAATAATCCCCTGTCCTCCGATAACAGTATTGAAGCCGTGTTGAGTGCACAATTAGGCGACTGCAAGCTGGTGTGTTTTGACGAGCTGCATTTGCATGACGTCGGCGACGCGATGCTGATGAAAAGCCTGCTCGAGATGATCGTTAAACGCGGCATTATTCTGATCGCAACCTCGAACTATCCTCCCGAGCAATTACTTTCGAACCCGCTTTATCATGCGCGTTTTGAGCCATCGATAAAGCTTATCCAGCAGTATATGGAAGTGGTGGCATTAGGGGGCGTTATGGATTATCGCACTCTGGGTACTAATCGTCTTACCGCTTTCTGCGAAGGGGTTTATCTTTCCCCGGGGACTTCTTCTCAACGCAGTGAATATCAGTTGCCCGACCCAAAAGGCGAAAAATATCCCCTTGCCGTGGGTTCTCGCCGCCTGAAAGTGCTGTCTCCGGCAACAGATTTTCTGCATTTTTCATTTGATGATTTATGCGTAGGGCCGACGGCGGTAATCGATTATTTGGCCCTGTGTGCAGAATACCGCAGCTGGATTATCGAAGATGTTCCTGCCATGGAGAGCGTTTCTGCGGCCACACAGCAGCGATTTATTAATGTGATTGACGTGTTGTATGACCAACACTGCCAGCTATTTTTAATAACCTCTTTGGCCTTAGACGAGATGACTCGCGGCGCGGAACAGGAGGATATTCAGCGCACCCGTAGCCGTTTGCAGCAATTGAGATTCGACGTTTTGTGAAAGCCCATTTAATGGTACAAGGATTAGTTTGTTATGCTCGCAAGATTGACGTTTTCTCAGTATCGGTTTCTCGCCGCTACGCTTTTAATCGCCAGCCTTATCTTTGAAATTGCCGGATTCGGCTTCCCTGTTACCACCCTCTGATTTCGGGAATGCTGCGTGGCATTACAGCGGGATGTTTTTTACCCTGAAGATTTCACGCGAGCAATTCATGAAGCTGATCAATACGATTATTTAACCTCTTGCGAGAAGATTATTTTAATTAATTTCAGCTAGTTAAATCGAAAATCTAGCCCCTTTAAGCACAATTTCTGTGAATTTTAGATGATGCATAAATTCTCGCAGAATCAGCAAAGTGGCGGCGAAATCGTTGCCATCGGGTATGCCCTCGAAACTGGCTGGGCGTCCGTTAATGACCAGCGCCAGGCGATCAAAAGTCTGCTCAACGGCTTCTAACGAAAGAATCATCTGCTCATTTTCGGCCACCCCTGCCAGACGAGCAATCGTGCGGATATCGTTGTCTTCGCTATATAATTTTGCTCCCGGCAGAATATCGTGGCGCAGACGATAGACCTCATCTTCAACCATCATAATCGCATTTTCCATTTCGTCGGGCGTTGGCGGTTGATGGCGAAAAAAACCCAACGACGTGAGTTGTGAGCCAAGCGTTAACAGCTGAAGATCGCCGTCGATCAGTACCTGTGTCTCTTCAGTGCCGATATTTAAATAGACGGATGAAGGGGTGGATGCCATTCCTTTTGTTCCTCTTAAAGGCCTGCCCTGTAAAAACGTGCTAGCACGAATAATTGAATCCGCGAACAAGGTAAGTCTGCGCATAACTGTCTCGTTAAGAAAGATTAAGCAATCTGGGGGGATCCGCCAAGTTATCGTCGATCTAAATGTGACGAATGCGATCCAGCCTCGACTAAAAACGGCTCCTTGATGAGGAAGATCCTATCTGCCGTTATGGAGATCCTGAAAAATAGTCATCCCGGGAAACAAGCAATTGTGATGCCAAACAAGAAAGTATTTAACTTATTGAATAACAACTAATAATTAAAACGCGCGTCGTTCACAAAAGGGCAACGACATTTTTTTCTCAAGTCTCTGCTTTGAAACAGTGCATATATCCGCTCGGATAGGTATTTAGCCGCGCAAACTCCTTAACCATCCAATCAATAAAAACTCTAACGCGTGGCGAAAGTTGACGATTACGTGGATAAAGTAGCGAAACAGGTAATGAACCAGCCACAAATTGCGGCAATATTTGCACCAAATGACCTTGCTCCAGATCGGCTGCCACGCCGTAGTGTGGCACCTGGATGATACCCAACCCGCGCCTTGCCGCCTCTTTTAGGCTCTCTGAACCGCTCACTGAAATGCTGGTCGGCAGGGCGATAACCGTCAATTTTTCATTAACATAAAAGCTAAGCGGCAGGATATTCCCGGTTGCGCTGGAGCGAAAACCCACCATCTGATGCTGCCGCAACGCGATCAAATCCTCAGGTTGACCAAAAGTTTGCAGATACTGCGGGCTGGCGCAGGTGATTTCCTGAAAACGGCCGAGAGGGCGTGCGACCATATCGCTGTCCCTGAGCTCGCCGACGCGAATTACGCAGTCGATACCTTCACGAACCAAATCTACTAACCGGTCGCCCTCGCTAATCGCCAGTTCTATTTCGGGATAATCGGCTAAAAACGCTTTAAGTCCGGGAAAAATAAAATGGCGGGCCAGCGCGGAATTAACGTCTATGCGCAGCACACCTTTGGGTCGTGCATCAGCAAACGCCATTTCGGCATCTTCAACATCGGCCAGTATCCGCAGACAGCGTTGGTAATAGGCTTCGCCGTCCAGGGTTGGGCTGACGTGACGCGTAGTGCGCTGTAATAACCTGACTTTAAGGCGAGCTTCCAATTGCTTAATGGCGTCGGTCACGGTCGATCGTTTTAAATCCAGGTTGTCGGCTGCCTGTGTAAAGCTGCGAAGTTCAACGACCCGGGTGAAAAGCCGCATGCTATCGAGTTTATCCATCGGGATTGCCCTGATTGTTCATTAATTCCGGATAGTGATAACGAATATTAGGAGATTATTCGACAGTGTCAAAAGTGCATTATTTGTTCACCGGCCCGCAACTTTGGCTACGTAGATTATTTAAATAAGGATTCAACTCATGACAACTCAACACGCAGAAAATAAGGTCGCGCTAGTCACTGGCGCTTCACGTGGAATTGGCGCAGCAATCGCAGAACGCTTAGCCGCAGAAGGGTTTACCGTGCTCGTGAACTATTCTCGTGGGGCGGCTGAAGCAGAAGCTTTGGTACAAAAAATTCAACAGGCAGGAGGAAATGCAATGAGCGCGCAGGCTGATGTCAGCGATGCCGCGGCAGTGCGTAAAATGTTCGACAGCGCCGAACAGGCTTTTGGTGGCATTGATGTGCTGGTGAATAACGCGGGGATTATGACATTGTCAGCGATGGCCGAATTCGATGATGCGGCTTTTGACAGGTTAGTTGATATCAATCTGAAAGGCACCTTCAACACTTTGCGAGAAGCAGCGAAACGCCTGCGCAACGGCGGACGGGTGATTAATTTTTCTTCCAGCGTGGTCGGGTTATATCAGCCAACCTATGGTGTTTATGCTGCGACTAAGGCGGCTGTAGAAGCAATGAGCAAGGTCTTGACCAAAGAGCTGCGTGGTCGGGAGATCACCGTCAATGTGATCGCACCGGGACCGACGGCGACCGATTTATTTCTCGACGGCAAATCCCCGCAGCTAGTAGAACATATCGCTAAACTCGCGCCGCTTGAACGTCTTGGCCAACCGGCTGATATCGCAGCCAGCGTAGCCTTTCTCGCAGGCCCCGACGGCGCCTGGGTCAACGGACAGACGATAAAAGTGAATGGCGGGATAATTTGATTCTGGCTTATGCAACGTATAATCCACGGACGGGCCTCGTTATTTGTTGCCTAATGAGCACCTACGTCCGTGGCGCTCCTTTTGAGGTCCCGGTGACGCATCTTGATGAAAATTGCGTTTATTAATCTTCAAGATAACGCACATTGTTTTTTGCTCGCTGATCTACTTCAAGGCTGAAAATATCCGGGCGCGAATAGTGGCCTACAGGGTCAAAATCATAGCGCGCGCCGACCAAATCGTCAGTATTGATCTCAGCGGTTAGCAGCCCGGTTTCACCTTTCAAGGGGCCAGCCAGCACGTCCCCCAGCGGGCCAACAATCACTGAACCGCCGTTAATTAGCGGGCGGTCGTCGCTCCAGTTTTTGACCTTAATGCCAAGCTGAGCAGGAGAGGACTGGTACTGGCACGCGCTGACCACAAACATCCGTCCTTCGTGTGCAATATGGCGCATTGAGCACTGCCAGATATCACGCTCGTCGACTGTTGGCGCGCACCAGACTTCAACGCCTTTGCCGTACATCGCCATGCGCAACAGCGGCATGTGATTTTCCCAGCAAATAGCACTGCCGAGACGCCCCGCCGCAGCGTCGACTACCGGCAACGTAGAGCCATCGCCCTGACCCCAAATCAGCCTTTCGGTGCCGGTCGGCATGAGTTTGCGGTGTTTTGCTACTACGCCCTGACCCGGTTCGATAAACAGCGATGAACAATAGAGCGTGGAACCACTGCGCTCAATCACGCCAATCACCAGGCTGGCCTGAGTCCGTGTTGCTAGCTCAGCCAGCGCCTGAGTTTCGGCTCCCGGTACCTCAATCGCATTATTGAAATAACGGGTGAAATCCTCGCGACCCTCCGGCAGCCGATAACCCAACCGCGTACCAAAGATCTCTCCTTTCGGATAACCGCCCAGCAAGGCTTCAGGCATGACCACCAGGCTGGCACCCGAATCGATAATCTGTTGTTCGTATGACAAAATATGGTCCAGCGTCGCAGCTTTTCCATCTTGCGAAGAACCGATTTGCAGGGCAGCAACTATTGAAGCAGGCATAAAATTATCTCGACTCGAAGGGGATGAATTTCTATTCTGCTCAAATCCTGACATTAATCCATGCCCATTCCGTTATGACTGATATTGATAAAATTAATATCGAAACTATCGATCTTAATCTGCTTAAAGTACTTGAGGCGTTGCATGAAGAAGGCAGCGCCAGCAGGGCGGCAGTGCGCCTTGGACTCACCCAGTCGGCGGTGAGCGCTGCGCTCGGACGCCTGCGCCGCCTGTATGACGATCACCTGTTTGTACGCACCGGTCGCGGGCTGGCCCCCACATTGCGCGCCAACGAGCTGAAACCTCTGGTCAGTGAGGCGCTCGACAAGTGTCGTCAGAGCTTGCAGCTGGCGTCAGGTGCTCAGGCAGGCTATGCCGGACGCTCCCTTTCGCTGGGGCTCTCAGATGATTTCGAGCTGGCATTGGGTAAATCACTGATTGATAAACTGGAGCAGGAAATGCCTGGCTTGCGTATTGTGTTTCGACAAACGCACAGCCGTATCGTCGGCGATATGCTGATGAATCGAGAGATTGATTTAGCCATCGCCTCTGGCGGATTTACCTCGGCGGCGGTGGGGAGTGAAACGCTGGGAGAAGGGCGCTATGCCTGTCTTATCGATTCTCGACAATCGCTGAAGGCAGGGGAAATTGGGGCGAATAATCAGCTAAATTTGCAGGCTTTTCTTCATCGCCAGCATCTGCTGGTTTCTTCTGGCGGGTTTATTGGCATGGTCGATGAGGTGTTGATTCCTCAGGGGCTAAAACGCACGGTCAGAGCGTCGACGACGCATTTTGCAGCTTTGCCTTATTTGTTGCTGGGCAGCGACGCGCTGGCGACGATCCCTCTCCACGCCGCTCGCGTTTTGGCTGCGTTTCATCCTTTAAAGTTGCTATTACCGCCGGTGGCGATGCCCGCCTATTCAATCAATCTGGGTTGGCGGCGCGACGCGTTACGCGATCCGGCGGTGGTGAAAATGAAGGAAATCATCAGTCAGTTGTTTACCGGCTTCGATTGGCAAAATGAAACCGGTAAAAACGATAACTAGCTCAGCGCGGGTTTGGCTTTCATCCTTTCACTGAGCCAGCGTGGACGGTAAAACATCACCAGATTACCCAGAAGGATCAGTGCCAGACCCATCACGGCATTAGTATGCCATTGATAACCTTCATAGAAGGTGGAGACGGTCAGTGCGACTAGTGGAAACAGTAGCGTGCTGTAAGCCGCCTGGCTGGCACCGATGCGGCCTACCAGTGTGAAATAGAAGGTAAACGCCACCACAGAACCGAATACTGCCAGATAAACCAGCGATAAAGTGTAACTCGCAGTCCAATTCACGGCAAAAGAAGCCCCTTGGGCAAGGCTCAATACCAGCATTACCAGCGATCCATAACCCATCGCATAGGTATTGGTGCTCAATATATCTAGCCCCTGCTTTTTATGACGCGTGCTGATCATATTACCCAATGAGAAACCGTAGGTACCCAGCATGCTAAGGCCGATGCCTTTCAGCAGGTCAGGAGCGATGTGCTGGGCGCTGAGGTCATGCCAAAACAGGGTGACGATGCCTACCAGACCCAAAAGGGAGGCTGGGATCAGCGCCGGTGTCATTTTTTGGCGGAAGAACAGCATGCCATTGAAGGCGTTAAACAACACTGACATTGAGAAAATAACCGACTCTAATCCGCTGCTGATATAGGCCGCGGCGTGATAGAAGCAATAGAAATTAAAGGCAAAAACGCAGCAGCCCTGAGCTATGCAAAACGCGTGGTCTTTGAGCGAGATTTTACGTAAACGACGAGTGATAAGCAGAACCGTCATCATCAATGCCGCAGCCAGCAAAAATCGATAGAAAATAGAGACTGTAACGGCCGCAGCCCCTTGTTGCAGGTAAATGGCAAACCAGGTGGTGCCCCAAATTAGGATTACAGAAATATACAGCAGCGCATTCATAGAGTTACCTAGCCTAAAGAGAAATTAGTTTCAGTAATTGTCCCCCAAACCCTAGATTTGGGCCTTCCTGTACTTGCGGGCAGTTGCATATTCTTGCGGTTTTTTTTCTTTAAAATGCCGCCAATGCTCGCGCTCAGCCCCGCTCAACCAGTAAACTAAGGCTATTCATTAACCGGGGAGTTTAGCCATGCCGCATCGCTATCAGTCGTTCGAAACGCTGAAGAAACACCACGCCGTATTGCACGACACCGTGCATTTAGGGTCTGGTATGCAGCTGGCTGCCTGGTCGAATAAGAATGACTGCGTGACCCAGGAAGATCCCGACCATCACACGCTGAGCTTGTACATTGCCGACGGCTACGAGTGCTATCACAAAACCCGCTCTGGCTGGGAAAATGGCGGCGGCCCGGATCGTTTCTGTCTGATGCCCAAACACAATGTCTCAAGCTGGGACGTGCGTGGCGATCTGTCCTTTGTGCATATGTATTTTACCGACGAGCATCTGCGTAAAGTCATTGAACAAACCTGGGATCGCAGCCCGGCCAGTATTTTGGTTGATGAGCATGTTTTCAGTGAAGATCAGCAAATAACCCAACTTTATCGTCACTTTTTGCTAAGTTGCCAGTGGCAGGAAAACAGCAATCAGCTGATGTTAGGTACGGCCACGAATCTGCTGGTAACCCACCTTGCGCGCAGTTATACCCATCTGCAATGGTCGCTACCAACCGTGCGTGGCGGCCTTGCGCCATCGGTGTTAAATCGGGTCAAAGAGTATATTCACGGCCATCTTGCTTCCGCCTTGCAGCTCTCTGAACTGGCGAATATTGCCGGGCTGAGTGAGTACCATTTTGCACGTATGTTTAAACAGTCAATGGGCGTCGCGCCGCATCAGTATGTTATGAATGCCCGCCTGATCCGCGCTGAAAGTCTGCTGCGAAATACGGCTCTGGATATGACGACAATTGCTCTCGATTGCGGATTCAGTTCACCGAGCCATTTTAGCAATCGTTTTAAATCATTACGCGGTATGGCCCCTTCATCCCTGCGTCAAAATACCCTGCGCTAACGCTAAAATTTATTTTTCTGCTGTGCCATTACCCCCTTTTCAGTGATAGGTTAATTCTGTCTGATAATTCAGGGTAATAATTCGTATGCCTTTATCCATTCCGCAATTAGAAACACCAAGATTGATCCTGCGAGGTCATGTCTTTGACGATTTTAATCTTATTGCCGCCCTGTGGGCCAATCCCGATATGGTGCGTTTTATCGGTGGAGTGCCTTCTACCCGCGAGGCAAGCTGGACCCGATTATTGCGCTACGTGGGTCATTGGCAACTGATGGGATTTGGGTATTGGGTCATTATCGAGAAAGCGACGGGTGAGTTCGTTGGTGAAATTGGCTTTGCTGATTTCCAGCGAGAAATGCAGCCCTCGATGGATAACAAGGCCGAAATGGGCTGGGTACTAAGCCCGAATTTCCACGGTAAAGGCTATGCTCGTGAAGCGTCCGAAGCCGCGTTGGCATGGGCCGAAGGCAATATTCCACGTCAGGTTTGCTGCATTATTGCTCCTGGAAATACGCCTTCTATTCGTTTGGCCGAGAAAAACGGCTTCGTTGTTCAAACTGATACTACTTATCAGGGCGCTCAGGTTCGTCTCTATATCCGACCCGTTGTCGTTAAATAAATAGTATCAATCGCTGATGGAGAACCACGGTTATGCTGCAAATATTAGGAAAATCCAGCTCGATTAACGTA
>CAWUIY010000015.1:0-30251 GCA_963922555.1 uncultured Serratia sp. | reverse complement strand
CCAACCCTTTGCCACGCAGGCTGGGCATAAAATACATCTTCTGCAATTCGCAAACGTCGTCGTCGGCTCCGGTTAACGCTGACACGCCACCGCCGCCCGCGATCTGCCCGTTAAGCTCGACCACCCAATAGGCGCTGCGAGGCAGGCTGTACATTTCGCACAGCGTATCGAGATTGGGATCGGCCACGGTGTAGCCTTTGTCGGCCGTCAAACCAAATTCTGCAGACACGGCTCGTATCACTCGAGCAATTTCGGCATTGTCATCACAGGTGATGCGGCGCACCACCACTTCCTGCTGTGTTATCTGTTCAGTCGTCGCTGTAGTCATAAATTACTCTTTATACCCGCTGTTCATGAAGACACGGACTTAAGCCAGCGCCTGAAAATTTATCCGCTCGCCGCCTTGCCGTGACGCCATTAACGTCTGCCTAATTTAACTTGATTGAGGATGTTATTTGTTCTTTTGCATTTAATACCGTGTGCGAGCGCTTTTTGCAATTCTAAAAAAAACGGCGGAGCGAATAGCCCCACCGTTTTTAACAGATTGCTTGTTCAGCAAAGATTACAGTGCAGCGATGGTGACCTGCTGTTCCTGAATCTTGATCTTGGCTTCTGCGCAGGCTTGCAGTCTTTCGCGTTCTTTAGCCACAACGGCTTCCGGAGCGCGTGCCACAAAGCCTTCGTTAGACAGCTTGGCTTCGATGCGCTCAACTTCTGCATCCAGCTTGGCGATCTCTTTAGTCAAACGCTCAAGCTCGGCTTCTTTATCGACCAGACCGGCCATCGGGATCAGCAGTTCTGCGCCCTCAACCAGCTTGGTGACAGAAACAGGGCCTTTATCGCCAGCAGGCAATACGGTGATCGACTCCAGACGCGCCAACGACTTGATGAAGCTCAGGTTTTGCTCCACGCGACGCTGTGCATCGGCGCTAGCGCCACGCAGCAGCAGCTCGAGCGGTTTACCCGGAGCGATGTTCATCTCTGCACGCACGTTACGGATGGCAACGATAGCTTGCTTGATCCACTCGAGGTCAACCAGCGCACTTTCATCGGCTTTATCGGCCGAGTACTCTGGGAAAGGCTGCAGCATGATGGTGTCAGCAGTGATGCCTTTCAGCGGTTTCACGCTCTGCCAGATGGTTTCGGTAATGAAAGGAATAATCGGGTGCGCCAGGCGCAGCAAGCCTTCCAGAACCTCTACCAGCGTATGACGAGTGCCGCGAAGCTGAGCTTCGTTGCCGCCGTTCATGACCGGCTTGGCTAGCTCAAGATACCAGTCACAGAACTGGTTCCAGGTGAATTCATACAGAATGCTGGCGGCCAGGTCGAAGCGGTAACCGTCCAACGCTTCGCGGTAAGCCTTCACGGTGCGGTTATATTCAGCCAGGATCCAGCGGTCAGCCAGAGACAGTTCCAGCTCGCCACCGTTCAGACCACAGTCTTGATCTTCAGTGTTCATCAACACGAAGCGGCTGGCGTTCCACAGTTTGTTACAGAAGTTGCGATAGCCTTCAAGACGTTTCATGTCCCAGTTGATGTCACGACCGGTCGAGGCCAGCGCCGCCAGGGTAAAGCGCAGGGCGTCGGTGCCGTGCGGTTCGATACCATTCGGGAACTGCTTCTCGGTGCGCTTGCGGATTTTTTCCGCCAGCTGTGGCTGCATCATGTTACCGGTACGTTTTTCCAGCAGGTCTTCCAGTGAGATACCGTCGATCATATCCAGTGGATCGATGACGTTGCCTTTTGACTTGGACATTTTCTGCCCTTCGTCGTCACGGATCAGGCCGGTCATATAAACAGTGTTAAACGGAACCTGCGGCTTGCCGTTTTCGTCTTTCACGAAGTGCATGGTCATCATGATCATGCGCGCGATCCAGAAGAAGATGATGTCAAAGCCGCTGACTACCACGCTTGAAGGGTGGAAGGCTTTCAGGTCTGGCGTTTCGTTTGGCCAGCCCAGCGTCGAGAAGGTCCACAGGCCAGAAGAGAACCAGGTGTCCAGCACGTCTTCGTCCTGGCTCAGCGTCACGTCTGCACTCAGGTTGTTTTCGCGGCGCACTTCTTCCTCGTCACGACCGACGTAAACTTTACCTTCTGCGTCATACCAGGCCGGGATACGGTGACCCCACCACAGTTGGCGAGAAATACACCAGTCTTGAATGTCACGCATCCAGCTGAAGTACATGTTTTCATACTGCTTCGGTACGAAGTTGATCTCGCCTTGCTCAACGGCTTCAACCGCAACTTTAGCCAGCGGAGCAGTGCGCACGTACCACTGGTCGGTCAGCATCGGCTCGATAACTACGCCGCCACGGTCGCCATATGGAATGGTCAGATCGTGAGGCTTGATCTCTTCCAGCAGGCCGAGTTCTTCAAAGGCAGCAACAATGGCTTTACGCGCAGCGAAGCGCTCCAGGCCACGGAACTGTTCTGGGATCTCGTTGCTGCACGCGTCGCTTTCTTCGCCCTTGGTGTCGAACACCTCGGCGGTCTGGCGGATATCACCATCGAAAGTCAGGATGTTAATCATCGGCAGGCTGTGACGTTTACCGACTTCATAGTCGTTAAAGTCGTGGGCTGGGGTGATTTTCACGCAGCCAGTGCCTTTTTCCATATCGGCGTGTTCATCACCGACGATTGGAATACGGCGACCTACCAATGGCAGAAGAACTTCTTTGCCGATCAGGTCTTTGTAGCGCGGATCTTCAGGGTTCACCGCAACGCCAGCATCGCCCAGTTCGGTTTCAGGACGAGTGGTCGCAACCACAATGTAGTCTTTACCGTCAGCGGTTTTAGCACCGTCGGCCAGCGGGTAACGCAGGTGCCAGATAGAACCTTTAGACTCGCGGTTTTCAACTTCAAGATCAGAAATCGCAGTACGCAGTTTTGGATCCCAGTTCACCAGGCGTTTGCCACGATAAATCAGATCTTCTTTATAGAGACGAACAAATACTTCGCGAACGGCGTTTGACAGGCCTTCGTCCATGGTAAAGCGCTCGCGCTCCCAGTCCACGGAATCGCCCAGACGTCGCATCTGACGGGTGATGGTGCCGCCTGATTCTGATTTCCATTCCCAGATTTTGTCGATGAAGGCTTCGCGACCGTAGTCTTTACGGGTTTTGCCTTCTTCAGCAGCAATTTTGCGCTCTACTACCATCTGAGTGGCAATACCGGCATGGTCTGTCCCCGCCTGCCACAGAGTGTTTTTACCCTGCATGCGCTGATAGCGGATCATGGCATCCATGATGGTTTGCTGGAAAGCGTGACCCATATGCAAGCTACCGGTAACGTTCGGCGGCGGGATCATGATGCAGAAGCTTTCCTTACTGGTATCACCGTTAGGCTTGAAATAGCCTTGTTCTTCCCAGTGCTCGTAAAGCGGTTGCTCGATATCTTGCGGGTTATATGTCTTATCCATTTCGCTTCGTTAGTCTGTAGTCGTTGTATTGACGTCCGGCGGTGTCGCCGTGGTCAAATTGAAGCCGACGCTGCGATAGGCTTTATAGCGTTCGCGCGCCAGCTGCTTTAAAGAATCTTCGTAAGGGACGAAGTCTACCACTTCATGGAAAGCGGTGGCAAAATCTGCAAACTGCCCAAGCAGGCTGATCAGCAAATCTCGTGGCGCATTTCCGCGTTTTCCGGGCCAGCATAGCTCGACAGGGGCGCCAAATCTTGGGCCTTCTCCCGCCAGATTGTGTGGCACAAACTGGTCGGCATCACGTTTCCACAGCGCTTCATCAAGACGTTCGGCCTGTTGTTGATCTTCGCAGGCGATCAGCACGCGTTGGCCTGCGCGATAACGCTGGGCGGCAATCTGGCAGGCCAGGTCTTCGTGGCCGCTCAGCTCGCCGTCTACGTCAGGAGAATTAAGTAGAAAAAATGTAGCCTGTTTCATGAGTGTCTTCCTGACACCTTCCCCCGCAGCGTAATGCGCAGGGGAGGCGTTTACTGCCATTGGCGATTAATCGTCGCCGTTCAGACCTGCACGGTTCAACAGGAATTGCGACAGCAGTGAAACGGGACGACCCGTTGCACCTTTGTTTTTCCCTGAACGCCATGCAGTACCGGCGATGTCCAGATGCGCCCAGTTATACTTCTCGGCAAAGTGTGACAGGAATACGCCAGCGGTGATAGCCCCGCCAGGACGGCCGCCGATATTTGCCATGTCAGCAAAGTTCGATTGCAGCTGCTCGTCGTATTCGTCGCCCATCGGCAGACGCCATGCGCGGTCACCGGCTTGCTCGGAAGCCGTAATCAGCTCGTGCGCCAGCGGGTTGTGGTTCGACAGCAGACCGGTAATGTGGTGACCCAGCGCGATAACGCAGGCACCGGTCAGCGTAGCGACGTCAATCACCAGCTCTGGATCGAAACGCTCAACGTAGGTTAACGCATCACACAATACCAGACGGCCTTCGGCATCAGTATTCAACACTTCAACCGTTTTGCCAGACATGGTGGTCAGAATGTCGCCCGGACGAAACGCGCGGCTGCCCGGCATGTTTTCACAACCAGCCAGAACGCCCACAACGTTAAGAGGCAGTTTCAGCTCGGCCACGACGCGCATTACGCCGTAAACGGTCGCAGCGCCGCACATGTCGTACTTCATTTCGTCCATGTCGGCCGCTGGCTTGATGGAGATACCGCCGGAATCGAAGGTCAGGCCCTTGCCAACCAGGACAATTGGCTTGGCGTCGGCGTTTGGATTACCTTTATATTCCATCACAGACATCAGCGATTCGTTTTGCGAACCGTGGCCCACTGCCAGATAGGCGTTCATCCCCAGCTCTTTCATCTGCTGTTCGCCAATCACGCGAGTCGTGATATTGCTGCTGAAAGCGTCTGCCAATTGACGAGCCTGCGAAGCAAGATAGGCGGCGTTACAGATGTTTGGCGGCATATTGCCGAGATCTTTCGCGGCTTTAACGCCGTAAGAAATGGCCAGTCCGTGTGCAATGGCGCGATCGCCGCTGTTCAGCTCACGACGAGTCGGCACGTTAAATACCATTTTACGCAGCGGGCGGCGCGGTTCGACTTTGTTAGTTTTCAGTTGATCGAAGGTATAAAGCGACTCTTTGGAGGTCTCGACCGCCTGACGCACTTTCCAGTAAGTGTTGCGCCCCTTGACGTGAAGCTCGGTGAGGAAGCAAACGGCTTCCATAGAACCGGTTTCGTTCAGCGCGTTGATTGTTTTCTGGATAACTTGCTTATACTGGCGCTCGTCGAGTTCGCGTTCTTTACCGCAGCCAACCAGCAGGATTCGCTCGGACAGAATGTTTGGAACATGGTGCAGGAACAGTGTCTGCCCCACTTTGCCTTCCAGTTCGCCGCGGCGGAGCAGGGCGCTGATATACCCGTTGCTGATCTTGTCGAGCTGTTCAGCCATCGGGGACAGACGGCGAGGTTCAAATACGCCGACTACAATACAGGCACTGCGCTGTTTTTCCGGGCTACCGCTTTTTACACTGAACTCCATGCACTCTCCTGAATCTTAAAGACAAAGGCAGGGGGTACGGATAGAATGGAGCTTCCGTTACGCTCACCTGCCATTGATGTAATGACCTGTGTTAATCTATACGGCATAGAAATTTATTTTTGGCGGCTATAAGCATCTTCCTATAGGTCACCTAAATTTACGGTGTTGTAATACTATTTTAGCTGTGAAGGTTGCCATATGATGAGAATAAATGACGGATTAGCGATGAAACTATCGATTTTCCTGCAAAAAGACAAGTTTTCACAGGCGTATTCAGCGTGATCATCATTAGATATCTGGTTAGGGAAACCTTCAAGAGCCAATTTGCGATCCTGTTTATTCTGCTACTCATCTTCTTTTGTCAGAAGCTGGTCAGGATACTGGGTGCGGCAGTAGATGGCGATATCCCAACAAACTTAGTCATTCAGTTGCTTGGTTTAGGCATCCCTGAGATGGCGCAGCTCATCCTGCCATTAAGTCTTTTCCTCGGTCTGTTGATGACCCTGGGGAAACTCTATACTGACAGCGAAATCACTGTTATGCACGCCTGTGGCCTTGGAAAAAGGTCATTAATCGTTGCCGCCATGAGTCTGGCGCTGTTTACCTCTGTTTTCGCCGGTATCAATTCTTTTTGGGTAGGTCCGTGGTCCTCCAAGCATCAGGACGAAGTCATGGCCGAGGCCAAGGCAAATCCGAGTATGGCGGCAATGGTCGCGGGACAATTTACGCCGTCTCAGGACGGTGGTTCTGTGCTGTTTGTCGGCAGCGTGCGCGGCAAAGAATTTCACAACGTGTTTCTGGCGCAGCTAAGGCCTAACGGCAATCAGCGACCTTCCGTCGTTGTCGCCGCGAAAGGTCATATGGATCAGCGTCCTGACGGTTCTCAACAGGTGACCCTGGATACCGGCACGCGTTATGAGGGAACCGCGCTGCTGCGTGACTTCCGCATTACAGATTTTACAGACTATCTGGCCGTTATCGGACACCGCGCCGTAGAGCTTGATGCCAGCGACGTTGAGCAAATGAGCATGACGTCGCTGTGGAAGTCGAAAGCCCAGGAGGCAAGCGCCGAGTTGAACTGGCGTCTGACGCTGGTGGTGTCGGTATTCGTGATGGCGCTGATGGTGGTTCCACTTTCTGTGGTAAACCCTCGTCAGGGACGCGTTCTGAGCATGCTTCCGGCAATCTTCCTGTATCTGATCTTCTTCCTGTTGCAAAGTTCGCTGAGATCGAATGGCGAGAAAGGCAAGCTGGATCCGATGTTCTGGATGTGGGCAACTAACCTGTTCTACTTCGCTCTGGCCGTGGTGTTGAATGTGTGGGATACCGTCCCGCTTCGCAGAATTCGTGCACGATTAAGAGGAGCGGCCTGATGTTTGGCGTATTAGACCGTTATATCGGACGAACCATTTTCAACACCATCATGATGACGCTGTTCATGCTGGTGTCCCTTTCCGGGATTATCAAGTTTGTCGATCAGCTGCGTAAAGTCGGACAGGGCACTTACTCTGCCGTCGATGCCGGGATCTTTACCATCCTCAGCGTACCGACCGATATCGAGGTATTTTTCCCGATGGCGGCGCTGTTGGGGGCACTGTTGGGGCTGGGTGCGCTCGCAACGCGCAGTGAGCTGGTGGTCATGCAGGCTTCCGGTTTTACTCGCATGCAGGTGGCAACTGCGGTGATGAAGACTGCTATTCCGCTGGTATTCCTGACCATGGCAATCGGCGAATGGGTTTCACCGGTTGGAGAACAGATGGCACGTAACTATCGTGCACAACAGCTGTTTGGCGGTTCGCTGGTTTCAACACAAAACGGCTTGTGGGCGAAAGACGGTCACGACTTTATCTTTATCGAACACGTGCAGGGTGATAACCAGATCAACGGTGTGAACATCTATCACTTCGATAATAACAACAAGCTGCTGTCCGTGCGTTATGCCACTTCCGCGCAGTATGAGAACGGAAGCTGGCAGCTTTCCCAGGTCGATGAATCTGTCCTGAGCAGCCCGACCCGTATTACCGGTTCGCAAACTCTGACCGGCGAATGGAAAACCAACCTGACGCCTGACAAGCTCGGCGTGGTGGCGTTAGACCCTGATTCGCTGTCGATAAGCGGCCTTTATAACTACGTTAAATACCTCAAGCAGACCGGTCAGGAAGCCAGCCGTTACCAGCTAAATATGTGGCGTAAGATTTTTGCTCCACTGTCGGTTGCGGTAATGATGCTCATGGCGCTGTCGTTTATCTTCGGGCCGCTACGTAGCGTGCCTATGGGAGTTCGCGTGGTAACGGGTATCTGCTTCGGTTTCCTGTTCTACGTTCTTGACCAGATTTTCGGGCCGCTCAGTCTGGTATACAACATTCCGCCTTTGCTGGGGGCCGTGTTACCAAGCGCTCTGTTTTTGGTCATCAGTATCTATCTGCTGTTAAAACGTAATTAACCAGACAGGCAGATAGCACTAAAAAAAGCAGCTCAATTGAGCTGCTTTTTTGTTACTGGCATTCGCTAAATCAGGGATTAGATTTCGTTATTGCGCACCAGATCGGCGACCAGATCGTTCACACCATCGCTCATATTTTTAAACTTGGTCAGCTCTGAACGGGTTACGACCACAAACACGCCAACACCGCGCTGCGGCACCATCGCCATGTAAGTGATAAACCCGCCACCGCCGCCGGTCTTTTCGATAATACGCGGCCATAGCGGCGAGGGTGCCATGGTGATCCATGCCATGCCCAGCTCGTAGGCCTGACCCGGAACGTCCATCCCCTTCAATGCCGTGAGATCGGTGCGACGATAATACATCTTCTGCGCCAGCGCTGCGGTTGCGCTTTGTTTACCGTTCGCCAATGGCATGAACTGCTCCATCCAGCGACCCATATCCGCCGGTGTCGAATAGACGCCACCGCTGCCGGTTGCCGCCGTTGTGTTGAGACAAGGGCTTGGGCGCAGGCCTTCCATCAGGCGCGCACACTGTGCCGGTGTCGGCGTATAGGTAGTATCGACCATGCCGTTTGGCTGGGTGATAAGCTCTCGGAACAGCTGGGTATAAGGTTTGTGAGCGGCATCGGAAAGCGCATCCGACAGCAGATCAAAGCCCAGATTAGAGTAAGAGGCTTCGGCACCCGGTGGTACTTTGAGCTTGGCAGACTGTAACCAGTTCCAGCGCTCGGTGCGATTCGGCCAGGTAAACACTGGGCGATGCGGCGCACCCCCTGGCTGTTCCCGCGGCAGACCACTGGTATGCGTTGCCAGACTCAGCAGGGTGATAGGCATCGTCGCGCTATAATAAGGAACAAACGCGCCAGCCGGAGCGTATTTGTGCAGCGGATCGGTGATCTTCACCGTGCCCTGTTCGGCCATTTTGACCAAGACTTCACTGGTCATCAGCTTGCTCAGGGAGGCGATACGGATCAGTGAGTTTTCACGTGGGCGAATTCCCGATCCGGCCTTGGTCTCTCCGAAACTTCGGAATAAGTGCTGCTTGTTATCGACAACGACCAGGGCCATGCCCATGGCGCCACTGTTAAAGAAAATATGTTCTGCGTGGTCATCGACCACCTGAGAAGCCAAACGTTGGGTCTGAGCCTGGCTCAGCATCGGCATGCTGGCGAAGGCCATGGCTAACAGTGAAAGAGTGAATTTTTTCAACGAACGCGTATCCATTCTGAAACGGTGAGAGGGAAGATTGGATTTATCTTAATGGGATACGCGCAGAACCGCATGAGGAATTCGCCGCATGAGCGAAAAATTTACAGAAAATTTGTGGCTTACCCGTGCTTGGCGTTGATGGGGCTGGGTCGCAACGGCATGATAAGCAAGAGCTTTAATAACCACATTATTAAAATATTATTGTTGAATATATTATGTTTTTTTAATAAAAAAGAGCGTTAATAATTAAAGCCTCGAAAGAGGCATCGCTATATTACCGTATTTAGTGCGATTAATTATTAATTTTGTAAAGAGGCATTTCATATCTTAACGTATTATTGTGACCGAATTGTTGGTTAATAAAACGCTTTGGCTTTAATTTGGTCAGTGATATATATCTTGTTTCCCCTTTTTACATCTACAGATCTAATGCGACAATCAATAATAAAAAATAGATGATTACGTTACACCACCATAAGTTTTAAATACTTTTCCCTCCACTCTGCCTATGTTAAAAATCATACGCGATGCAAAACTACGATTAAGTAAATAACAAAAAAAAGATTTTGGAGACAGGGGAAATGAGTAATTTAAAAGCGCCGATCTTGATAAGTGGCGTTATTTTATCGGTAATTTCTGCCAGTGCTCAGGCTGAAATCACCATTTTAGATAAAAATAAAGATAGCGATTCATTACTGGCACCACTGAGCATACAAGTTGGCGGCAGTATTCGTCCTGAATGGATTTTAGAAAATACCAAAAATAAAACCCACGGTGACTCAAACGGGCATGATGGCGGCACGCGCTTCCGCTTCACCGGCACTTATGCTCTCACTGATCACACTTCACTACTCGGGTATTACGAGCTAGGTGTAGATACATATCATGTATTGGGTGATAAGGCGGGTTACGATAAAGGCACTAGTTGGGACACGAAACGTCAGCTGTATTATGGCGTGCAGGACGATCGCTACGGAACACTGACTTATGGTCAGCAGTATGGCATTTATTATTCTGTGATCGGCATTAAAAGCGACATTTGGGATAACGATGCTCATGCGGCGGCTGAAGGCATTGGTGCAGCGGGTGATTACGACGGCAGTAACCGTCCTAAAAATAGTATCCAGTATGTGAACAATTTTGGCCCTGTTAAACTCACGGCTAACTATTTGCTGCCAGAAACCGAAACGGCGGTCACGGACGAACTACATTATCGCCGTGACGGTGGTGCCGGGATAGGCCTGGATTATGCCGTAAACAAACAGCTCACATGGAGCGGCATTTATAGCTATACCAATGCACGCATCAAAGACAGCGCCAATGACGAGAAACAGTATCATCAACAGATTTCTGCGACTGCGCTGACCTGGCAACCGGGCAATTGGTTGCTTGTCACAACCGCAAGCTACTACAACAATTTTGTTCCCAGCCACCATGACGTTATTAACCAGAATAACTACTTTGCTGGCAGTGGCTACGGTGTTGAAGCATTTGGTAGTTACACCTTTAACTTTGACGAACCTTTGCTGAAATCTATCCAGCCTTATGTCGCGGCGGATTCTCTAAAACTGAAAGGTAATGAGAACTATGAAGCCAACCACGTCTACCTGGGAACAGCGGTGACGTTTGGACATGGCGTATCAGTTTACTTTGAACGTACGCTGGCCAATGCACCGGGCGAGAATGACTCGACCTGGATGACCTTCTACTACGATTTCTAATCGCAGTCAGATGAGACACCTTTGGAATTAGCGCTGATTTACCGGCCTCCAGTAAGTTTGAAAATAGTGAGCCAGTGCAGATGCACTGGTTTTTTTATTTGGGTGACTTAAGAAGAATAAAGCGCTACCAAAAGGAGAGGAGGCAATGAGCCTCAAGATGGAGTGACTATGGGTTTTTTTCTGGCGTCTTTTATAAAAAGTTTATGGGAAAAAGGGCAATATTTGTCGAAATATCAAACGGTCGGCAAGTAAATGCCGGTTTTTTCAGCACTTGGCATCAGATTGCGCGGATAACTATTGCGTGGGTGTGCTGGAAAGGTATAATGCACCCGTTTTCCGCATACTACTTGCAGTGCCGAAGTGGCGAAATCGGTAGACGCAGTTGATTCAAAATCAACCGCCGCGAGGCGTGCCGGTTCGATTCCGGCCTTCGGCACCATTAGTTAGTATGAAAATCAAGTCACCTACGGGTGGCTTTTTTTTTGCCTGAGTATTACTAGAGCCTGATGAAACTCACCTACGGTCAGATCGCGAATGATGGGGCGGTGCTTGCCTCTCAACCAGTCAATAAAACGCGAAATCCCAAATAGGTCAAAACCCTCCGCATGAAAAAGATATTCATTCTCTTTCATTGAAAAAAGGGTTCTTAAATTATGTACCTCAGATTCAAAACTTACCTCAAAAACCTTTTCAGCCTCTTCTAAAAGCTCGACTCCGTCATCACCAGTGATACCTAATTCTCTATCGATATAAGTATTTTCATCAATGTGCTTTTTACGTATACCCGAGTACTCACGTATAAAATTGATGACTTCTATAATGGAAGGGCTCATTAGTCTGGCTCACTGTGAACATATTTTGAGGATAGTCGTAAATTAGGTCTCACTTCAACATCATTAATCTAGATTAAAGAACATAACCAGCCAGGATCTCTTGAGCCTGCTTACTCCCACTAAACTAGTGCATTAATTGTACACTGACAGCCTGCAATAAGATTAATCTTTCTCATCCACTCCGTCACTCAGCAATGCATACCGGTTCAACAGCTGCATAAAATGATTGTCCAGCTGAGTTAATCGCTGCGGCGGGATCTCTTTATTAGCATTCCGATCTGCAGCCAGTTTACGCAGCAACTCTTCAACCGGTATTGCGTTAATCAGTGCCTGCTGTATGGCAAACACGGCAGTTTTAAGCTCAGATACGGTCACGTAGTGCCCGCGACGCTCATCCAGACCGTTAAGCTTATCCGCCAGCTTTTGAAGTTGCAGATTGGCGGAGTGCCATCCCTGAAGATTTTCCACCGGCGTGGCATTAGCTTTACGCTGTTGGGTCCAATCCTTTTCCAGTGAAGCCGTTTTGGGTTCATCAGGCCATAGGGTTTGAGCCTGATAGACCAGCCGAGCACCGGTATTTTGTGACCAGCGGGGGGATAAGTTAGCAAGTTCTTTTATTCGTTCTTCCGTCTGATCGATAAAATAAGATCTTTTCGCTTCGAGCATGGCGAGATTGCGGATCTTCATAATTTTGAGATCCTGCGCGGTTAAAATCTTCGGCAAAACCGCCAGTGAATCCACTAATTGTTTTTTCGCTGGAGAATGTAAAATGCCATGGATACTCGCTATTCCACCAAGACCAACAATCACAGTAAAGATGAGTCCCGTTAAAAATCCCTTCCACTGAAGACGAGATTTTTTCTGCGGAGCAGGAGAAATAATCACATTCGGCTTGGTGGTATCGGCCTGAGTCGCATACACCCACGGCCTGCTGTTGTCATGTTTCTCGCCTTTTTCAGCAACAGATTGTAGCACCATCGGAATTGCAGAATGAGCGGACATATTCTCCAGCCGCATTGCCGCGTTATGCATATACACGCTGATATCCTCTAGCTGGCTAGCGTGTTTTAGCTCCAGACGTTGCAGTACGTCGCACAGCGCATCGACCCTTTTCTCTACCTGATAAATCTGCTGTAAATCATGATGTTCCAGCGTTAAGCTGCGAAAGGTCAGCTTTAAACGCTGGCTCAGCCCGTTCAGAATATCCATGCGTGCATTTACCTGTAACGGCCACAGGATCACCCACTTGTGAGAAATCAGCGCTTCGATAATTGCCAGACCTTCGTCCAGGCCGCTTAGCCCTATCAAATATGTTCGCGCCTGGGTGTACCAGGATGCGGTTTGCAGTTCGACACCGTTTTGCTGGAATAGGCTCAGGCAAAGCCGTTCTACTTTTTTCCAGTCGATATCAGGGCGTGCCGGGTGGGTTAATTTGCTGATTTCCTCGCGCAAGATGCCATAATCAGCGAGCAGGCGCGGGTCACCTCCTGTGCGAAGCTGGCGGTTAGAAGACATAGTGAATTCCTGAAGTTAGGCGTAATGCTGTTGTTTAAGATGGCGGATGAGAACGCGGCCTTCCGGCATAAATGCGGTGCCAAACCGGACCAGACCGAAGTCTTTAAGCTCGGCATCGATGCCATATTCGAGTTGCCCCTGCACCGTTTGCGGTAGCAGTACGGCATTAAGGCTTTTCAGGCGCGGTTCATATTTCAGCAGGGTTTCGGAAAACACGGCAAGCAACGATTGAGCGGATCGGGGTAAGCCGTGCAGTATCATACTCATATCTGGCAGGCCGTAGTCGGGGAGATGGCTCAGGGTTCCTGCTCTGCAGTTGAGGATGCGCTGCATGTTGTCCAGTACTGACAAGATCACCTGGTTCTCTTTACTGATCTGATCTAATGCGATGCCGCTGGAAAAATTCCCTAGCAATATTTCATACAGTGATGGTTGCGGCATATTACTTATCCTTCAGAGGCAGCAACGTTAAACTGTGATTATTCAGCTCAATTTGGCGAGGGCTGTCGGCATCTAAATCTTCACGCTTTATTATTACGCGCCAGGTATTACTGATGTTATCAGGTGCTATAAACAGCGCGGCTACCGCCACATACTCGGCTGCTTTTTCCATCGGCATATCAATCGTGATTGCCTCTCCAGGACGAATGCGAATGTCTTTTTCCGCCAGTAGATCGGATTTTATGATCTGACTATCCTCAGCAAATAGAGACAGGTAGCTTGCTCCGGCAAACTTTTTAGTCTCCTTTAATTGATAAATACGCACTATAGTCGCCAGCGGAATACCGGATTCATTAGTGTTTATGGCACCCCGCGCTCTGATATCCAGATGCAAAGTATTCACCTGTTTATAGAAAATAGAACGTGTCATGGCGACAGTACCCTCAGTGACTGTTTGCGTGAGCCCGCACCCATAAAGCATTGAGGCTGCGACCAGCAGCATTGATTTGTATAACAATCTACCAGCGATAATCGCCATCTTCGTGGGTCTCTTTATAGTGAGGATTTTCCTGAACTCGTTGATAGCGGCCCAGATTAATGGTGAGAAATTCGTTTTTGAACTTTGTCGATGAAAAGGATCGCATCACCGCTGTTCTGCCTAACAGGATGCCGGTGGTTTTCGGCTGGCAGGATAGTTTTGCAAGGGGCAGCAGGGATCGCGAGAGGATTAGCTGCATGCGCACATGCAGTCTTGATCCCAAATACACGTGCATAAGCGCCATCAAGTCTTGATGTAACTGTCCGTCTGGTAACCATTCTCTGACTTCATCGGGATGAGTGGTTTTTAATTGCAATAAAACCTGACTGTTAACATCCGGAGCATGGCTACCCATTACCGGGCTCAGGGCAAGGCAGACTGGATTCCGTGAACTCAGAGCTAGCGGGTGACGCAGCGGTATGCGGCAGCGGTCATGGGCAATAACACGGGCCTTTGTATTCGGAGCCAGAAGCTCAACCAGCGCGACAATGCCTTCACTGGTGCGGGTTGGCAATCTCAGCATGCTAGCCAAGGCCAGAAAACGTGAGACCGGCGTGGCAATATTATGTGCACAGCCTTGAATGCCCAGCCCGCAAAGACTTAGCAGATATTTAGAGATTCTATCGGTACCGCCTGGGGCAAAGGTGGCTGGATAAGAGTATTTTCGCCAAATACGGTAATACTGGGTGGTGAGCCGATGATTGAAAATATCCAGAAAATCGCTGACAGTTTCATAGCCCTCCCTGTGTTGGGCAATATCGTCGATATAGCTGGTAGGTAAGGGTGATTCCACCCCATATAGGCCAATAAATGTGGTGCGGACAGTGGCAGGAAGATGTGAGTGTTCCGATATTTCGAACTGACGAAATTCACTGGCCGGAAAACCCATGCCTGGATGAGGTCGAAAACGGATCGGATCGTGCTTTACCTGCCAGTGATTACCCAATGCAAGCTCCTGAGGCTGACATTGTTCAAGCAATTGGCAAAAGCGATAAAACTGGATGTAGGGTAGCTTTCCGCGTAGTTGTTCGATCAGCCTGGCAGGCGCTGATTGTGGTTTTCTTTCCATCGGATGCATCTCCCGTCCGGCTGGACGATGAGGGTGAGTTGGTTAAATAAATGAATGTCCGCGTAGAGTGCAAAAAAACGATTAAGCATTTCTCCAAACAGGTGAATATCGCCTTCGCCGACAAAGCCGTTGCTGTCCAGAGTGACCTCTATATCGATTCCCCGCAGCAGAAAGCCTTTTTCAAAACGTTGTATCTGGTGATGCTGCACAAGCAGAATGGCATCAAGCCGCCGATTATTCAGCTCGTCTGCTTGCCAGTTATATAGCTCTAGCGTACCGCGAAGCACCTCAGCACTGCTCATTAGGTTGAGATAGCTTGAACCCAAGTGACTGAGTACTCGCCACTGAAAGTGATCTTCTGCCGGAGGATAAGCGGGGAGTGAAGGTTTACAGAGATTGCGCACCCTCAGTGGTGTTTGTAGCACTTTTTCGCAGCGTTCGAGCAGGGTGCTTTGTAATGCCTTGCGCGGAAGCTGGCCGTTGGTCCCCGTGATTTTTAGTGATAATGCCTCATGGCTGAATTGCCGGTCCGCTTCCCACTGCTGGCCGCCGAGAATCAACCAGGTGTCGTGTATGCCTGTCACGCCTCGCTTAACACGAGTGTGAAAATAGCGTTCTGGCGCATGACGTCTTTGCATGCCGCCACGATGGCGAAAGCTGGTGAATGGCACATAGACGGCATCGGAAGTTCGCTGCGAACCGGCAACAGAATCGACGGAGTAAATTTCAGTATTACCGTCTTGCAATCGGCGTGGACAGAGCCGATATTCACTCTCCAGGCCGTTGATGATTAAGGGATCTGCCTCTAGGGAAAACAGGTTTATCACCGGCACACAATGTAATTGCAGGATGCCATCTGTGATGGGCAAATCGCTTGCCCACTGGGTGCTGAATACGATTTCAAGGTCAAAATAGGCTATTCCGGCAGGAAGTTTGAGCCTATCCAGACCATTGAGATGTACAAACATAAATTTTTCGCGGAAGTTGAAATACTCAAGCAACAGCTGATAACCGCTAAAGGCGCTTTCGCCTTTAGGCCACAGAAGATCTTCCTCAGCAAAACCGCCCGGCGAAAACCAACCCTCTAGTTTTATACGATCGTTTCTGTTGGGTAGACGCAAATAAAGCGCCGCCTGATGGCGTGTCAAAGCCAGATGCAGCGCACTGCTGACCGCCACTTCCCCTGCCAGGTAAAAACTTAAACGCTTTAGATCCACCTGCGCCCAATCAGCCTGAGGGCTACAGGTTAAACGTACTCTCAGCAGCGATCGCCCATCAGGTTCGGTAGCGATTGCCACTTTTGAGACCTCCAGCGGATTGAGAACCATATCGCGGGTGGTGCGATACTGGCAGACGGTATTTTTCGGACCCACTGGGCGGGAATACACTTCCATACCCTCGGGCACAATTTCCGACATTTTTTGGGCAGTAAAATCCGAGGTCAGCGAGACGATCGACAGTGACGGGATGGTGCGTAGATAGTGCGGCCACAGCATACTGAGCAGCCCTTCGGTAAGTTCTGGTAAATCATCATCAATCTTTTCGCGCAGCCGCCCCATTGAGAAGGCAAAACCCTCGAATAGGCGTTCAACGTAAGGATCGGGTGTTCCGGGTTTATCGAGATCGAGCATGGCGGCTTTATCAGGATGACATTGAGCAAATTCTTTCGCCGCATCGCGCAGATAGCGCAACTCGGCTTCGTAATAACGCAGAGTTAAGTCTTTCATAGCTTCTTAGGTCAGGTAACTGGGGGGATTAGAGACACAAGACCGCCGCTCTTGCCGGATCGAGGGCAATAAGTCCGGCGAGCAGAATTTCCATTTCATTGTGCAGACGAGGTTTATCCGATTCAGTGCGGATAACTTTCCTGCGCAACAGTTTCAGCCGACGGGCTTTAACTTCAAACAGCAACTCAGGTTCCCATTCTGCAAGAGGAATGCGAGTGGCCTTGCAGTCCAGTTCGTCGAGCATATGCAGCGCCATCTCGTTTTTACCGCATTGCTCAGCAACCCGCGCCATAATCAACCTGAGAAGCCATTGCTGACGTGGCGTCTGTGCATTGGGCCGCTTTTGCAGCCAGTCAAGTGCGGCTTCAATCCCCTCACTATCTGCCAAAGTCAGCGCCTCTGGCTCTAATAGCAGAATATCGTTATCTTCCAGGGCAATGGGTGACGCAGGTTTGGTCCCCCAATCACTCGACGAAGCCACTATCTGCTGATTAATCCAGTTCATAGTCACTTCATCAGCAAACGGCGTGCCGTCACTAAATGCCATCCCTTCGAGACCCGGCAGGCGGGTTATCAGGTTAATGAGATCCTGCTGGATGATTTTGGCCCAGCTTTCAAAGGGATCACCGCTTTTAGCCAGCGCCTGATGGGTATACCACTGAATATCCAGCCACAGATGATTGACTCCCTGTCCGAACAAATTATCGGTCTGCTCGAGTAGCTCGGGCCAGCACTGTTGCAGGTAAAGCCGCTTCAGCAGTGCACGATTTTCTGGTTTAGGCGGCGAGAGGCGAGTACGCCCATCAATCCCTAACGGTGGAAGCTGGTGCAGCGTATCGAGGCGAACACTTTTCATTAGATGATGCGCGGATAGCCAACCTTCAGGCTGATTACGCAGATATTTTGCCAACAGTTTGACCTGATCGAGCAAATCACGGCCCGAAGTTACTGGGGAAAGTGTGAAAACGTCTGCCGCCTGAGGAGCAGAATGATGATCTGAGCTGCTGTTTTGGGGGATAATAATGTCAGGCCCGCCCGACTGCGCCAGGCGATTTTCCAGCGTGGCGTAGAGGCTGCCTAACTCTGGTTTGCTTGCTGGCACCCAGTTAGCAATAACCTCTTCAATTAAGGCCATCGCCCCGACTATTCGCCTGAAATCTGCTTTATGAACCTCAGGGTAAAGTGCAAGACTGTCTAAAACGCGATTACCTGCAAGCCAGTCCAACGCCAACTTGCGGCTGTTCTCGCGCCGCGGATGCAGGTTATTGCCAAAACGCTGGAGCAGGCCTGCCAATAAAGTCAGACCCTCCACCAGACCTATTTCACCTTCTTGATGCAGGCGCGCCCAGACATAATAGGTTGCAACACGTATATCTTTACATGAAGAGGTCAGCAATTTTTCTGCCAGTTCACCGATCAAATTCGTATCGGCACCTGACAGTTTATTTACCTCCTCACGCATTTGCTGGAAGCTATCGTGATAACCAGGATCATTGCCAGTAGGGGAGTCTTCGCTGATGGGAATGAGCCACTTTTCCCAAAGTTTTATTTGTTGCTGGACCTGCTTTGTTAGCAGCATTTTATCGGTACGGCAGGCATTTAATAATGTGTTTAAGGTTGCCATCAGCCTTCGTCCTCTATTTTTGCAGCGCTAAATATTTTTGCGGGTAAGACAAAATTCCTCAGCTGCAGTAAAGCCAGTGGTCCTTCTCCTGCTTCCGTTCGTAGGGTGTAATTAAGAGGCCAGCCGTCTTTAGATTTCCAGTGCAACTGAAAACTGCTACTGACTCCCGAATAGGGCCTGACTTCTGCTTTATCAAGCAATCGAATCAGCCCCCACGTCCCCGGCAGATCAGCATATTGGCGAGTTCCCGCCTGAATACTTACCCAGCTCAGGCTGGCGCCTGGTGCTTCGGTATCACGAGGCCAGACCAGGCGTTTCCATGCCGGGAGCTGGTTGTAATAGCTTATTTTTTGATTATCTATGAGCAAATCGGTCTGCATCACGTCTTTGGCGGTAACAGGACGAAGTTCAAAATGAATCTTGGCCTCACCGTTGGAAAAAACGATGTCAGACAGATAGCTCAAGGTGTTTATCGCCTCAAGAAATGCCGGGCTAAACGTAAGCCCCTGAGTCTTGATGGTATCGGGTACCCAGTGGCTGCCTTCCTTGTGCAGCACACCATTTAGCCGGGTTTGCAGGAAATGTGTGATACGCCCGTTGTCACCGTCGAGATAGCGTGCCAGCAGCGGAAGTGAGACTTCGCTAGAGGTATTTTTAAACGGATACCGACCGCCAAACGAGGTGTTCCAATCATGGACAATGGCTTTT
The DNA here is from genome assembly GCA_963922555.1 of uncultured Serratia sp. Taxonomy (GTDB): domain Bacteria; phylum Pseudomonadota; class Gammaproteobacteria; order Enterobacterales; family Enterobacteriaceae; genus Rouxiella. The sequence continues at coordinate 10,948 of CAWUIY010000015.1, read as the reverse complement.
TGCCATTGTCCATTCAGACTTTCTGCCGCAGGGGTTAGCACCTGGTGCCAGGCCTGTTCCATAGGCTCAACAAAAACCGTTTGCCCAAATCCGCTCCATTCCTGGCCAAGGCTTGCCGCCACCAGACTGCCGTAATCCCGTGTATCAGTGAGATCTATCGCCTTACCCTGAAAGACGGTTTGTGCCAGGGTTTGAGCCATGGCCTGCGGATCGGCAGCATTGACAACCTGCTGGAGTTTGAGGCGTACCTGAGTAACGCGTGTCAAAAACGTCTGCAGGCTAAGCGGGGTCTCACCCTGTCCGCCAGCTTTGCCGTCTAACAGAAACAAAATCGGGCCAAAGGTGGCTTCCATGGGACCTTTTACACGGGTCTGCTGATCGATAGCGGGTTGTTCATCGCGATTTAACAGATTTTTGGCTGATTGAACTAACGAGTCAGATAGGGCAGCAACGTCTTGACCCGTTTTTCCCTGAATACTCAACGTGTTCATCAGGGCAACTAATGGAGACTGGCGGGTGTCGGCCATGAGTGTGAGCTGATCGATAGCATCTGAAAGAGTCTGCGGCGGCTTCCAACGTAGGTCATTGAGAAAACTAATCCAGCTTGCTGAAAAGTCTGTAAAATAACGATCTTTAAGCCGAGATTGTAACGCCCCTGGAGAGTCCGGTTCAGTAACAGCATTTTTACTGTCGCTTAATACCCAGTCCATTTCTTCGCGGCGATCGCTTACCACTTTTTCGATAGCGGGCTTCACCGCTTCATTCCAGGCTTTGCGGGTGAATACTCCAGGTACAGCATTAATAATCTGATTGCTGGTAAAAATTCGGCTGGCATGAGTATTGCCAGTCATGTCCGTAAGGCTCACGTCAGCATATTGATGTGCCACCTGCGCCAGCATCTTTTGATAGAGGGAAGATTCACTGTTGCGCATGCCCATTTGGCGTACCAGAAGAGCGCGTATCTGATTAACCCATTCTTTTTCAGAAGCAATTCGCCATTCAGGATGATGCAGGAGGTTGCGAGCATAGAAATCGATCAAAACGAGGCCGCTACCTTGCCAGATACCTTCTGCCACATCGACTCGCAGAGGCCAGTCATTTAGCAACGTTTTGCCAAACCATGCAGCATCCATTTTTTCTGGACGCGCCAGCATCAGATAGAGTTTAAGTTGCTGATGCGCTGTTATCAGCAGTGTACTTAACTTGGGTGAATCGGGAGGAAGCTGAGCCAGAGCATTGAGTTTTTCTTCAAGATGAGATTTAGCCGCATCACGAATTAACGGAAGGGCGCTGGTGGCATAATGTGGCCAAAGCATTGCCATTAAAGGGGCATTTTGGCTTAATCCGAAGCGGCTGTACCACGGCCCGCCCTGCTGTTGGCGATGCTGTAATTGTCCGAGGACCTGTTGTAAATCAAGCTGCGCCTCAAGTCTTTTGGTCAGAGGCTGCTGCTCGTTGATGGCAATTCTAGTCTGCGAATGGCTATTGAGAATGTCATGGCGATTAGCCATAAAAGAGATCACCATTCCCATAGCCCAAAGAATCATTACAACTCCAATAGCTGTAGCCAGTATTTTGCACCAGGCAAACCCCTGCTTTTTTGCAGCGAGTCCCAAAGGTAGCGAAGATAATGAATCTATCAACAAGTCCCAGCGGTTATCTTTTCCCCAGTGATGTTTCACTCTGCGTTCTTTGTTAACAGAAACGGGGCTAAAGATTATTCCGGCCAGTTGAGAAGGCTGGTAGGGATTGAGCAGAGTCGCTAATGGTGCGAGCATAAAAGCAGGACTGTGATCGAGCTGATTCGCTAGTTGTAGCAAGAATCGGTGCTGTGTGCGGTGGCTGATCTGCTGTAAACCTTGTTCAATTAGCGGGGGAACCAGTTCGGCGAGTCTGGTTTTCAGCTCATTGGGTTTGCAGCGTGCCGGAAGCAAACAGCCGACCGATTGAGTGATACGATCGTCGCTATCATCTTTAATGGGATGCAACGACCAGACATACAGAGGCAAATTCCAGCCAAGCTGTTGATATATAGAAGAAAATTCCTGCGCCAGACTGTCCATCTTGTCCGTGGAAAGAGGGCATTGAGGCTCGTTATTGGCTGAATAAGATAATTCAGACGTCACCCAGACAACGCCATCAAGCGGTTTGCGGCCCAAAATCTGTAGAGCTAAGTTCCAGGCAGGATCTGGCGGTAAGGCCGGATCGCCGCCCCAAAGCAGAATAATTTGATTATCTTCTTGCCAGATTTGTGCGGTCAGGCCAGGTGCGAGAAGTTCTACATCTACAGGATTTCCCATCAGCAACAATATGCGCACTTTCCGCCGCCAACGGCGGCCATAGTGATTGCGCAAGACCCGTAGTAGTTGGGTTATCGTTTCATGGTGTGGCAGCATCTGGGCTAAACGATTCTCGCTTTCCGGCAGAATATTGTGCAGTTTTTCATTTTCGCGGTATATCAATTGCCGTCCTATTCGGAGCAAGGTTGGGCCAAAGCACAGCATTGCTGTTGACAGGGTGATGAGTAGCAACGCACCCATTTTTTCGCTGGTGGTATCAAGGCCAGCCAAATTCCCTTGCTGCGAGATAGCCCAACCAAACAACCCGAATAGGGATAAAAGTAAAACCGTCCTTCCTCCAACCAACCAAATTTTACTCAACATACTCATCTCCATTCCCTGAAGTGATGGTATAAACAAAATTCTCTGCCCCTGAACTAGATAGCGCTAACAGGGGCTGCTGATCGATGCGCACAACATCAGCCGCCAAAGCAGAGGTAAGCCAAGGGGAGAAAGGTCCCGGAATACCGCAATACGTTTCAACCGTGGTCGCCTCACCGGCAGACCAGGTTGTTCCTAGTGCATTGCCAACGGAGATAATTTCGGCAGAAGATTCTGACCATTCTTGCCGATCGGCAAGAATGCTCGAGGCCCGTATAGCCTGAATTTGTGTCGTGAGGAAAAGCCTGACTTCTTCATCCAGAATGCTCAAGTCCAGTGGCATAGGCCGCAAGATACGGATGTCATGAGGCAAAGCGTATTTTTGTGCAACATCGTCACTGGTAAACAGTGTTATCGACAGTGCGTCTGAATAGTTTTTTCCGCCATTTAGCTGTAAAACGGCAACTAACTGGATGCTGGTTTCAGGATTTTTCAGGCGTTCTTCTAAAGCGCAAAAGGACCACTGGCTAGTAATAATCAGCGATAAAGGTACCGGGCACTCTGGGATACATGTTTGCCAGCTTTCGGTAAAGATCTGAGCTAAATCAGATTTTTTGTCATCCTGATAGTCAGTCAATAAAGTAACCATGACCGGCAATTCTTCAGGCAAAACAAGCAGGGCTTCTCTGACTGCATTCAATAACCCCATGATTGCGGATGCAGACTGCGTTTTATTCTCGGGGAGATAGGTCATTCGCCTGACCAATCCCTGCTGCTGAGTGAGTGTTTGGCTATTTTCTTTTAATAGCAGGGCAGTAATTTGGCCAGGTAGCATGATTGAACTAGCCATGACAGCCAGATAGCGGTCAGCCCATGCAATCCATTTTTTCTGAGCAAATTCGGCTTCGTCTTTTAAAAATCGGTAATGTTCAATTTCACGCCCGTAGAGATAGCCTTGAATGCTGAAAAATAATATCCATAGCACCATGGGTATTAGTGAAAATAACCAAATGTTTAATTGATTTATAATTTTTAAATTTTCAGATAGATGTAAAAAAAAGAGTAATGCACTTGTGATAAACGCGAGTGCAGCACTTAACAACCAAACCGACAATGAGGGAGGTAATGGATACTCTTTAATAAAAGGTGCTTGACGATTCCAGCCCATGAATTATCTCATAAATGACATGAAGGGGTTTTAATACGACGAAATTAGGCTTTAATTTTCAGGTGATATTTACAGTAAGTATTTATTTAAAATAAGGGGATAAAATAATAAATAAATAAGTTCTTTCTTGTTTTCAATAAGTCTATAAAAATTATGATTTTTATATTCTTGTGTGGTTTATAATTGCTAGGAAATGGGGTGTTTATTTAGTGGTATCGGTTTTTTAAATCTTTATAAGATTCTGTATTAGGCTTTATTTCTCCTTCTGGAGAAGCTAGGGAGTTTGTGATTATGCTTTTAGCGCCCTTTTTTTGAACGTTCACTGAATGTAATATAATATTTTCTGGGCAACCTAACTCTATATTTCCGTTGCTGAGTTTGATGTAAGCACCACCGCAGTTAAGCAGAATTTCCTTTGCTGCGGTAATAGTAACTGAATCCTCATGACTAGTAAGAGTAATATTCTTGCAAGCAAGGGCTTCAATACTGTCTTTCTGCGCCTGAATCTTTAATTTTCCTTTAGCTGCAATCAGTTTCATTCCTATCTTCAGCGCCAACAAACTTATTGCTTCGCCCGCTACGGCGGTAAATTGTTTGATCACGCTAATATCGGCATGACCCCCGGCGACTATGCCGACACTTTCAAGTTCGGAAGATAATCGTATGCCTTTTGGGCTGCTGATACTCACTCCTTGTGGAGCGTTGAGTATGATTCCTGGCTGAGACAAGTTTTGCAGCGATTTATTTAATCTGCCCCAGGTCGTCATATCGGCCGGAGAGGTATCCGCAACCTCTGCCTGAGCTGAGAGGGATTTTGCAATAGATAGCGCACTTTCAAGTTGAGTAATGGCCTCTCTCATATCGAGCATATTACTACCGGCAGAAGGCTGTGTGTCTGCCGTAATTAGAACACCGGCCCCTCCTCGTACTGCCACCCATTTGTCCGTTCTCAGCTCAGCACCTTCTCCGCGTAACTTTCTTTCCTCATCAACGTTGTGTCCCAGATTTAACTGCGTCTTACCGCCATATAAGGTACTGATTTTAATGTGCTCCTCGCCGCGTTTATCTTCCATTCTTAGTTTATTAAATGCCGGTGTACGGATGATATTACGGGTATTGTTGCTTTCGGTGACGTGATCGGTATGGCGAGAATCATGTAAGGCATGGGCAATATAAGGACGATCGAGATCGCCGTCGTGGAAGGAAATGGCGACTTCGGTGCCCTGTATCAAAGGAAAATGGAGCCCGTATGCATCTCCACCATAGGACTTGGCGAGGCGTAGCGGCATGCTTTCCTGACCTTTAGGCTTATCATCCTGGTCAGCATCAAATTGCACTCGATATAAACCCAAGGAGTCTTGCCAGGCATAAATGTCATTCGTTTTTGCACTGGTTACTCTGGCTGTCATTGTTCCGCTAACTACTGGGCGAGGTTTTAGCGGTGGACGCCAGCACAGAGTTTCACTGTATGGCACAGCGGCGATGATGATTTTTAAGGGCTCGCTTCGACTGCCAGCAAAATTGGTACGAATGAGTAGCATTGGCTTAGAAAGGAGCTCTGGCAGCGATGAGGGTATCGCTGCATCAGTTACCGTAATAACTTGAGTAGGCAGGAGATTGTAATCGGTACTAATACCGGTAATCAGAGCTTGCGTAGATAAAAACCGTTCATGGTCAAGGCTGGCATAAAAGTTTGCGGTTTCTGCTTGAGGTTGTGTTTTTTTACCGGTGTCCAAATGCCTTGGCTTATAGTGATAAACATCACCATAGTTCGTTGTTTTTCCTTGGGTAATATCAGTCTTGGCAGACTGCAAAACTTTATGCGCGGTTCGGTGGTTATAATCTTTTGTCGTTACACTCGACGGAGCAATGCTGTGTCGTACGCTTAGCCCCCAGATAGAATCTTTGCCGGTATCACTCATGCCAGATGGACTGCTCAGGGGAAGAGATTTTCCGAATTGATATGCACATTGTTTATCAGCAAAATGCACAACTTCAGTTTGAGTATCCTGCTGGAGGGTAAAGAAATAGAAGATTCCTACCTCTGAGAGCAGTCGTTCAATAAATGCCAGATCGCATTCCTGATACTGATTTATTTGCTCTCGTTTAAGATAAGTATGCTTCAGCAAAAACTCATATTCCCAACCTTTAAGTCCGTGCTCAATAAGAACTTGTTCAATGACGTCGGGAACAGATTTATTGACGAAGAAGCGGTGTGTGCGGAACTGCTTACCTAATAGCGCCAGGCGTGGTTCAAGAGTAATCTGATATAATGACTCTTCAATTGAACCTGAGATTCTACAAAAATCGGTGATGATCCCATGTATAAGCTTCTGCTCCATCAGGTTATTTAAAAGGCCTGTACCCATACTTAGTGTGGCTGACTTATTCATTAACTGAGAGTCATTAATGTCTTTATCTGAACTATTAAAATAAATATTATAGTTATACATCTGGCTGATCGCTTCTGAACCGCTGAAGCTTTCAACTTCAATCGTTGATGCAAGAGAAGGGATTATAAGTTTATAGCGGTTCAAAGATAAGGGAGGTAAATCTGATATTCTCTTCATTGCTCCGTCCTATGGAAAGTTTGATTGAGTAATTATTGATAATGTCTTGATTATTTTTGTGATGTATTAAACGATTTTAAATAATTATTGAATGTATGTTAAGGTCATATTTAACTGAGGAATACTTACTTGTAGGTCCTGTTTTAAAAATGCTCGCTTCGGAGGTTTACATGTTTCCATATTCATGTTTAATTATTTGTCTTCCTGACTCATAGGCTTCTGGAATAATTTTTCATTAATGACTTTTAATATGGGGTTTTTAAATTTCGTTGTTCTTTCTTAGGGGTTCCTCGAGTCACGATTGACATAATAACCGGTTGATATTATTTGCTGTCCGCGATAAAAAACATACTGAATCGTCCATTATAATAACCTCGGATGTATTATCAAAACTATATTTCATTCCACCAAAAGGGCACCCAGTTAAAAACGTACAAAGTAATAGTAGATAACTCACTAATATATTAGGTCTTTTTTTTAATCTCTATCATAGGAATCTGATTCTGCAATATAAAATTATCTGCAATGATCTATAAACTCCAACATGACTCCATTGTCGTCGTCCCAACTCAGAGTAAGCGACGTATTTTGCCATTTGACTGAGGGGCGGCAAAGCAGTTGCTGGCTAAGAACCGGCAAGATCTGTTCGTTCAGCATGCTGTCAATATTGCGTGCGCCGGTTTCGGGCAACAGGCAGGCATTTACCAACGCGTCATAGAGAGGGGGTTCGATATTGCATTTCAGGCCATAGTGCTTGTTCAGGCGTTCGGCGACCTGAGAGAGTTTCATCTCGATAATTGTGCGTAGAGCCGCCGCGTTCAAGGGGCGATAAATCAGAGTCTGAAAACGAGAGAGCATTGCGGGTTGGAAGTGAGCCTGCAAGATAGGATGCATGAGTTCATGCAGGTCGCTATGAGTCGCTTTTGGCTGGTCATGCAGAAGCTGTATCAATTTATCGCTGCCCAAATTGGCAGTCATCAGGATCACTGTATTACGAAAATCAATTTCCCTACCTTCACCGTCGCGCATTATCCCGCGATCAAAAGCCTGATAGAACAAGTTGATCACGTCATGATGCGCTTTTTCAACTTCATCAAGCAGCACCACGCTGTAGGGGCGTTTGCGTACGGCTTCGGTGAGAATACCTCCCTGACCGTAGCCGACATAACCCGGTGGAGAACCTTTTAGCTGGGAAACAGTGTGCGCTTCCTGATATTCAGACATATTGATGGTTATTAACGATTGCTCGCCACCAAACAGCGTTTCGGCCAGAGAAATGGCAGTTTCTGTTTTGCCTGTACCACTTGGACCGACTAACAAAAAAACGCCTATCGGGCCGTGTTCAGATGTCAGACCCGTTTTTGTCGCCCGCAGGCGTTGGGCCATCGCCGCCAACGCGTTATCCTGGCCTACTACGCGTTTTGCGAGATGGTTTTCCAGCAGCAACAAATACGCCTGTTCGTCTTTCAAAAGGCTGCAAAGCGGTATGCCAGTCCAGTCAGCAATAACCGTAGCGACTGTCCGTGCATCGACGTCGAGTGAAATCAACGGCGTATTACCCTGAATATTACTCAATTGCTGTTGCAAGTCTTTCAGAATTACGGCATCTGCTTGCATCTCACGGGCCTCAATAATCAAAACGGCCAGTCGTTTTTCTTCTAGATATTGCTGCATGACATTTTGTTGTTTCAGCACCAATTCTTCACTACGTTGTGTAATGTCGTTTGAGCGAGAACACACTAAATCAGGTAATAATAGCCGATCCAGGTTGACTGCCTCTTGCTCCATTTCAAGCGCGGCCAGTTCAGCATTTATGTGCATTAATGATTCTGGAAATGAATCGATACTCATCCGAACACGCGCACCAGCAGTGTCGAGTAGATCGATGGCTTTATCAGGTAATTGCCGCCCCGTAAGAAATCGGCGGGAAAGGGCAACCGCCGCGACAATTGCTGTATCAAGAATGTGAACGCCGTGGTGTTGCGCATAGCGATTTTTAAGGCCACGCAGCATCAGACGTGCTTTGGCATCGTCAGGCTCTTCGACCTTAATCAATTGAAACCGGCGTTCTAAAGCTGCATCGCGTTCAAAATATTTTTTGTATTCTGACCAGGTCGTGGCCGCAATGGTCCGTAGTTCTCCTCGCGCTAGAGCTGGCTTAAGCAGATTTGCGGCGTCTGCACCACCGGCCAGATTGCCTGCACCGATAATAGTATGAGCTTCATCAATAAACAGCAGCACTGGAATGGGCGATTGCTGCACTGCTTCAATCACGTTTTTCAGTCGCTGTTCAAATTCGCCTTTAACGCCGGCACCCGCTTGCAATAACCCTAAATCTAAAGTGCGCAGGCTGACCGATTTCAAACTTTTTGGCACGTTACCTGCCACGATGCGTAAGGCCAAACCCTCGACTAACGCGGTTTTACCGACACCGGGTTCACCGACCAGGATTGGATTATTTTTACGACGTCGCGAGAGGATATCAATCATTTGGCGGATCTCTGTATCGCGACCAAAAACCGGATCTATCTCCCCGCTTTTGGCTTTTTTCGTCACGTCCAACGTGAACCTATCCAGTGCCACTTGCAGGGTTTCATTTAGAGTTTTGCCGGTAAGATTTATTGCGGGTGTCGTCTGTGGTTTATTGTCCTGATACGGATAAAGTGGCGTGTAAAAATTCGCTTGTTTTTGTAACTGGGGGCGTTCGTCTGATTGTGCGTCAATCAGTGGGGCCAAGCCGTTTATCTGTGTGGCGTTGAGATTGAATAAAGGCCATGCGCCTTTACAACGCATTAATTTGGGATTTTTAATCAAAGCTTTCAGCAAATGTTTGCTGCGTATGCTGTCGTCGCTATCCTCTAAAGAAGCGGTCAGCCATGCAGCCTGCATAAGGGTATTGAGAGAGTCAGACAGTGCGGGGCGTGCATTTACGGAATGAGGGAGGCCGTCAAGATAGGTCAGTAAATCTTGCCAAAGGTTATCCATATTCCATTCATATCGACGCGCAAGTACCGAGATGTCGCCTTCACCTGGCTCAAGTAATTTCAGTATCCAGTGCTCGACTGTAATTTCACCGTGGGCACGGGTCTGGCAGAGAATGGCAGCGGCTTCAAGCGCCGTCGCGCAGTAAGGGTTAAGGCGACGCAGTAGATGGCTTGACTGATTGTCCATGCAGAATTCCTTTTTGAGTACGCTACCGCCCGTAGCCTTTCCTTTGCAGGAACCCAGGCCCATAAGGTCGATGTTCGACTTTCACTGTAGTTGGCGTAATGGCTGGAAAGCCGCTTTGCCAACGACAAAAACAGCAGACGACGGATCGTCTGCTGTGAGTTCTTATGCTGTTGCGCGTTCGTTCCAGGAGTCAGAATGAATGATGTTGCCGTCTCGATAGGTCCAGGTGATTTTTTCGTAGCGCAGCTCAACGTGTTCAAGGTGGTTATGTTTTTCAAATGCAAGATCTTTAGTGTCATGCATTTTTGGTGACACCTTCACGAGTTTTACGTTTTCAAGCTTGGTGGTGAAATACACGTCTTCTTTGCCTGCATCGTTAATGCGATACCACTTAAATTCGGCTGATTTCAGGGTCTGGCCGGTAGTGACGGCTTTATACAAATAGGGGCTTGAGCAGTCGATTTCCTTGGTAAACAGGAATGGAGTATGGATACGAGTTCCCGTCAGCTTGCCGGTATTGCTGTCTGTCGGGATATATAAGCTGTGCTCCTGTGCCACTACTTCTATGCTGCCCTCACGATCTTCAACTTCTACCGCTCCTTTGATATCGGTGCCGCCGTCGTCTTTCAGCCACAAATAAACTGGAATAGCCATGGTTTACTTCTCCTTGCTGGTTGTTATCCCAAACTCAGTTCCTGGGTATGGGCTGTGTGCTGTTGCCGGGCAAGCCTCGGCCCCCGACAACAGCGTAATTTCTATTCGCCGATTCGCGGCTCGGCCCTCCGCGGTAGCGTTTGATGCAATCGGGTGTCTTGCTCCGTAACCTTTAACGACAAAGCAGCTAAAAGGGATTTCACTGCTAGCGATCATCCAGTCACGAAGCGCTTCGGCACGTTTTTGAGACAGAATCTGGTTTTTTTGTACGTTGCCAGTGATATCGGTGTGCCCAGCAATCATCACTAACTTGCCGGGATGGGAGTGGAGGTCGATCAATGTTTTGATCAACACTTTGCTAGATTCTGACTTTAGAGCTGATTTACCTGAATCAAACAGAGACAGGCTATCGAGCCGCAGGTGTTCTGTGGCTTGCTCCTTCTTAGGAATTGCGGCCAATGGCTGGGAACCTGGTCGAGGTGGTGACCAACTATTGATAGCGCGGGAAAGGGGGAAAAATAGGCGCGTTCCTTGATATAGGCCGAGTGACAAGCGAATGGGTGAACCATCGCGCAGCCAGCCATCCAACAAATGCAGATCTTCGCGCAACTGCTGCTGGGCCAAGGTTTTGGGTTGGGGAGGTTTTCCCGTTAGCCCGTTATACAATGCCAGATGATTTCCAACGCTTTCGATTAGGCGTTGGTTGTTGATAAATGAGGCCATTA
>CAWUIY010000014.1:0-30283 GCA_963922555.1 uncultured Serratia sp. | reverse complement strand
CCACCCTTGAGGCGGTCTGGGTCGCCACCCAGTAAGCGAAGCGCATGAACTTGAAGTTGAAGTTGAAGTTGAAGTTGAAGTTGAATTTAAGCCGTGCGCAGCACACAAGCCATACGCAGTATCAAAAGCCCGTGCGCAGCAAAAAAGTTGCCTTTAGATTTCCAATCTAAAAACCGCTTACGGCTCGTTCAAGCCACTACTTCCCATCCCACGCACGCAGTGCATCATCCCTGACTTTCAGTTTCTGCTCAGGCGTCAGCTTGTTGTAATTCGGGGCGAGGCCACTTTCCCAATCACCGTAAAGTGGGTTGGGTAAAACGATGAATTGCGTACCAAACAGGTTGTGGTTGCTGTTAACAAAGTTGCGGCGTTCCGCGTTGCCTTTATGGTAGGTGGCAGCGCCAAAGTCATTCAGATTGTCGCCAACGTATAGCACAATGTTGTAGCCCTCGTTTTTGATGGCGTCAAAACGTGCCTGCTTATTCGAGGTCGACGTGTTCAGACGCAAAGTCTGTGCGTTCACATTTGGGAAACCAAGGCTTTGCAGATTGGCGGCCGTCGCGGCGTAATCTTTCTGATCGCGATTGGAAACATAGAACATAATCCCCCCATGGCTATCTACATACTGAGCAAAACTCACGGCTCCCGGAATGGCTCGGGCCTGCTTCGCCTGAGTCCAGGTTGACCAGGATTTATCATCAAACGGCTTATTCGCTTTAACCTGCCACGCGCTATAGGCACTATTGTCGATCATGGTTTCATCAAGGTCGACCACCACAGCTTTAGGTTTACCGGTCAGAGATTGTGCCTTGTCAAAGGCATAAGTCGCAGTGGTAAATGCCTGATAGGCCAGCGCCTGGTATTCGCCCGACTGCTGGAACCAGTTAAGGGCCATCACCGACTGATCGTTTAATTGCGCAGCGGCGTCTGATTTAGTTTGCTGAGCACATCCGCTCAATGCCAGTAAAACCAGTGCACCAGTGCCGTACAGCGAAGCTTTCTTCATCATTATCGTTATCGTCCTGTGATAGGGAAAGTAGGAAGTTTATGACTCCCTGGTATGGGAATAAAAAACTTTAGCAGATTCAGCGGGCTGGAAAAGACTCAACAGGGGAATTTTTGACGCAGATAAGCTTTTCATATGATGAAAAAAAACCGGGGGATGAGCCCGGCGAAGGTGTAAATGAAAATTTTTAAAGCAAGGTCTTATTATTAGAACTGATAAACCAGGCCAACGGCGACGACATCGTCATTATTTAAGCCCAATTTATTGTCCTTGTTGAGGCGGTTAATTTTATAATCTACGAAGGTAGACATATTCTTATTAAAATAATATGTTGTTCCCAGGTCGATATATTTAATCAGGTCGGCATCGCCCACGCCTTCAATATCTTTTGCTTTAGTCTGTACATAACCTAAAGATGGGCGCAGACCCCAGTCAAACTGATATTGTGCAACGGCTTCGAAGGTCTGAGTTTTATCAGCATAACCACTGACTGCGGAATTAGTCAGGCTCGATACGCCAGCTGGAACAGAAATTCCCACCATACGTTCGGTCTGAGCATAGATAGCCGCTAAATAAACGCCGTTATTGTCATATTTCAGGCCGGCATTCCAGGCGTTGGCTTTGTCACCTTTGCCCAGAGTTGAATTAGCTTGCGTATTGGTGCGATCGGAAGAGGTATACGCACCCCCCGCGCTGATACCTGCACCGATATCATAGGTTGCAGAAACTGCGTATCCATCGCCATTAGAGGTTGAAGCAGTACGCGAGCTGCTGTCATCATTTTTGCCCTGATATTGCAGCGCCAGGTTCAGACCGTCAATCAGGCCAAAGAAATTGCGATTACGATAGGTCGCCATTCCATTGCCACGGCCGGTCATAAAACGGTCGGCCTTGGTGTAACCATCACCACCGAATTCCGGGAACATATCCGTCCAGCCAGCCACGTCATAAAGCACGCCATAATTACGGCCGTAATCGAAGGATCCATACTGACTAAATTTCAGACCGGCAAAGCCGATTCGAGTTTTGGTGCCTGTACTGGTACCCTGTGCTTCTGAAACGTTATCGGCGACTTGATATTCCCACTGGCCATAACCGGTCATAAAATCATTAATTTTTGTCTGGCCTTTAAAGCCAAAACGCACATAACTCTGGTCGCCATCATTACTGCTTGAATCCGAAAAATAATGTTCTGCTTTTACTTTTCCATAAAAGTCGAGCTTGTTTCCGTCTTTATTATAAATTTCCGCTGCGTGTGCGCTGGAGGCAATTAATAATGATGGGATTAATATTGCCAGAATATTACGTTTCATTTTTTAACCCTGTTTTTGTTAACAACAAATTTTAATTTATGGACGCTAGTCATCATGTATGCCGTTATTCTCATCTATGCGTGGGAATTTTTACGGCGTGAGTTTTTTAACCTATCTATGTGATCAATTTATGACATCAAAATAAGAACTTTAGTTTTTTAACTTAATGATTTTAATAAGCTAGCTAATAATGGTCGTCGCTATTTAATTTGCGGCTGACGTGAGCAGGCGAGTGTGGGACAATAGCCCTATCCTATGAAAACGATAAGAGATGCATGGCGCTGTCCTCCGCAGTAAAAGATCAGATAAGCCAGTGGTACAAAGCCCTACAGCAGCAAATTCCGGATTTTATCTCCCGTGCTCCTCAGCGTCAGATGATTGCCGAGGTCGCAAAGGCATTTACCAGTGATTCCGCTCGACACCTCGCGATAGAGGCGCCTACCGGCGTAGGGAAAACCCTGTCGTATCTCATTCCCGGAATTGCCGTCAGTCGGGCAGAAGAAAAGCCGTTGGTGGTCAGCACCGCCAACGTTGCGCTTCAGGACCAGATCTTCAGTAAGGATCTGCCGCTGCTTAAGAAAATCATCCCCGACCTCAAATTTACCGGGGCGTTTGGCCGTGGGCGCTATGTTTGCCCGCGCAACCTGTCAATGATGAGTACCGAAAACGCGCAGGGCGACCTCGGTCTGTTTTTGGGGGACGAGCTGGCTCCTTCAAGCGGCGAAGAGCAACAGTTTTGCTCGACCCTCGAAAAAGCGCTAAACCGCTATGAGTGGGACGGACTGCGCGATCATTACAAGCAGACTATTCAGGACGCGCTGTGGCTGAAGCTCAGCACCGACAAAGCCAACTGTCTGGGGCGTAATTGCCATTATTTCCGCGAGTGCCCCTATTTTGTCGCGCGCAAAGAGATAGAAAGCGCTGATGTCGTGGTCACTAACCATGCGCTGGTTATGGCCGCGCTGGAGTCCGAGTCGGTGCTGCCGAATGCTAAAGACTTGCTGCTGGTGCTCGACGAAGGCCATCATTTGCCCGACGTGGCGCGCGATGCTCTTGAGGTCGATGCCGAAATCACGGCGGTGTGGAATCATTTGCAACTGGACAATTTTGTCCGCCAGTTTGAACAATGCCTGGCACTGTTCACGCCAAAGAATCCGCCACCGCTGGCTAATGCCGAACGTCTGCATAATCATACCGCCGAAATGCGCGAGCTATTGCTGCTGATTGAGCAACAGGTTAATCAGTTTTTACCGCCGAACGAGCCTGAGGCGGAGTATCGTTTCGAAATGGGCGTTCTGCCGCCGGAACTGACCGAGCTTTGCGCCCGTCAATTCAAGCTGAGCGATGCGTTACGCGGTTTGGCAGAATTTATGCTCAACGATCTCAGCGAAAAAACCGGTAAGCATGATGTGCTGCGACTGCATCGCGCTATTTTGCAGATGAGCAGGATGTTGGGTTATCTGGAAACCATGACCAAACTTTGGCGTCTGGCGGCGCTGGACAAAGCCTCGAATGCGCCGATTGGCAAATGGGTGACGCGCGAATATTACGATAATCAGACCCACCTGGTGTTTCACTGTGTCGGGATCCGCGTCAGCGAACAGCTGGAGAAAATGCTATGGCGAAAAGTGCCGCACGTGGTCATGACCTCGGCGACGCTGCGCTCGTTGAATAGTTTTTCACGTATTCAGGAGATGAGCGGCCTGAACGAGAGGGCTGGGGATGTGTTTATTAGCCTGGACTCGCCGTTTAACCACGTTGAGCAGGGAAAAATTGTTATCCCGCAGATGCGCAGCGAGCCGTTAATGGCCAACGAAGCGCAGCACATTCAGGAGATGAGCGATTTCTTCCGTGCCGAGCTGGCGGCTAAGCAACATCGCGGCATGCTGGTGCTATTTGCCAGTAATCGCGCATTGCAGCAATTTGTTGAGCTGATGCCGGATCTGCGATTAACCTTGCTGGTGCAAGGCGATCAGCCGCGCTATCGACTGGTTGAAGAGCACCGTCAGCGCGTCGAGGCCGGAAAGGTCAGCGTCCTTGTTGGCTTGCAGTCCTTTGCCGAAGGGCTGGATCTCAAAGGTGACCTGCTGACGCAGGTGCATATCCACAAGATTGCTTTCCCGCCGATCGACAGTCCGGTGATCCTCACCGAAGGCGAGTGGTTAAAAACGCTGAAACGCTATCCGTTTGAAGTGCAGAGCCTGCCGAGTGCCTCTTTTAACCTGATTCAACAGGTTGGTCGGCTGATTCGCAGCCACGAGTGTCGCGGCGAAATCGTCATTTATGACCGCCGTTTGATCACCAAAAACTATGGTTCTCGACTACTGGCCGCGCTGCCGGTTTTCCCTATCGAGCAGCGCGAAATGCCGGAGCCGGGTTTCGGAAAATATGTTCCGCTGACTAAAACCAAAGTAGTTAGGGCGCGCCGCAAACGCTAGTTCGGTTTTCCTCATCTGCCGTGATAACAGTAAGGTTTCTCCCCGCCATTGGCTGGGTTATGCTGGAGTCATTCGCAGGTGAGGAAAGAACCATGGATTTTACAAAAATTATTAAAGAAGTCGGACGCGGTAAAAATCATGCCCGTGATCTCGACAAGGAACAGGCTTTAGCGCTCTACCGTCTGATGCTGGCGGGCGAAGTACCCGATTTGCAGCTTGGCGGTTTATTAATTGCCTTTCGTATCAAGGGTGAAGCCGAGCAGGAAATGCTGGGATTTTATCAGGCCATGGAGGAGCAGACTCTCAAACTGCAGGCTCCCGCTGAACGTCCAATGCCGGTAGTGATCCCCAGCTACAACGGTGCGCGCAAACAGGCCAATCTCACTCCGCTGCTGGCGATTTTATTGCATCGCCTGGGCCTGCCGGTGGTGGTGCACGGTGTCACCTCTGATCCCGGCCGCGTCACCAGCTACGAAATTTTCCAGACTCTGGGTATTCAGTCAGCCGATTCTGCCGGGCAGGCGCAGACGATGCTGAATGAGGGGCGCGGCCCGGTGTTTATTCCGGTTTCTGTGCTTTGTCCCCCCATCGATCAACAGCTTCAGTTGCGCTGGCAAATGGGCGTGCGAAACAGCAGCCATACTTTAGCCAAGCTGGCAACGCCGTTTGTTGAGCAACCTGTATTGCGTCTGGCTAGCGTCTCCCATCCGGAATATATTCAGCGTGTCACCTCTTTCTTCAATGATGTCGGTGGTCGAGCCTTGCTCTCGCAAGGGACAGAGGGCGAAGTGTATGCTAACCCGCTACGGAGCGCACCGGTTCACCTTATTGGCCTCGGCGAGCAAAAAGTGTTGCTCGAGCGCCAGGAGTTCAGCGAACAAAATCTGCCCGCGGCCAAAGATGCCCAAACCACTGCCGAGTGGATCAAAGACTGTCTTGAAGCCAGGGTGGCTGTGCCGCAGGCTCTTTTGAATCAGCTGGCCTGCTGTCTGGTGGCAACGGAACTGGCCGAAGATATGACAGAAGCGCTAATGTTAATAGAGCAGCTATTTTAGCTCTCGCGCAGTCGACAGACCCAGGGTCAGTATTTACACTCAAAAATAATCTCTTTTATTTTCAGCCAGGAAGGATGCTATGAAACAGTCTCAGGAATACTTCAACGCACTGAATCACGACTACCTGAAGGTACATAAAACTAAAGAAGAATTGTTCTGGCAGAACTATATGGGCACTGGAGACGACGATGTTTCCAGTAAGTTCTCCACAGCTGAAACTGCGTTTAAACGTTTTATTTCCAATCCGGCGCGACTGGCCGAACTGCGTGAGCACATTGCCGCAGTTGAAGCCGAGCCAAAAGGCGAAGCGCAGGAATTATTACTGACCGGCCTGCGCGGCTGGTATCGTTTCTTTGATTGCAACGCGATTGAGGATCCTGCGGCGCAGGCGCTGCTCGACGAAATCATTCAGGCAGAATCGACGCTGTACGGCAAACGCAAACAGCACAAACTGATGCATACCAACAGCAAGGGCGAGCTGGTCAATGCCTCTCTCGGGGAGCTGCTGACTAATCAGGCGACCAATGAAAATGAAGAGTATCGCCGCAGTTCTCAGGTCGCACTTCGTGAACTGGAGCAATGGCTGCTGCAAAATGGTTTCCCTGAACTTATCGCGTTGCGTAACCGCTTTGCGCGCCAGCAGGGGTATCGCAACTACTTTGATTACAAAGTAAATAAAACCGAACAGATGAGCCCGGAGCAGCTCTTTACCATCCTAGATCGCTTTGAAGAGCAGACCCGCGAAGCCAACGTTCGCAGCCTCAACGAACTGGTTGCCAGAGAAGGGGACACGGCGCTGTTGCCGTGGAACATTCGCTATGCCAGTGCCGGTGATGTAACGCGCCAGCTGGATCCCTACTTCCCGTTCGCTGACTCGTTGAGCCGCTGGATTAACAGCTTCAAACGTCTGCATATCGGTTTCAACGGCGCAGAAATGCAGCTCGATTTACTGGTTCGCGAAGGGAAATACGAGAACGGCTTTATGCATGGGCCCGTGCCGCCTTTCGTCGATCAGGGAAAATGGGTGCCTGCGGTGATTAACTTCACCAGCCTGGCAAAGCCTGATCAGATAGGAAGTGGCGCAACGGGTTTAACGACGCTGTTCCATGAGGGCGGCCATGCAGCGCACTTTGCCAACATCCGCCAGAATGCGCCTTGTTTCTCGATGGAGTTCCCGCCGACCTCGATGGCCTATGCTGAAACACAGTCTATGTTCTGTGATAGCCTGCTAGATGATGCCGATTGGCTGAAACGTTACGCGAAGAATGAGCAGGGCGAATCGGTCCCGGATACGCTGATTCAGGCAAGCATCGCGGCGCGCCAACCGATGCGTGCATTTAACGAACGCCATATTCTTCTCATGCCTTATTTCGAGTGGCAGCTGTATCAATGGCCTGAAGACAAGTGCACCCCAGAGGCAATTACTGCGCTGGCCCGTGATGTCGAGACGCACATTCTTGGCGTGACCGGAAGCCCGCGGCCAACGCTGGCCGTGCCGCATCTACTGTCGCTGGAGTCTGCCTGCTCTTATCAAGGATATCTGCTGGCATTGATGGCGGTGGAACAAACCCGCGCCTTTTTCCTCAAGCGTGATGGTTATCTGACCGACAACGCGGCTATCGGTCCAGATTTGGCGAAGCATTATTGGACGCCGGGCAACAGCGTGAGTCACGACGAGACACTGCGAAGCCTGACCGGTGAAGGATTTAATCCTGACTATTTGGCCGCTGCCTGTAATCAGACGGTGGAAAATGCATGGCAGGAGGCGCAGCAGGTTATCGCTCAAGCGGCCACCCGCGAACAGCCGCCAGCCGATTTTGACCTCAAGGTGCATATCAAGGTTGTTGACGGCAAGCGCGTGCTGGCAGATAACGCCGAGGGCGACGATGCCATGTGTCAGGACTTTGCCGATTTTGTTGAACAGACCTATTTGCATAAATAAAGTCTGATAAAAAACGCGTGTTCAAAAGGCCTCTCTCATCCGTGTCGTGATGGGAGAGGTCATAACGCGAGATGCGAGACTAACGAGCATCGGGCCTTATCAGATCGAAACGTAAATCTTCAGAAATTGAATAATAGGCAGAAGGGCCACCGGCGCGTAATACTGGCTCGGCCAGCGCCGTCTGATAAATGCCTTCTTCATTAAGCAAATGGCGGGCGATGTGCACAGCAACCACTTCGCCTAATACTAGCCAGGTATCGATTTTCTCACCCGCAGCACTTTGTAGCTGAATGCACTGAGAGAGTTTGCACTCAAAATTTACCGGGCTCTCAGCGACGCGATCGGCTGCCACAATATTTCCCGCTACAGGTGTCAGACCCGCAAATTCAAATTCATCGCGTCCATGTTCCAGCGAGGCCGAGCTTTCATTCATTTTTACGGCCAGACTGCGAGTCGTAAGATTCCAGACAAATTCCCCGGTCTCGACGATATTCGCCACGCTGTCTTTCCAGCCGCTGCTGGCGAAACCAATGATCGGTGGACGATAATTAAAGCAGTTGAAGAAACTATAAGGAGCAAGATTTCTCTGGCCTTTGGCGCTGCGCGAGGCTATCCAGCCAATTGGCCTTGGCCCGACTATCGCGTTAAGCGGATCGTGTGGCAAGCCATGTCCTTTGGCGGGTTCATAGAAATAGCGATCGTCAGAGCTCATAGTTCACCTTTGGGGTCGATTACCTTTTCACCTAATGACAATTTATGAAACTGCCATTGGGACGTTTCTCAACAGCTTAGCTAAGGTTGACAGGATTTACAGTGGCCTTCTGTGTGATGCCCACAGTCAAGAACATCGGTTTGTGTTATCTTACGCGGCAGAATTTTTCCCGACTCAGGCGGTGTAACACTCCGCTCACGTTGTCGGGTAAGCTTAACATTGATATTGGAGAGTCATTCAGGTGGAAAGAAAGAAAGCGATTCCGCAGGATAAAAAGATAGTTTTCCCGCAGGAAAAAAGCGGGCTTCACGCGCGAAATCGCCATCGTAGCCGCTATGATTTTCCTGCCCTGATTGCCAGCAGTCCCGAATTAGAAGCCTTTGTTGCTGAAAACAAATGGGGTGATTTGTCGATTGATTTTGCCGATCCTCAGGCAGTCAAGGCGCTGAACCGTGCGCTGTTACGCCATTTCTATCAGATTGAAAACTGGGATATTCCGGCAGATTACCTGTGTCCGCCTATCCCTGGCCGTGCAGACTATATTCACCACTTGGCAGATCTGCTGGCGACCAGCAACGGCGGCGTGATCCCACAGGGTAAAAACGTCGCGATTCTGGATATAGGCGTGGGTGCCAACTGTATTTATCCCATCGTAGGCCTGCGCGAATACGGCTGGCGTTTTACTGCCAGTGAGATTGACGAAGTGTCTATGGCGGCGGCGAAAAAAATCGTCGCCACTAATCCGCTGTTGACCAATCAGGTGCGTTTCCGTTTGCAGGCTAAGCCGCCGCGCATCTTTGACACCATCATCCGTCATGATGAACGCTACGATGCCGTGTTGTGCAATCCACCCTTCCACGCCTCGGCGGAAGAAGCGGCGGCAGGCAGCCAGCGTAAGCGCCAGAACCTTGGACTAGATCGTCGCAGTGACAAATCAGAGCTTAACTTTGGCGGTCAGCATAATGAGCTGTGGTGCGAAGGTGGGGAAGAGGCGTTTGTGACGCGTATGGTTGAAGAGAGTGCTGCCAAAGGAAATAACTGCCTTTGGTATACCGTACTGGTATCCAAGAAAACGACCCTGCCTCTTATCTATGATGCGCTGGAAGAAGCGGGCGCGACCAACGTACGCACCGTTGAAATGGCACAGGGGCAGAAAGTCAGCCGCTTTGTAGCCTGGACCTTCCTGACACCGTCACAGCAAAAAGCCTGGGCGGGTAAGCGTTGGGCATAAATTAATTTTGAAATTTTAATAATTACCCCAGATTAATTAACATTTTTCTGGGGTTTTTTATGTCATTTGTGAAAAAAAGCCGCCTGAGAGCAGCTTTAGAGATAGCTTACAATATTACTCATGCCATGTTTTTTGGTCAGTCAGAATTTTTACTCCGCTGCGACTAGTTTAGACCCTGCTTTGTTTTCATAATAAGTGAGAATGTCGTCGCAATTGATATTCGCAGACGACTTGTAAATCCAGTACCCCATCAAAAACTCCACGCCTAAAATGCTTTTTATGTTCATGTTTTTAGCATACGAAGAGCAAAAGAAATCTTCAGATATAATGGCGAGACTTTTTCCTGAAAGAACCGACTCAACTCGTGCTAAAAAACAATCATTAATAATGATGCCGCCGGTAAAACCTTGCTCTTCAAGAGAGCTCAGATAATTATTAATCCCATAATATTTCATTAAGCGTGAACTTTGGATAAAAGGCAGTTTTTTGTAATTATCGTTATCATCCAAATTGATTTCTTTTGAAACAAGATTCATAGTGGCTGAGACTTTCTTTACGAATTGAAGCTTGCCGTCATCATTTATAGGGCTGCTTGATATGACAATATCGGGAGAGCTATTTGAGGTATAAGAAGAAACTATATTTGAATTATGTGAAAGATAGTCGGATAAAGAGTAAATGTGCATACAAGGTAAATTATTTACAACGATTTCACGTGTTTTTCTGACATTTTTATTTTTTGAAAAGCTCAACAGTAAGTCATAAGCCTGAAGTGTTTTTTGATAAAAGTCACTCCCTTTTTCTGTTAGCTTCATCCCCGCATTACTGCGGGTGAAAAGACTAATCCCCAGTTCGCTTTCCAAAAGCTTTATTTGCCGACTTAATGGCGGGGGAGTGGTAAACAGTTTCTCGGCTGCTTTCGCTATCGTCCCTTCCTGGACAGTTACAATAAATGATTTTAATCGTTTACTAATCATTGCTTAAACCTCATACGTTGTAATGTCCTGAAAGTTTACACAAGCAAAAAGAATAATTTTTAAAACAGAGATGTTGTCGTTACAGTTTTTTATAGGTTTATTTAAATAAAAAATCTATTCATTTTATTAAATTAAATTTCGGCGTTAACTTAATATCAAGCAGTACTTTTTTTGCTGGCTTTTAAAATTTATTAATTTTAATTTGAATAATTAATTTTATTTTTTATTTGCTGACTAATTATGAGTAGGGTTTTCAGTTAATGATGATGCTATTGAAAGGTTTATCACTTTTGGTATTAGGGGATGAGTAAATATGGCATAAGTATTTATAATCTTGCATTTCAATTGTTAGAATGTGAGAAACAGTAATTGAAATATCGTTAATTTGGTATGGGTGGCATTGTATCCATGCAATGAAAATGTTGCAAAAAATATAATTTCACTAATTGGATAAATACCTATGGCTATTCTCTATGACGCAAAAGTGAGTTCTGGAATTACTAATTATTATGGCACCGTTGTAATATCTAATATCCGTAACGATGATGGTTCGGCGGTTAATGCAGAATCCTTTTTGTCTTTTCATTTTATTGCTCCCGTACCTGCGAGCACGGCATTACAAATTAGTACTGTGCCCTGGATGGCATTCAGCAGTGAGGTTAAAAACCAACCTATCGATGATGAAAATGTTTCCGTTATGATTGCTTTAAAGCCTGTATCTGGCCAAAAGTTCTCTTTATCAGTTAAAGATTGCATTACCATTCCTTTTGATGCACCCCAGGCGACGACCTCTCTTTTACCCGACATGCTCCCAGTATGTTGTACAAAAATAAACATTATCGCGGATGATTTTCCCACAACGGAAGGAACAATTAACTTTAATTGTGCTACCTCACCCGATGCGAAAAAACTGAATAATATAAAACCTGCTTTGAAATTAAGCTATGGAGAAATTATTCAGAACGTTGAATTAAATCCAGGAAAAGAACAGCAGGTCAGTTTACTGTCTGGTAGATACACAATAGAAGCGCAAACGCTGGAAAATAAAGAGGCTACTGCTGTAGTTTCTGTTGTTGCTAGTCCACCGTTTGCAGATGTTATTGCTGGGAAAACCTCACAGGTCGATGTCACTTTTGGGAAGGTAAATTATTTCAGCGCAGTAGACTTAAAAATTGAAAAAGCGGAAGAAGTGGGTAACGAGAAATTACATGTAACCCTTAAAACAAGAGAGCAAACACATAATTTTGATACAGCAGCAGGAAAGTCAACTAATATTCGATATATCAGCCCTGAAGGTGATTTATCCACATACATCACGCCATTTAAACTCAACAATAAAAATATCTCTTTTAATGTTCCAATATTGAAACTAAACAGTAATCTGATTAGCCATGTTATTACGCATGATATGATGGAGTGCACTGACGTAAAACCAACCTCTTTGCAAAAATTGAACATCGAAGTTAGTACAAAAGTAAAAATTGAGAAGAAAATCACTATCCGGTTATTATCAGATGAAATGAATTATGTACAGGATATTGAAATTAAGAACAAAACCATTATATTTCCTTTAGCGGTGATACCGGGTGCCTACAAGGTTATTATCGAAAACTTCATTGATAATAAAGTATTGTATGTCGTTAAGAGTTATGAATCACTGGTCGTAAATACTACTTCTGAAAACATACTTAACATTGAAATAAAACCCTCGGCTAATTTATCAGTACGTGGTTTTCCTGACTACCTTTCCTTTGGCGGGTGTGTTACGTTCGAAGGCAATAATAAAGACTTACTGGTTCATGCCCGCACCTCTTCAATATTTAAATATGCAGGTACTGGCGGAGATGGCAATCCTAATGAGTTTCTTTCCAAAGATGATGCTACAGTGAATTCGATTAATTTAGCGCGCACCATAGAAAATGAATTACCGGCAGACGGCAATGTTTTACCCGTCATGATCTCCTACACAGTGCAATTATCCGGTGGCGGCATATCGGGTCTGAGTAATAAAGATGCTCATATGCACTGTTTTGGTAATTTTATTTTGGCATTGACTACGGCACAAAATAAACAGGATGCTGCGCATCCCGTACCTGCTGGTTTTATCGTAAATCCTGATTTTCTCGGTGAGTGTCAAAAAAACAAAATTACCAGAGAAACCCCTATGCCTGTTCGCGGTCCATTGAGCGATGCGTTGAAGCATTGGAATATCAATCTGCAAATCCCTGAGGTTATTGAAGATAATGTTGGAGGATATGTTCAAAGCGTAAACTGGCTGGTTCGCACAATTGCTCCAGCGGTAACATTTGGTTGGCAGATTAACCTTTGGGGTGTCGGAAGTTCGATATGGATTTATGATAATAAAGGTTCAATGACGCCACAGAAAGCAGCAAAGGATACTGCAGATTATCTTAAGTTGTTGCAGATTTATGAGGGCGAGTATTGCCCGGATTTCCTGGCAATCGATCGCTACGAGGCTGATGATCTTACTGTCCGCTCCTATGTTAATAGCTACTGCTACGGCCCACACGAATGGCGTCGATTCTATGATTTTTGTGCTGAAGTAAGTGAACAACTTACCTGCCCTGTAATGCCGTGGCAGATCCCTGCCAGCCGTACGCCTTTAGTAACAGACAAGGTAGACGATAATTTCAATCAACAACATTGGGGTTCTAGTGCTAATTACTTGTTTGGTGATGTCGCATTGGGAGCTGATGTAAAAAATATCCATCCGACGATTCGTGAATTTGATTTTATTAAAAATGCCCCTGCAACTGCAGCACAAGTAGGCGCAACGCCAGGGGTCATGTATACACGCAAAGGAACATTCGATGTTTCAGAACCGGCGTATAAAGATTTTGCTAAGCAGGGAATCTTTGCAGTTCTCCTTGGTGGCGGCTCTACGTTGGGTATTGTTCCGCCATTGGCGTGTACAGCCGCTGATACAGCTTGGGTGGGAGATAAACTTAATGCCTATAGGGATCAACCACTAACTTTCAGTGACACATTAAAATAAATTTTTTACATAAGTGAATAAATCAGAGGCAGAGAACGACAGTTTATTTGCTTCTGGTTTAATGGTGAAAAAGTGCAAGCATGATTTTAAAATCAAGGGGTGAGTATTTTAAATTCAGGCCGAGAAATTCTTGTCGGCTAACGGGGTAATAAAGTGAACCATACGTTTATTATGATATTAAATCATATGTTATCTTATTTGAATTTACATTTAATGTCTAGGTTCGGCGTCGTTCTGGGGGCATCGACTGGGGCAATTTACTATGTCTATATGGGGAAGTTTCTATCTAAGTCAAAAAAAATAACTTTATTTATAATTTCATTTATGTTTGGGGTTATATCAGCTGAGTTTGCAGCTAATTTCCTTTCTGCAATAACCCCAAGCTCTGTTGTCGCTGAGACGTCCTTTGGCGCCATGATTTCTGCTGCGCTGTGTGTGAAAATATTAAAAGCTATCGGCAATAACATCAACGATTTTGTTTCTCTTTTCAAGAAGGGTTGATGTTTTATAAATTAAAAAATTAATTATAAAAGGTGATGTTTATGCGCCAATTTTATTAAAGATGCCAAGATTTTTGAGTGGCTAGAATTAATTACATATAGCCTCAACTGTTTTTTGTAAGATGTATTCCATTTTTTGAAATATACACCCTCACACAATAGGGTTAGTTTTAAACACGCCACAGCAGAGAGTTGAAATGTCTGTTGGTAAATAAAATATTATCCAAGAATATAAAAGAGAAAAGAATAAATGAACGATAAATTAGTTAACAGTTTACTGATTCAAAAAGATGCACATACAGAAAAATCGTATGAAATGGATAACTTTGATCCTAAAACTCAGGTTGGTAATTACAGCTATACTTCGAGTCGAGTGATGAAACCTGTTTATAATAAATATCAAGTTCAGGGTAAGCCTAAAGTATTTGGTTATTATACCGACTGGTCACAATATGACGGTCGGTTAGATAACAATTTTGGTAAAGCTGACCGCGGCGCCGGTTATGACCTCGCTAATTTATCACTAACGGCTTTTGATAAAATCATTTTTGGTTTTGTCGGCATTTATGGCGATCAGGGAGATAAAGTGGATGTCATTAATGCCGCAGCTCC
Organism: uncultured Serratia sp.; assembly: GCA_963922555.1. Lineage (GTDB taxonomy): Bacteria > Pseudomonadota > Gammaproteobacteria > Enterobacterales > Enterobacteriaceae > Rouxiella. Next base: position 15,481 of record CAWUIY010000014.1, on the reverse strand, counting down.
AGTACAAAATAAAAATAAATATGAACCACTATTTTTAGACCCTTGGGGAGATTTCCAGGCCTACCGTAACTGTGCCCAGCCTGAAGAGTGGCGACAGATAGACGTTGCCACAGTCACACAGGAAAACGCTAAAGGAATACTCGGTGGGCTGCGTGATTTCCAACAAAAAGCCAAAAATGTAGGCCATGATCTGGCGCTGTCCATGAGTATTGGCGGCTGGACGATGAGTAATATATTCCACGAACTCGCCGCTAGTTCAGAAAGCCGTAAAATTTTTGCTCTTGGTGTGGTCAAGCTATTTAAACAGTTCCCCATGTTCAGCGAAATTGATATTGATTGGGAATACCCGAATGACAAAGGTAATGAGAACCCCTATGGCCCGGAAGATGGAGGCAACTATGTTCTGTTGATTAAAGAACTGCGTGAGCAGCTAGATTTAGCTGGCCGTTCTGACGTCAAAATTAGTATTGCGGCTGCAGCGGTAATAGCAAAAATTGTTCATTCCAAAATCAAAGAATTACTGGCCGTTGGTCTGTATGGCATTAATTTGATGACCTATGATTTCTTCGGCACACCGTGGGCGCCGGAACTAAACCATCATACTAATCTTTTGCCAAAAGAGCCTGAAGGCGATTCTGTCGAGACGGTTATTAATTACCTTATTGAGCAAGGTATTCCTTCTGAGCGGATTAATATTGGCTATGCTGGATATTCGCGCAATGCCAAAAATGCCGAAATTGAGAGTTTTTCGCCGTTGAAGGGGTTGTACGATATCCAGGAAACCCTCACCACAGGTACTCTGCAATCGGGAACCACAGTTTGGGGTGATCTACTTTACAACTACCTGGATCTTGAAAACCAGTGTGGTCGTAACGGCTTTAATGTCTACACCGATCAAATTGCTGATGCCGATTATCTCTATAGCCCGGAGAGCAAACTGTTTTTGTCCATCGATTCTCCACGTACAGTAAAAGCCAAGGGTGAGTATGTTGTGAAACATAACCTAGGGGCTATTTTTACCTGGACAATCGATCAGGACAACGGTGTGCTGGTGAATGCCGCGAGAGAAGGGATGGGCTGCAAGATTGAAACACAAGTCATTGATATGAAACCTTTCTATTTCAAGGGCATCAATGTTGACCCTAAGAACGATAAAGATGAAACAGAACAAACTGATCAAACTGATCAAACAGATGAAACAGAAAAAACCAATCATGCACCAAAAGGGCATATTGCTCTGCGAGTGACTTCAGGATCGGTTGTGCAATTATCTGCGCAGACTTCAAGCGATGAAGATGGCGATAAGTTGTCCTATCAATGGACTCTGCCAGCGGGCATTGTAAGTGCCACGACCACAGCAGACGTTATTGAAATCACAGCACCTGAAGTTGACACATCAACCGATTATTCTTTCGAACTTGTTGTGAAAGATGCTAAAGGTGTGGACTCAGAAAAACAGCGCTTCATTCTTACCGTAGTTAAATCGGGCCATGTAAAACCTGAGCCTACGCCTGGTGATTATCCGACATGGGTGGTGAGCGGCCATATTTACAGCAAAGGTGACAAAGTTCTGTATAAGGGCATTAAATACATCTGTATTTATCCTCATACCTCAAATGAAGGCTGGATCCCAGGTGTTGCCAATACATTATGGAATGAAACTGTCTAAACCTTGAGGAGTAGCCGCGTAATTTTTGATATTACAAGAAAAAGGCCTCTTTCGAGGCCTTTTTTATCAGGAAACGTGCTGTAAAAATTCGCGCAGACGTTCGCTTGGCGGGTTGGCAATCAACTCGGCCGGAGGACCATCCTCGGCGATGCGGCCTTTATCAATAAAGATCAGGCGCGAGGCCACTTTCTCGGCAAAACCGACTTCGTGGGTCACGATAACCATCGTCATGCCTTCTTCCGCCAGATCCTTCATAACGGTAAGTACTTCGTGGCGCAGTTCCGGGTCTAGCGCAGAGGTTGGCTCATCAAACAGCATCAGCTTAGGCTTGACTGCCAGCGCGCGGGCAATCGCCACACGCTGCTGTTGGCCGCCTGAAAGCTCGGAAGGGTAGTGGTGCGCCCTTTCTGAAAGTCCGACTTTGGCCAGCAGTTCTTTTGCCAGTTTTTGTGCATCATCCTTGCTCGCACCGCGCACGCGGATTGGGCCAAAAGCCACGTTTTCCAGTGCCGTCATGTGCGGGAACAGGTGAAACTGCTGGAATACCATGCCCGCTTCCTGACGGATCAGGCGGTCGTCAACTTTAGGATCGTTAACTTTCAGGCCATCGACGATTAAATCGCCTGAGGTGATTTCTTCCAGCTTGTTGATGCAGCGTAAAAGGGTCGATTTACCTGAACCAGAAGGCCCGATAATCACCACCACTTCGCCCTGATTGATGTTCAGGTCGATATTGTGTAACACCTGGGTTTTACCAAAGTGTTTGGAAACGTTTTTAAATTCAATCATAAAATTTTCAATTTGCGTTCTAAGCGGCGCATCGCAAAGCTCAGTGCCAGCGTGATGATCAGATAGATAACGGCAACTGCACTCCAGATCTCCATCGCACGGAAGTTGCCGGCAATGATTTCCTGACCTTCACGAGTAAGTTCCGCTACGCCGATAACAATAAACAGCGAAGTATCTTTGATACTGACGATCCATTGGTTGCCCAACGGTGGCAACATGCGGCGCAGGGCCAAAGGCATGATGATGTAACGCAGTGTGGCACGGCGAGAAAGTCCCAGCGCCAGGCCCGCTTCGTTAAAGCCACGGTTGATGGACTGCACGGCACCACGAGTAATCTCGGCAATGTAGGCACCGGAGTTGATAATAATTGTTACTACGGCAGCGGTAAACGGATCGATACGCAGACCGCTGATCATCATCGGCAAGGCAAAATAGATAAACATTACCTGGACAACAATAGGGGTGCCACGAATAAGCTCAATGAATACAAGAGCAATATTGCGACTGATGATTCCACCAAATGCGCGCGCAAAGCCAGCAATGACGCCGATAATTACGCCGCCGACCAAACCCAGGATAGAAATCCACAGGGTCATCTTGGCGCCTTCTAGAAGGATAGGAAGAGCGGCCCAAACAACGCTCCAGTCAAACTGCATGGATTAATCTCCTGATAAATAAAAACAAGCCGACCCTGGTGAAATTCACTCAGGGCCGGTGATATAGCTCAAACCATTATTGGCAGGTTCTATATCGTAATACGTCGATTATTTAGGTTCTGCATCGAACCATTTTTTATAGATTGCAGCGTAAGTACCGTTAGCGCGCAGGGTTTTCAAGGCTGTGTTCACTTTATCACGCAGTGGGCTGCCTTTCGGGAAGGCGACGCCGTAGTCCTGACCCGCAACGGCTGGACCTACAGTTTTAAAGTTACCGTGACCGGCAGTCTTGATGTAGTACTGAATGTTTGGTGCGTCGAACAGAACGGCATCAGCGCGGCCTGTACCCAGCTCCATGTAGGCGCTGTCGATGTTCGGGAACTGGCGAACGTCTTTCGGCTTCAGGTTAGCTGCAATGTAGTTAACAGAGCTGGTGCCACTTTTAACGGCAACGACTTTACCGTTCAGGTCAGCGGTGCTTTTGATGTCTTTGTTGCTGGATTGCACCATGGTGATCAGACCGCTGGTATAGTAACCATCAGAGAAATCAACAGCTTGTGCACGCTGTGGGGTAATGGTAATACCGGCCAGAGCCAGGTCGATGTTTTTGGTCTGCAAAGCGGGAATAATACCGTCAAAATCCATAGGCTTAAGGGTATAAGAAACTTTCATTTCTTTTGCCAAAGCAGCCCACAGGTCGATATCAAAACCAACGTATTTGTCACCTTGTTTAAATTCGAAAGGGACGAATGCGGTATCTGTAGCAACGATAAGTTTTTCTTCTGCTGCGTGCGTGCTTACTGCAAAGGCCAGCGTCAGTGCGGCCAGGGAAACCTTTAACATCGACTTCATAAATGCAATTTCCTTTAATTATCTGTGGGAAAACATACCCTTTTATAGTTACGTGATGTGATAAGCAAAAGTTATACCACTTTTACACATCACTTTAAATTCAATAGGTTAGTTTCCAGTCAGTGGCATGAATTGCTAAAACACACCTTGTTGTGCACCTTTATGGTGCTTTTGTTTTTTGCTAAGCGCCATTTTGGTGCTAGTTACTAGGCTAAACTAAATTTTGTGTTAAAACTGCGCATTTATTAACATTGTTATACATTAATGGCGCATTTATTCTAACATTTTTACTTGCAAATATGGGTGGGTGCATTTTTATGGGGCATGGAGTGTGCATTAAAATCTGATGAGAGACAATTTGATCATTAAATGCTCTGTGTTGGTGCGGAGGGAGTTTAGGGAAGGAATGGATAAAAAAAGGGAGCCGAAGCTCCCATTTCGCGTTTTTCGCTAGTTTGTCAAAACGATGAGCACTCGATGGCCCAACGTTGATATTGTTTACTCGATGTTGGCTTCGATAAACCACAGGAATTTATCGAGATCACGAGATGCGGCGGTAAAGATATCTGCGGTATCTTCGTCTTCAACTTGGGTAATCGCTTTACGAGTATCGTTGGCAACTACAGCATAGCGCTCTGCCAGAGCTTTCAAATGCTCCTGCACAGAGTGAATATTGGTCGGATAGCTTTTCAGTGGCGTTTTATCATTTACCACTTGCACCGTACCCAGCGCAGTACCACCCAGCTGAATCACACGTTCTGCAATAGTATCCTGGTGGTCTGTAATGGCGGCACGGAAGCCATCGAGCATTTCATGCACGCCAATAAAGTTGGCACCACGCATGTTCCAGTGAGCCTGCTTGGTGATTAATGACAGGTCGATAAATTCTACCACCAGCTTGTTGAGGATCTTGATAGTATCCAGCTTGGTGCTTTCGTCTACATCATTGCGTGTATAAAGAAGTTCTGAAGATTTCGTTTTTACCAGTTTAGCGGTACTCATCATTTATATCCTCTTCAGTGAGTCGTTATGTATTTGTTTACGGAAATAAGTATAGCAAGCTTTGAAGATTGCGTTGGAAAATATCACCTATCAATCCTATAGCTATCAGCTAATAAAAATTACCCACCGTTTTATTTAAGGTAAATTCCCTTGTTTCTCTTTATCACGACCCAATTCATGGTCAATTTTTTACCTCGGCACTGTTGAATAACCTGAGGTTTTTTTCGGGAATATCAACCCTGGACAGCGCTAAATCATGCTATCTTATTGTTTTTATTTATATTTTATTGAAAATAAATTCGCTTCTATTATATTTTTAAACCCAAATGGTAGTTATTTTCATTGGCATTTATAAATAGGATAATTTTATTATTAAGATTATTCTGCTTTCAGGTGGAGATTAATAGGGAGGTTTGGAGGGTTATTAAACACGAGGGGTTTTAGGAGAGCTGCGACTCTCCTTTATATAACAAGCTTAAAGCACTATTCGACCACTATATAATACTGCACCTGTAGGTTGCCCTGTCGGAGAACCTCCCTTCGGCTCCAGGCTGATAGCCAGGATAGAACCGCTATCCGCCTTAACATCATTGAGTGCCAAAGCCGTAGGTGTAACGTCATTGAGTAGGCCCAGAGATTTCGGCTTGCCCCCAGCAGGGATTACCCACAGCTCGAGGCTACGATCGCTGGCAACCTGCGCGGCGTGAAGTGGCGTCAGGGTTAATTGCTGGCTGCTATTGTCTGCCATAACAACCCACTGACCCGCAGAAGGCGTCGTTCCGCTATTGGCTAATACCGCCACTGGTGTGATGCTCCCACTTTTCGAGCCGGAAGTTTCCCATAGTTTGGGCACCAACAGCACTGCAGCAAGGCAGGCGGCAACTGCCCAGCCAATGTAGGCTCGATTGAAGCGCGATGGCGCTTTGCCCGCAAGGGTAGCTGCCTGCACAGGTTCAGGCGGCAACTGCAGTTGTATTCTTTTCCAGACGGATTCAGGCGGTGTAACCGGCGCTAACTGGTTATCAAGCTGAGCAAAGGCTTCCTGCCAGCGGGCAACCTCGGCCGCCAGCTCAGGATCCTGCAACATCTGCTGTTCAAATTGCAGCCGCGCTGCTCCGCGCAGGGTTCCTAGTGCATATTCTGCCGACAGAGCGGCGCGATATTCGCGTCTGTTTTTCATAGGCCCACGCAGCTCTTCAAATGTTCCAGGGCGCGACGGATCCAACTTTTTATCGTGCCAAGAGGTTGTTGCAAATGGTCGGAAACTTCGCCGTGCGAGAGTCCCTGGTAGTAAGCTAACACCAGGCTTTGTCTTTGCTCAGAGGGTAAATGCCCCAGACATTCCGCCAGTTTTTTCGCGTCGCTGTCCTGTTGCAGACGGCGCAGCGGTTGATCGAATTCTTCGTCCTGATTATCCAGAACACTGTCCTCTAGCTCCAGCAACTGATTATCACTGCCGCGCATCCAGTCAATCGAACGATTGCGCACAATATGTGTTAGCCAGGTCATCGGTGAACTGAGCAGAGGGTTGTAGGTGTTTGCACGATTCCAGGCCGTAATATAGCTATCGTGCAAGACTTCTTCAGCCCAGGCGTGCCTGCGCAGCATGCGCAGCGCGACCGCAAAAAGGCGGGGAGAGGTTAAACGGTACAGTTGTTCAAAAGCCTGACGGTCCCCTCTGGCCATTGCCTGCATGAGTTGCCTATGCAGTTCGCCATCGCCAGATGGATTTTCAAAGGCGCTGTCTTTCATTCGTTCTTCCTGAAAACTTGAGAATGCAGCACACCGGTGGTACTGCATCCCCCGGCGATGTCCCAGGTGGAACATCGCTTATCATTATAGAAGACCGAATTTATTTAGGCATCAATACGGTATCGATAACATCGATAACACCGTTACTTTGGTTAACATCGTAGGTGCTGATGTTGGCAACGTCACCTTTGCCATCTTTCAGCTGAATATTGTGTGGACCATTGCTCAGTAACCACAGGGCCTGACCGTTTACGGTTTTAAGCTCTGCATGGCCTCCGCCTTTTTTCAGCAATTTCTCGAGATCTTTCATCTCATACTTACCCGCAACTACGTGGTAGGTGAGGATGCTAGTCAGCATGGCCTTGTTTTCAGGTTTGACCAGGTTATCGACGGTGCCAGCGGGCAGTTTGGCGAAAGCGGCATTGGTTGGAGCAAAGACGGTGAAAGGACCTTTACCTGACAGGGTATCGACCAGGCCTGCGGCTTTCACGGCGGCGACCAGCGTAGTGTGATCTTTAGAGTTAACGGCATTCTCAACGATATTTTTTGACGGATACATGGCAGCGCCACCCACCATCGTGGTGTTATCGGACATCATTGCAGCCATTGACGCGGTGCTGAACAGAATAGAAGCACACAGAGCGGTACGGATAAATGTTTTCATGATGTAATCCTTTAGGGTTGAGTCGGTAAGATGTTTGCCTGACATCAATACATACGAATCAGCCCCGGGTTTTGGATGCAAAAAAAGATCGAAATAAGCAGGTTATTTTCGATCTTTTTTCAACATCATGATTTTAATAACAATTTCTACTGCGGATCCATCTTGATGGCTCGGAGCTTGTCCTTCTTTTGCACGGTAAGTGTCGAGCCAGCAGAAGCAGCAATAATGGCGACCAGCGCCAGCCACTGCGTGGGGGTCAGCATTTCATCAAGGAACAAGATGCCGGAAAACGCCGCCATCGCCGGTTCCATACTCATCAATGTGCCAAAGGTTTTCGCCGGTAGCCGGGTCAACGCCATCATTTCCAGTGAATAGGGCAGAGCCGAGCTGAGAAGGGCGATACCGAGGCCAATCGGCAATATTTCCAGGCTAAAGAGGCCGCTGTGCGCCTGCATAATGCCTAACGGACAGAATATCAGTGCGCCGATGCTTGATCCCAGGGCCGCCGTGCCGGGGCCATAGCTGCTCCCCGCGCGCTGACCAGCGAGAATATAAACCGCCCAGCAGGCGCCCGCTATCAAGGCAAAGCATGCACCAGTCAGATCGATCCCGGAAACGCTGTGACCAATCGGCAATAAAAACCACAAGCCAATAACGGCCAGCACCACCCAGACAAAATCAATTGGCCGACGTGATGAAAACATTGCTACCGCCAGCGGACCGGTAAATTCTAGTGCCACGGCAATTCCTAGCGGGACCGTGCGAATTGCCAAATAGAAGGTATAATTCATACAGCCGAGCGCCAGCCCGTAAATCAGCAGCGATTTCAGATTGCCACCCCGCATTTTTAAGCGCCACGGTCTGAAATAAGCCAGCAAGATTATTGACCCCATGCCAAGGCGTAACGCGGTCACTCCCTGTGAGCCTACCAGCGGAAATAGGGATTTCGCCAACGCGGCGCCACCCTGTAAAGAAAGCATGGCAATCAGGATCATCGCGACGGCAATGAGCGGGTTGTGAATTTTTGCAGCTGCGACAGTCGGTTTATCGACAGTGATGCAATCAGCCTGATTATCTAAAGAGTGATTTTTCAAGGGACTGTGTCCATACAGGGTAGGTAGAGCAATTAACCGCCGACATTGTACCGGCAAGATGCAATCTTAGAAGTATTAGTGTGAGCAGATTGTGAATTTTTTTGGTTCGAATGACAAAAAAAGGCAGATTTTTTGTTGTAACTGATGAATATTTATCCAAAAAATTAGGAATTATCTGCTAATATGAAAAAGTTCAATAAGTTTGTCTTATAATTTTGAGCGATAAAAGTCTTTAAAATATAGCAAGTTATATGGTTTTGGAAACTTTATGTTACACCATATGATGCATTGGACATCTTATTCGAGGCAGAGTTTCACGGAACTTTTTGTTATATTTTAATGGTGAAGGTTAATTTGGTTCTCTCTTTTGAGGTGGTTATGAAAAAAATTGCATGTCTTTCCGCATTAGCTTGCGTAGTAGCGTTAAGTACTTCAACTGCATTCGCTGTAGATAACGAAAGCACTGTATCTGTAGGTTATGCTCAGGGTGATGCGCAAGGCGTTGTGAACAAAGCTAGCGGCTTCAACTTGAAATACCGTTACGAGTTCGACAACAACCCATGGGGCGTTGTTGGATCCCTGACCTACCTGAACAAATCTCACTCACCTAGTGATAACGATTATCAGAAAGGCGAATACTACGGTGTTACCGCAGGTCCATCTTACCGTATCAATGACTGGGTCAGCGCTTACGGCTTAGTGGGTGTGGGCATCGGTAAATTCGAAAACGTTGTCGACGCAACATCTATTGACCGTCAGAAAGGCCGTCACACCAATGCTGGTGTTGCTTACGGTGCTGGTCTGCAGTTCAACCCAATCGAAAACGTGGCACTGGACTTCTCTTACGAGCAGAGCCGTATCCACAATGTTGACGTTGGTACTTGGATCGCTGGTGTTGGTTACCGCTTCTAATTGCCGAAACTTGATGGTCTTAAGTCATAATAATACCGACCATCCAGTTTCAAAAAAACCGCCTTTAGGGGCGGTTTTCTTTTTTGTTGCTAATGAAACTGCGCTTTAAATTCCGCTGTACCAGTTGTATCCCTGATCTTCCCAATATCCGCCCGGATACTTATCGGTGACAAAAATTGCCCCGATGTGTTTAGCATTTTTGAAACCGAGTTTGGTTGGCATTCTCAATCTTAAAGGATAGCCAAAGTCCGGTGGCAGCGGTTGACCGCCAAAATCCAGCGCCAGAATGGTTTGAGGATGCAAAGCCGTGGCCATATCAATGCTGGAATAATAGCGATCGTCACATTTGAAGCCGACATATTTGCAGTTCAAATCGGCCCCGACATGTTCCAGAAACGTTTTCAGCGGCACGCCGCTCCACTGGCCGATCGCGCTCCATCCTTCAATACAGATAAGCCGGGTGATCTGGCTACTTTGCGGAAGACGTTGCAACTGTTCGAGTGTCCAGGGTGCCTTCTTTTGAACGTTGCCCGAGACCTCCAGCCGATAGTTGGGAATATCGATTTCCGGCACGTTGTATTCCGGGTAATAAGCATTAAAGCGGAAAGGCTTGGTTATCTGATCGGCCGAATAAGTTTGCGCTAACTTTTGACCGCTGAACAGCCAACCCTGAACCCGATCGTTCCAGCGCGACATGGCCCACAACACCTTATCGACTTCATCGCCGTCCTGCATATTGCAGCCGGTGAGCATAGAAATGGCGCCAAGAGTTAAGCCAGATTTAATCATTAGGCGACGCTGAACATTGACCAACTGCTTGCGCTGATCCGGCTCGAGAATGATTTTAGGCCGCTTTTTTTCATCAGTCATCGGCGCTTTCTCCTGGTTTATTGGCCACGGCTTTGCCGCCGGTAATCATGGACGGCAAGGTTTTCGGTACCAGTAACACCATGACGACGTGAACAATCACAAAGAGCATAATGCCGCTCATCGCAAAAAAATGAACATATCGGGCAACGGTAAAACCGCCCATCAAAAAGACAAGCCCGCTAAATTGCACGGGTTTCCAAATCGACAGCCCGGATAACACCAGCAGCAAGCCCAGCAACAAGACGCCGACATACATCAGCTTCTGCACAGCATTGTATTGATTAGATTTATGCGATAGCCGCAGCCGCAGGGCATTTATGAAATCATGCCAGACCGAGGAGGGGGTAAAGGGAAAAAATCGTTGTTTAAAATGGCCGCTGAACAGCCCCCAGAGCACATAAAATAGTCCGTTGGCGGCTAAGACCCACATGACTGCCAGGTGCCAACCGATATTACCGCCAAGCCAACCGCCCAGCGTGGCGCTTTGCGGAAACGTGAAACTGAAAATGGGGTCAGCGTTATAAATTCCCCAACCGCTCATCACCATGCCAATCATCACCAACAGATTGACCCAATGACAAACTCTCACCGGCCAGGGATGGATTCTTTTTTTACGCATTAGCGTGTCCTTGGAGGGAGGCCAGCTTCAATCCGCCCTGAAACGCAGACACGTGAGGGAGGCGGACTGAAGCTGTTATTCATAAAGAGTGGACGGCAGGATTACATCGGTGGCGTAACGCCATCTTTACCTGCTGCAATGCCGCGAGCTGCCAGCGCACCCTGGGCATCTTTAACCGGGAACAAGACGATGTGAGCACCCGCTTTCAGCAGGCTACGGTCGCCGGGAGCCAGTAGAACAACCGGCACGTTGTCAGGAACCACGACAGTTTTTTGGCCGTTTTGATATTTAACGGTCAGAGTGCGGCCATTGCTGTTTACCAGCTTGCCGACAGTGCCGTTAGTCATGGTATTAATTTTGCCATCAGCAGATTCAAAAGGATTGAAACCTTCACCACTGCCGCGCAGGCTAGGTGCGAACACATGGACTTCCAGTGCCTTCAGCGTGCCATTAGCTTGAGGAACCGCCGCAGTCCCAATAAAGCTATCTGCCTTGATGTCGGAGAGTTTGCCTTCGGTAACCTGAGTGATTTTGGTCTGGTCGGTTAATTTAACGTCCAGCTTGTCGCCAGAGCGGGTAGTCAGTACTAATGAGGTTGGCGTGACGGAATCAATCGTGCCGCGGGTGGGTTTAATAACGTTGCTGGCATCGGCGGCGAAAGCACCACTGGTCATTAACAGGGAAGATAAAAGCAGACCGGCAAGACGTGAAGACTTAATCATTTTACTCTCCAAATTTTCGTATGAGAAACTGACAGGAAGTCAAAGCTCGTTCCATCGAGGAAAGAGCAGGAAATGCATCACCTTTTAAACAACTGCCCGGTGAATAACTCTGTTTGCAGATACTAGTAAGAGTGGACGACAAACAGGGACCTGCTGATGACAAGTTGATGACAATATTGTCATCAAAGGTTGGTTTCAGAACTGGTAGACTTTATAAAGAATAGCAGGGAACAGAGGCACTAATGCGGATACTGGTTATCGAAGACGACGTCAGCACCGGCGATTACCTGAAAAAGGGTCTGGGTGAGGCGGGTTATCGCGTGGATTTGGCGCGAAACGGCGCCGATGGCTTGTTTATCGCGTTGGAGGAAAGCTTTGACGCAATTATTCTCGACGTCATGCTGCCGGGGCTTAATGGCTGGCAGGTCATGGAAGTGCTGCGTAAAAAAAGCGACGTCCCGGTACTGTTTCTCACCGCCCGTGACGAAGTGCAGGATCGCATTCACGGGCTGGAGCTTGGGGCAGACGACTATCTGATTAAACCTTTTTCATTTACCGAGCTGATGCTGCGCGTGCGTACCTTGCTGCGGCGCGGGACGGTGCGAGAGTCCGATACCTACTCGCTGGCCGACCTGCATCTCGACGTTCTCAGACGCAAGGTTACTCGTCAGGAAACCGTCATCCCGCTGACAAATAAAGAATTTATGTTGCTGCATTTGCTGATGCGCCGCGAGGGCGAGGTACTTTCGCGCACCATGATTGCTTCTCAGGTATGGGATATGAATTTCGATAGCGATACCAACGTGGTCGATGTCGCGGTGAAACGCCTGCGCGGTAAAATTGACCGGCCTTATGATGTCAAGCTGATCCATACCGTTCGCGGTATCGGCTATGTCTGTGAAGTGCGCGACTATGAGTAAATCAACGTTTTCATTAACCCTGCGTTCAACGCTGTTGTTTGCCTTAATCGCCGCACTGGTGGTAAGCAGCGTTGGTTTTTATCTTTACTATGCGATGGAAAAGGAGATGGTCCGTCGCGCCGACTTTCAGGTTGCCGGGCGGGTACAATATTTTCGTCAGTTGCTGGGGAACAGCTTCCCTCTGACGCAGCTCAGCCAGAATCCCGGCTTGTTTGAAAATATGCTCGGCAATGAAAAGGATATTTTGCGTTTCAGACTGCCGGGACAGCCGCCGCTGATAAACGTTAACCCTGGGCATTTGATGTTGCCTGAGGTTACCGCCGTTCCTGCCGGGCAAAATCTCACTTTAAAAAGCGTTCACCATATTCTGGCGGCCGATGACACTCCGGTTCGTTTCGCCGTTGCCAACGTGGAGATGAAAGACGGGCAAACGGTTGAAATTCTGGCAGCGCATTATATGTCTGGAGAATCCCGCATGCTGGTGGCGTTTCGCTGGGAAATTATCGCCTCCGTGCTGTTGGCCTACGTACTTATTGCCGGGCTGGGATATATCGTCATCCGCCGTGGGCTGCGACCCTTGCAGAAAATGGCGCAAGAAGCCGCAGAAATTCACCCGACCAGTTTATCAACTCGTCTTAGTGAAGAGGGTGCGCCGCAGGAGCTGCAGCAGCTTATTCATTCCTTTAACGAGATGCTCGACAGGCTGGCAGATGGCTATCAGCGCCTGAATCAATTTTCTGCCGATCTGGCGCATGAGATCCGCACGCCAATTGGCGCGCTGATGGGCCATTGTCAGGTGGCGCTTTATCAGTCTCGTACCACGGAAGAATATGAAACGTTGCTGGCTAATAATATGGGCGAGCTGGAGCGGATTTCGCGGATGGTGGAAAATATCCTGTTCCTGGCACGCGCTTCGCACGCGCGGTCAGTCTTAACCATCACGCCATTATCAATGGAAAGCGAAACGTTGCGGGTTGTCGATTATTTCGAAGGATTGGCCGAAGAGCGAGGAATTCGGCTGCAATGTCAGGGAGAAGGTGTGGTATTTGCCGATGCGCTGCTTTTTCAGCGCGCGTTGAGTAATCTGGTGGCTAATGCCATTAACTACGGCGATGAAAATAGCGAAGTGCAGGTTTCTGTCGAGCATAATTCTGACAGCAGTCTGGTGAATGTTGATAATGCCGGACCCGCGATTCCAGCCGACAAGCTTGATAAACTGTTTGATCGTTTTTATCGTGCTGACCCCTCTCGCAGTGAAGGGGGAAGTTCCAACGGACTGGGATTATCGATCGTGCAGGCAATCATGGCGTTGCACCACGGTCGTGTGCAAGTGACCTCACTTGCCAGCGGGAAAACGCGTTTTACCTTGTTGTTTCCACGCCAGCAAGCTTGAGTGAAAAACCAAATATAATCGCTAGTTCAGTAAAAATGCTCTTTTAGTCCCTGGCTTTCGGCATCCAACGAGTTTCTCGCTAACGATCAGAATCGACAGGCTTTTGATCAGCTGCAATGGGTGGCGAAGAATAAAACTCCGGCCTATTATGAGAAACTTTTCGACAGTATATTGGGTTGTATTGGCTATAACACGCCCGACGGCGGCATCGTAAAACAATATAACGGGTGCCACGTGCAGACAACGAAATCAAATTGAGAAAATAAAATGGACAATGCGCGTTGGGTAGTTGCGATTCTCACGCTGATTATGACGTTGTTAACCTTGTTGCCTTTATCCAGAAATCAGCGCTGGTGGGTGCGGATCTGGGATTTTCCGCGCCTGCAAATGGCCGTTTTATCTCTAGTTTTTCTCATTCTGGAGTTGTGTTTGCTGCCTGGCGGCGGGGTGGGATCATGGATTATCGTATTGTTTGCGCTGGGCTGCGCGTTATATCAGAGCTGGTGGATTTTTCCTTACACGGCTCTGGCAAAAACGCAGGTTAAAAAGACCCCCCACAGTACACATTCGCGGATTAAGCTCATCAACTGTAATGTGTTGATGACGAACCGCAAAACAGAAAAGTTGCTTAACCTCATTCAGCAAAACCAGCCAGATATTGTGGTGTTGCTGGAAACTAATTTGTGGTGGGAGCAGCAGATGTCTCCGCTGGAAGCGAATTATCCGCACATTCTCAAATGCCCGTTGGAAAACCTTTATGGAATGCACGTTTATTCGCGCCTGCCGCTGATTGAGTCGAAGATTCAATATCTGGTGGCCGAGGGCATCCCTTCAATGCATTTTCGTGTGCGGCTTCAGGACGGCGAAGAGATTGTGATGCACTGTCTGCATCCGATGCCACCCAGTCCTACCGAGGATGATGAATCCACTAATCGCGACGGCGAGTTGATTGCCGTCGGCCATACAGCCGCTCGGGCAACGTATCCGACGATTGTTACCGGCGATCTAAACGACGTGGCGTGGTCGAGAACCACTCGTTTGTTTATGAAAATCAGCGGATTGTTAGATCCTCGCCGCGGACGTGGGATGTTTAATACTTTCCATGCCAGCTATCCGATATTTCGCTGGCCGCTGGATCACGTGTTTCACAGCAAAGAATTTACGCTTGTCGACCTGAAGCGCCTCGAGCCAATCGGTTCCGATCACTTTCCGATTATGGTCGAACTGGCGTTAAACCCTCAGGAAGGCAGCACTCAGCAAAAGCTTGAAATTGAGCAGGGTGATATTGAGGAGGCGCGCGAGAAAATGGCTAATGCGGGGATTAAAAGCCGCGATGTTCATCAGGCGGAGTTTTGCTAGACCGATCAATGGGCGGTTTTAGATTGGAAATCTAAAGGCAACTTTTTTGTGCTGCGCACGGGCTTTTGATACTGCGTATGGCTTGTGTGCTGCGCACGGCTTAAATTCAACTTCAACTTCAACTTCAACTTCAACTTCAAGTTCAAGTTCAAGTTCAAGTTCATGCGCTTCGCTTACTGGGTGGCGACCCAGACCGCCTCAAGGGTGG
>CAWUIY010000013.1:0-31828 GCA_963922555.1 uncultured Serratia sp. | reverse complement strand
CCAACGGCCTGACTCACCGTGCTTTCGAGGCCATTCAGTACTACCTGCTGAAAGCCTCCAACGAGCTGGCTATCGAGCAAGGTGCCTGCCCGTGGTTCAAAGAGACCACTTATTCACAGGGCATTCTGCCGATCGATACCTATAAAAAGGATCTCGATACCCTGTGCGACGAGCCGCTGCACTACGACTGGGAAGCGCTGCGTGCCAGCATTCAGAAACATGGTCTGCGTAACTCCACGCTGTCTGCGCTGATGCCGTCTGAAACGTCTTCACAGATTTCAAACGCCACCAACGGCATTGAGCCACCGCGCGGTCACGTCAGCATCAAGGCGTCTAAAGACGGTATTCTGCGCCAGGTTGTGCCGGAGTATGAGCGACTGAAAGACCAGTACGAACTGCTGTGGGACATGCCAAACAACGACGGCTACCTGCACCTGGTTGGTCTGATGCAGAAGTTCATCGACCAGGCTATTTCGTCGAACACCAACTATGACCCATCGCGCTTCGCCAACAGCAAAGTACCGATGAAACAACTGCTGAAAGATTTGCTGACTGCCTATAAGTACGGCGTGAAAACCCTGTACTACCAGAACACCCGCGACGGCGCGGACGATGTTCAGGAAGATATGAAGGCTGAAGTAGACGACTGCGAAAGCGGTGCCTGCAAGATTTAATTGCTTTACCGGTGCCTGACAGATTCAGGCACCGGTTTTTAGAGGACGTTATGGCATATACCACTTTTTCCCAAAATAAAAACAACCAGCTGCTGGAACCGATGTTCTTCGGCCAGTCGGTTAACGTTGCACGTTTCGATCAGCAAAAATACGAAATCTTCGAAAAGCTGATCGAAAAGCAGCTGTCTTTCTTCTGGCGTCCAGAAGAGATTGACGTTGCTCGTGACCGTATCGATTTCCAGGGCCTGCCTGACCACGAGAAGCACATCTTCCTCAGCAACCTGAAATATCAGACCTTGCTGGACTCCATCCAGGGTCGTAGCCCTAACGTTGCGCTGCTGCCGCTGATCTCTATCCCGGAACTCGAAACCTGGGTTGAGACCTGGGCGTTTTCGGAAACCATCCACTCCCGTTCCTACACCCATATTATTCGTAATATCGTGAACGATCCGGGCCTGGTTTTCGATGATATCGTGACCAACGAAGAGATCCTCAAGCGCGCGAAAGATATCTCCGGCTATTACGATTCTTTGATCGAGATGACCAGCTACTATCACCTGCTAGGTGAAGGCACACATCAGGTCAATGGCAAAACGGTCGTAGTTAATCTTCGCGAATTGAAGAAAAAGCTCTATATCTGCCTGATGAGCGTCAACGCGCTGGAAGCCGTGCGTTTCTACGTCAGCTTTGCCTGCTCATTTGCTTTCGCCGAACGCGAACTGATGGAAGGCAACGCCAAGATCATCAAGATGATTGCGCGCGACGAAGCTCTGCACCTGACCGGCACTCAGCACGCGCTGAACCTGCTGCGCAGCGGCGCGGATGATCCGGAAATGGCCGAGATCGCCAAAGAGTGCGAGAAAGAGTGCTACGATCTGTTTGTACTTGCGGCCGAGCAGGAAAAAGACTGGGCAGAATATCTGTTCCGTGACGGCTCGATGATCGGTCTGAATAAAGACATTCTTTGCCAATACATCGAATACATCACCAACATCCGCATGCAAGCTGTAGGCCTGACCGCGCCATTCAAAACCCGCACCAACCCAATTCCATGGATCAATGCGTGGTTAGTTTCTGATAACGTTCAGGTTGCACCGCAAGAAGTGGAAGTCAGCTCTTATCTGGTTGGTCAAATCGATTCAGAAATGAACGCTGATGACCTGAGTGATTTTGAGTTTTAATTGATGAGTAAAACCATCACGTTGCACGATCACGGCAAAACGCTCGTCTGCGAAGGCGAGCATAATAATTTGCTGGAAGTGTTCGAGCAGCACAAGTTAGTCGTTGAATACCAGTGCCGCGAAGGTTATTGCGGTTCTTGTCGTATGCGGCTGGTAAAAGGTCAGGTGGTTTACTCCCAGAAGCCGCTGGCCTTTATCAACGATGGCGATATTCTGCCCTGCTGTTGCCTGCCAACAGAAGATCTCGAGCTTTCGCTGTAATCCTTTCTGAGTTTCAGGCAAGTTAATGCTGCTATCCGCGAGCTCCTCCCATAGCGGAGAGGGAAAAGTCGTGCGCAGGACCTGCCGCTAACTTTTAAGCCCTTCCCCCGCTTTTTTTCTGCGGGAGAAGGTTTGGATGGGAACCCGGGAAGCGGTTCTCAGACCTTTTCTACCACCGTCAGCCACGGATAATCCGCAACCACCGGCCACTGGTTCAGGTAACGACGCAGCATGTCCATGGCGACCATCGCGATCGTTTCCTGACGTAACTCCTGACCGTGACGTCCTGCGGTGTACCGAATCGTCATTCCGCTGGTACCGCCCGGCGTATGCAGTGCCAGGCTGAGGCGCTCTTCCACTACGTTACCTACGGCTAACGCCAACTGCGCACCGCGGCTGTCAGCCAAAGTCTGCGCTCGTGCCAGCAAGGCGGACAACGATTCGTCCTCGCCAGCGATCGGCAATAGCTCGCCACCTGCTAACGGAACGATCGCGTTCTGCATCCGCCAATTAAGCAGGCCGCCGGTAAAACCTTCGCTGATTGCCAGATGCAAATTCTGCTCCAGCAGGCGTTCGGCTAATCGTGCTGGCAGGCTGCCAAACCCTTCAAAAATAGTGCTCTCACCTGCCACTTCACGCACTCTTTCCCAGACTTCACGCATTGCCTTTTCCTGGCTACGCGGTCCGGTGAGTTTCAGTTCGATGATCGGGGATGAAGAACGATAACCAATGGCGACGCCTTCCGGTAATGGCAAGACGTCAAGCTCGCTGGCCAGGTCGCTCTCGCCACGCCCGAAGGTAGTCAAACGCAGGCACAGCGGGGCTTCTAGTGCTGGATGATCGCGATGCAGACGAGGGACAATCTGCTGTTCGACCATCACTTTAAATTCGGAAGGCACTCCCGGCGTAAAGAACAGCCGGCAGCGATTAAGTTTGAGGGTAAAGCCGCAGGCAGTGCCGACAGGATTGTCGAGAACCTCGGCATTAGCCGGGATTTGCGCCTGCTTGCGGTTGGATGCCGCCATTGGTCGGCCGCGCTGGGCAAAGAATGCTTCCATTTTGGCTAACCAGTCGGCGTCTTCGATCAATTCAACGCCGCAGGCCTTGGCCGCTGCTTCGGAACTGAGGTCGTCGCTGGTTGGCCCAAGGCCACCATTAACAATCAGCACGTCAGCGATATGGCTGCGTTCAAGCATCACCGAAACCAACTCATCGAAACTGTCACCCACGGTTTCACGGCTAGTCATCGGCAGACCTTGATCAAACAGGTAGGTCGCCAGCCACGCAGCATTTGAATCGACGATCTGTCCATGCAGGACTTCTTCGCCAGTGCTAAGCATCTCAACCCTAAGCATTACCCTCTCCTTTTTCTACATAGCTTTTAGAAGTTTACTGAACCACCGATAAACAGGCCGTCGGCAATCTTCTCGTTTGGATGGTAGCTTTTACCTTCCATTTCTTCATAACGATAGCCTACGTCAACGCTCAGCATACTGATAGGGCTAATTCGAACACCGGCGCTGGCTTCTTTGTAGTTCTTGATGTGGCTAGAGCTGACGTTTGGCGCGTAATAACCTTCGCCGTACAGGCTGACGTACTGGTTAACCGGGAACTGCAGGCCGCCACCGACCGGTACTGCGTAACCGTCTTTGCCGTGTTTAGGATTGGTGTACAACAGTTTACCACCCACGGTCGCCAAAACCTGACCCAGCTGGATATTGTAGCCCAGGCCAACGCCCGCTACGTCGCCGCGATGGTCACGCTGAGACCATTGACCGCTCAGTGCCAGACCTGGAGTAGATGTGCCCAAACCCACACCCACATTGGTGTAGTGCTGGCCGACCTGCGCGTTAAGATCGATCGCATGAGCAGAAACGGTGGTCATCAGCAAAGCCGCTGCTGAAAGGCTTACAAGTGTTTTTTTCATCTTTTATCCTGAATTATCATCAAACTAATGGGTGTATAACTCAGGGCAGTCTAAAACAATTCTTAGGTCGAGTAATTAAGCCAAATGCTTAAAAACAATTCCTTTTTAAAACTAATTTGACAAGCGGTTGTCAAACTCGCCCCTATTGAGGCGGTTTGTTGAAGCAGATAAAAAAACCCGCCTTGCGGGAAGCAACAAGGCGGGTTGCAAATGGCGAAGGGGGCAGTTTACCCTGCCGTCTTGACCATGCTTTGCTGATAGGCGCGTTGGCGGGTGATCAGCGGCAGCATGATCAGCGCCAGCAGGCCACAGGCGGCGGATATTGCCAGCCAAACCCCCGGCATCGCTTTATTGCCGGTGACATGAATCAGATAACTGGAAATTGCCGGGGTAAAACCACCGAAAATCGCCGTCGCCAGGCTGTAGGCCATAGAGAAACCCGTAGCGCGTACCTCTGGCGGCATCACTTCGGTCAAGGCCACCACCATCGCCGAGTTATAGCTGGCGTACATAAATGACAGCCACAGCTCCACCTCAAGCAATCGCGCAAAGCTCGGCGCTCCCACCAGCCAGTTCAGTGCAGGATAAGAGGTAAGCAGGATCAGCGCGCTAAACACCAACAGCAGCGGGCGACGTCCGACTTTATCCGAGAAGGCTCCCATAATTGGCAGCCAGAAAAGATTGGACACCCCGACACACAGCGTAACGATAAAGCTGTCCTGATCGCTCAGTTGCAACACGTTTTTACCATAGGTCGGCGTGAAGGCAGTGATCATATAAAACGACACCGTAGTGGTTACCACCATCAACATGCCGACCAGCACGATTTGCCAGTTAGACGCCACGGAACGTGCAATTTCGCTCATCGAAGGATGATGCTTGCGCTGTTTGAAAGCATCAGTCTCCTCCATCATGCGGCGGATCCAGAACAGGAAAGGCACAATCAGACAGCCGATGGCGAAAGGAATACGCCAACCCCACTCGTTCATCACGCCATTGCCCAGCCAATGGTTAAGCACCACACCCAGCAATGCGGCAAACACGACCGCGACCTGCTGGCTGGCAGACTGCCAACTGACAAAGAAGCCTTTTTTGCCTTTCGGCGCGATTTCGGACAGATAAACCGAAACGCCGCCCAGTTCCACACCGGCCGAGAACCCCTGCAACAGGCGACCCAGCAGGATAAGAATGGGCGCTGCCACGCCGATGGTATGATAACCGGGCACGCAGGCAATCGTTAGCGTACCGATAGCCATTAAACCAAGGGTGATCAGTAACCCTTTGCGACGGCCGTGATGGTCAATGTAAGACCCCAGCACCATGGCCCCTAACGGACGCATCAGGAAACCGGCACCGAAGGTCATCAGCGTCAGCATCAAGGAAGCAAAAGGGTTAGAGTCCGGGAAAAAGGTGTGTGCAATGGCGTTAGCGTAATAGCCGAACACCATAAAATCATACATTTCGAGAAAGTTACCGCTGGCCACGCGGAAGATGTTTTTGGCTGTGCCCTGTCGGCTGCCACCCGAGGCGGCGTCAATGGATGACTTGGGGTTAAATGACGACATTACGTTAACTCCTGATTTTAATTTCCCTCCAGTTAACATGTCTTTAAGACTACTCAATGTGATGGAATTCACACTTTTATTTGCCTGCCCGCGTATTTTAGGTAACACAATATTAACAATAAAAAACCGAGCCAGCATCAGCCGTCTCGGTTATAACGTGCAGTTCAGGTTCCTCTAGTGAGGACCTGATGATTAACGGCGCAGAAGCAGGCCGATAACCAGACCAACGGCAGCACCGACGCCTACACCATGCCACGGTTTGTCGTGAACATAGGAATCAGCCTGACGAGCAACGGTTTTTGCCCTGGCACAATAAGAATCTGTTGCCGAACTCAGGCGTGATTGCACATCATTCAGCGCCTGTTCGGCTCTCGTCTTTATTTCGATGTATTTCTCATCGGCTTTATCACCAGAAGATTTAAGCACCTCTTCCAGCGTTTCGCTGAGCATTCTAAGATCGTCGTCAAGACTGGATTGCTGTGGTTCGAATTGGTTAGCCATTCTATTCTCCTTGTGATGTTGTTCGGCGATACATTGTTCGCAATAAGCTCAATCTTTGTTAATTAACCCTAGCCTATTTTCAGCCACTTGCAGGAATGAATGCGTCGAGCGGCCCTAACTGTCTGGCTTTTAAGAACCTTCTGACCCTTAATGTCGGAATGTTGACAAGCTACGGCAAAAAAAAACCGCACATCGAGGATGCGCGGTTTTATTGGTTTGAGGCTGTTTTAAAGAAGAGGCTGAGCCAACTGCACCAGCGAGATAAGCGGCTGCGGATAGATACCCAGAATCAGCACCAGAATCGCGGAAATCAGCACCACTACCCCCCCGGCGGTAAACGCCCAGTTGGTTGGCGTATCACGAACCAGTTTCTCTGGGGCATTGAGGAACAGACTCACGGTCACGCGCAGATAGTAGTAAAGGCCAATGGCACTGCCCACAACCACCGCGCCGGTCAACCACCACAGGTGCGCGGTTACGCCGGTCGCAATCACGTAGAACTTGCCGATAAAGCCTAGCGTCATAGGAATACCGGCCAGTGACAGCATCATCACCGTCATCACCGCAGACAGGATCGGCTTATGCCAGAACAGTCCGCGATAGGAGAACAGGGATTCCGCATCCGGGCCGCTGTAAGGGCTGGACATCAGGCTAACCACGCCGAATGCGCCAAGGCTGCTAAACAGATAACCGGCCAGATAAACGCCGACCGTTTCCATCGACAGCTGGTGAGTCTGCACTGCAATCAGCGCCACCAGCAGATAGCCCAGGTGCGCGATTGACGAGTAACCCAGCAGACGCTTGATGTTGCTTTGACTTATCGCCATCAGGTTCCCAAACAGAATCGAGCAGAAGGCGATAATGCCCAGCACGACGCGAATGGCTTCACTGTTGGCAACCGGTGCGTAAAGGAACAGGCGCATCACGACGGCGAAGATAGCAATCTTGCTGGCGGTGGCCAGGAAGGTTGATACCGGTGCAGGCGCGCCCTGGTACACATCCGGCGTCCACAGATGGAACGGCACCAACGACAGCTTGAAGCCGAGACCAACAATCATCAGGCCCAGACCGGCCAACAGCAGAGGCTGATGAAGCGCCGCATCGGCCAGGTTTTTGCCTAGCCCTGCGAAGGTCAGGTCACCGGATTCCGCATACAGCAGCGCCATACCAAACAGCAGGAATGACGAGGCAGCGGCAGAAAGCAGCATGTATTTAATACTGGCTTCCAGCGAACGCTTCTGGCGATACGCATAACCCACCAGACCAAACAACGGCAACGAAATCAATTCGATCCCGAGGAACATTGAGGCCAGATGGTTGGCGCAGGCCAGCAGGATCCCGCCCATTGCCGCGATCAGCACCAGCAGATAGAACTCTTCGCGGTTGTCAGGATAGCCTTCAAGCCACGGATAGGCGAACGTACTGGTTGCCAGGCTGGCAAGCAGCACCAGGCCGATGTAGAACATCGAATAACCGTCGACGCGCAGCAGCGGGGTCACGTCTTGCGGCCCCGCCTGGCCGACGAAATACAGCGACAACAGCGCCAGATTCAGACCAATTACGGTCAGTGTGGCATTAACAAAATGGTCGCGTCGCCACGCTATGGACAGCATCACCACGACCACCGTCAATCCGACGATCAACAGTGGTAACAGTGCGATCAGATTTTGAGGAGTAAATGTCATGGCGAATTACGGCCTTGTCGTTGAAATTGATGAAACTGATGACCCGAACCAGTGCTGAATATTGCTCATCGCTGCGTTAGAAGTATCAAGGATAGGCTGCGGATAAACCCCGAGCAGCACCAGCAATACGACGAGCAGCAGGATGATTAACAGCTCGCGCGCCGTCATACCTTGCAAAGGTTGGTCCGACTTAGGCGCGCCATAGTACGCACGCTGCATCATAACCAGCGAATAAACCGAGGCGAATACCAGGCCGAAGGTCGAAATCACAGTGATCACCGGCACAATCGGGAAGCTGCCGAACAGAATCATGAATTCGCCGACGAAGTTACCGGTACCCGGCATCCCCAGCGTCGCAACCGCAAAGAACAGCGAAAGCGCAGGCAGGTATTTGATCCGCCCCCACAGGCCGCCCATCAGACGCATATCACGGGTGTGCAGTCGTTCGTAAATCTGACCACAGATGATGAACATCCCGGCCGCAGAAAGGCCGTGGGCAATCATCTGAATCACCGCGCCCTGATACGCCAGCTGGCTGCCGGTATAGATAGCAATCAGCACGAAGCCCATATGTGACACGCTGGTGTAAGCAATCAGACGCTTGATATCGGTTTGCGAGAACGCCATCCAGGCACCGTAGAAGATCCCGATGACGCCCAGCCACATAGCGATAGGTGCAAACTCGTGTGAAGCATTCGGGAAAAGCGGCAGGCTGAAGCGCAGCATCCCGTAGGCCGCCGTTTTCAGCAAGATCCCTGCCAGGTCAACGGAACCCGCAGTCGGTGCCTGACTGTGCGCATCAGGCAACCAGCCGTGCAGCGGAACCACCGGCATTTTCACCGCAAAAGCGATGAAGAAGCCCAGCATCAGCAGGTATTCAACGTTGTGAGACATCGGCGTTTTCAGCAACTGCTCATAGCTGAAGGTCCAGACGCCCGTCGCGTTGTAATGCACAAATACCAGTCCCAAAATTGCAATCAGCATCACCAGACCGCTGGCCTGGGTATAGATGAAGAACTTGGTTGCTGCGCTGATACGCGTTTTACCGTCAGACGCTTTATGTCCCCAAAGCGCGATCAGGAAGTACATCGGCACCAACATCATTTCCCAGAAGAAGAAGAACAGGAACATGTCGATTGACAGGAATACGCCGATGACGCCGCCGAGGATCCACAGCAGGTTAAGGTGGAAGAATCCCTGATAACGCTGGATTTCACGCCACGAACAGAGGATAGCCAGCACGCCGAGCAGGCCGGTCAGTACTACCATCAGCAGTGAGAGGCCATCCAGTGCCAGATGGAAATTAATGCCAAAGCGCGGGATCCACGGTACCGAAAACTCGGATTGCCACTGTGGAATACCTTTAGGTGCTGTTAATGAATACCCACCCTGCAACCACAGTTGCAGGGAAAGTGCCAAGGTCAACCCCATCGCGATCAGAGCTATCCAGCGCGGTACTTTGCTTCCGAAGCGCTCAGTCTGCCAACACAGCAGTCCGCCAATAAAGGGGATAAAAATTAGCCAAGGTAATAGCATGGCGTATAGGTCCCTATGTTTTTACAATGTTTCAAATCGCCAGCAACAGCGCTAAAACGACGACTGCACCCAATCCCATTGACGCAACGTACCAACGCGTCTGCCCGTTTTCACTCAAAGTCAGCCCACGATTGCTCAGACGAGAGAACAATGCAGGAATATTCATCAATGAGTTCAGCGGGTCGCGCTGCAAGAGTTTCGCGATACCCAGATACGGTTTCACGAAAATCATGTCGTACAGCCAGTCAAAGCCCCACGCGTGGAACCACCAGGTAGTGAAGAAGCGGCCCGGTGCGCTTTTGGCGATGCTGTTAACCAGCGTGCGCTTGCCGAGATACAACGCTGCCGCCAGCAAGATGCCGACAATAGCTACCACACCTGAAGTGATTTCAAGCGTCAAAACTGTACCGTGAGGCAGTTCAGTGGTACCCGGCAACACGCCCTGCAATGGCGGAACAATCATTGCGCCAATGAAGGTAGACAGGACCAGCAGAACCAGCAGGGGTAAGTGGTGAGTAATCCCCTTACCAGCGTGAGCTTTAATTTTTTCTTCGCCGTGGAAGACGATAAAGATCATGCGGAAGGTGTAAAGCGAGGTCATAAACGCACCGACCAGACCAGCAATCAACAGGTTGATGTTGCCGTTTGCCAGCGCGCCGGCCAGGATTTCGTCCTTACTGAAGAACCCGGCTGTGATGATTGGCAAGGCTGACAGCGCCGCACCGCCCACCAGGAAGCAGACATAAACCAGGGGTATCGATTTACGCAGACCGCCCATTTTGAAGATGTTTTGCTCGTGATGACAGGCCAGGATCACCGAACCCGAGGACAGGAACAGCAGCGCCTTGAAGAACGCGTGGGTCATCAGGTGGAAGATAGCCGCGTCCCAGGCATGAACACCCAGCGCCAGGAACATGTAGCCAATCTGGCTCATGGTCGAGTAGGCCAGCACGCGTTTAATGTCGGTCTGCACCAGCGCCGCAAAACCGGCCAGCACCAGCGTAACCGCACCGATAATCCCCACCAGATGCAGGATTTCAGGCGCCATCAGGAACAGTCCGTGAGTACGGGCGATCAAATAAACACCCGCAGTTACCATTGTCGCGGCGTGGATCAAGGCAGAAACAGGGGTTGGACCGGCCATCGCATCGGCAAGCCAGGTTTGCAACGGCAGCTGAGCCGATTTACCCACTGCGCCACCAAGCAGCATCAGCGTGGCCCAGGTAATCGCCGTATCGCCCACCGCCAGCTTCTGCGGTGCCAGAATCATCAACTCACGGATGTTCAGCGTACCCAGTTCGTGGTAGAGGATGAACAGCGCGAAGGCCAGAAACACGTCACCCACGCGAGTCACGATAAAGGCTTTCATCGCCGCCGCGCCGTTGTCTGGATTGGTGTAATAGAAACCAATCAGCAGATAACTGCACAGCCCTACGCCTTCCCAGCCGAGATACATCAGCAGCAGGTTATCGGCCAGAACCAGAATGACCATGCTGGCGATAAACAGGTTGGTGTAGGCGAAGAACCGCGAGTAACCCTCTTCACCACGCATGTACCAGGATGCGAACATGTGAATGAAGAAGCCGACGCCGGTCACCACGGAAAGCATGGTCATCGACAGCCCGTCGAGAGACAGGGTCGCAGAGATGTTGAAATTGCCGACCTGCATCCAGTTCCACAGAACCTGATTGAAAACCGGAACCCCTGCGGCGCGTTGGCTCAGGAAGTTAATGCCAACATAAATTGTCACCAGTGCTGCCAGTCCAATTGAACCTACCCCAACGGTAGCAGAGGTATTTTCCGACCAGCGTCCGCGAGAAAAGGCCAATAACAGGAAGCCAATCAGCGGGAATAAAACAGTTAAATATAATAGGTTCATCCGCGCATCTCACTGACAGTGTCGATATTCAGGGTATGACGACGGCGATACAGCTGCAGCAGTAAGGCTAAACCGATACTGGCTTCCGCTGCCGCCAGGCTGATTGCCAGGATATACATCACCTGCCCGTCTGCCTGTCCCCAATAGCTGCCAGCCACAATAAAGGCCAGCGCCGCCGCGTTAATCATCACTTCCAGGCTGATTAACATAAACAACAGGTTACGTCGTACCAGTAACCCAGTCAGTCCCAACACGAACAGGATTGCGGCCAGGATCAGGCCATGCTGTAGAGGGATCATGCTCTCTCCTCCGATTTTCTTTTTGCCATCTCTTTGACCGGCGTCGAGGATGCTCGGCCGAGCACTTCGCCCGGCTTGTGCTCACGTCCGATGTGGAAGGCCACGACCAGACCGGCCAGCAGCAACATTGACGCCAGCTCGACCGCCAGAACGTAAGGACCAAACAGCGCGATGCCCACTGACTTCGCGTCAACCATGGTGCCCTTGATGCTTTGATCGTGCAGGCCAGTGATAGAAGCAATCATCACGCCCAGCAGCACCACCGCCAGAATTGAAGGCCCCATCCAGGTCGAGGGTTTGAGCCACGCTTTTTCCTGATCCTGAACGCTACCTAAATTGAGCATCATCACCACGAAGACGAACAGCACCATAATGGCACCGGCGTAAACGATGATCTCTAGCGCGGCGGCGAAGTAGGCCCCCAGCGAGAAGAACACCGCGGCAATCGCCAACAGCGAGATAATCAGATACAGCAGGGCGTGAACCGGGTTGGTGTGCGTAATGGTTCGCAACGTCGCCAACACGGCCACCACGGCTGCAATATAAAATGCAAATTCCATGCTTGCGGCTCCTTAGGGCATGAGACCTTTGACGTTGATCGGCTTGGCTTCGTTTTCGGCTTCGCCTTTCGCTTTGCCGTCCACTGCCATACCGGCCATCCGGTAAAAGTTATATTCCGGATACTTACCGGGTCCAGATATCAACAGATCTTCTTTTTCATACACCAGATCCTGGCGTTTGAACTCACCCAACTCAAAGTCCGGCGTCAGCTGAATTGCCGTGGTCGGACAGGCTTCTTCACACAGTCCGCAGAAGATGCAACGGGAGAAGTTGATGCGGAAGAACTCCGGATACCAACGACCGTCTTTCATCTCGGCTTTCTGAAGCGAAATACAGCCCACAGGACAGGCTACCGCGCACAGGTTACAGGCAACGCAGCGCTCTTCACCGTCAGGGTCACGCGTTAAAACAATGCGGCCACGGTAACGCGGCGGCAGATAAACAGGTTCTTCCGGGTACATCAAGGTTTCACGTTTGGCGAAGGCGTGCATGCCTATCAGCCACAAACTGCGAACCTGGGTGCCGAAACCAACCACCAGTTCTTTCAATGTCATGGTTCAATCACCCCTATATTAATGTGCGTTGTACAGAATGACCGCAGCGGTTGCCAACAGATTCAGCAAGGTCAGCGGCAGGCAAATACGCCAGCCAAATGACATCACCTGATCGTAACGAGGACGCGGCAACGCGGCACGGAGCAGAATGAACATCACCATGAAGAACGCGGTTTTCAACGCAAACCAGATAAATGGCGGCAGGAACGGACCCTGCCAGCCCCCGAAGAACAGCGTGACGATAAGCGCAGAAACCGTGACGATACCGATGTATTCACCGACGAAGAATAAACCGAATTTCATCCCGGAATATTCAATGTGGTAACCATCGGCCAGCTCCTGCTCGGCTTCAGGCTGGTCGAACGGGTGGCGGTGACAAACGGCAATCCCGGCAATCGCAAAGGTCAGGAACCCAAAGAATTGCGGGATAATGTTCCACAGGTGTTCCTGTGAACGAACGATATCTTGCAGATTGAACGACCCGGCCTGTGCCACCACGCCCATCAGCGAAAGGCCGAGGAACACTTCATAACTCAGGGTTTGGGCCGAGGCACGCATGGCCCCCAACAGCGAGTATTTGTTGTTGCTGGACCAGCCAGCAAACAGCACGGCGTAAACCGTCAAACCCGCCATCATCAGGAAGAACAGGATACCGATATTGAGGTTGGCGGCGTACCAGGTAGGTGAAACCGGCACAATCGCAAACGCCATCAGCATGGAGCTAAAAGCAATCATTGGCGCGAGAGTAAAGATCGCGCGGTCTGAGAACTTAGGCGCCCAGTCTTCTTTAAAGAACATTTTGATCATGTCGGCTGCCAGCTGCAGTGAACCGCCCCAGCCGACACGGTTAGGCCCGTATCGGTTCTGGAACAGGCCCAGCAGACGGCGTTCCGCGAAGCTCATAAAGGCCCCGACGGTAACCACCACCAACAGGATCACCACCGCTTTGACCACGGCGATAATGGTGTCGATAACTTCTGGTGTAAACCAACTCATCGGGTTGCCTCCCGCAGATTCTCAACCGTTGCGCCCACCAGCACCGGAGAAATTCCCGGCAGACCCAGTGGCAGACCAACTTGTCCTTTTTCGAGTGTTTCACTCAGGCGAACCGGCAGCGTCAGGGTTTGTCCATCACAGGTAAACTCCACCTGCGTGCCCTGATTGACGCCAAGGGCGGCGGCATCGGCCGGGTTAACCATCACGTAAGGCGCAGGCATACGCTGTTGAATGACGTTTGAACGTTGAGACATCTCTTCACTACCAAACAGATGATAGTAAGGGGCAACGCGCCAGTGATTTTCCACGGCAGTAAAGGCTGCCGGAATATCGCTGAAGTATTCGAGGCTGCCCTCGCCTGCTTCAATCAGACGCACTCCCGGATCGCCGTGACGCAGTTTGCCACCCACTTCAGCCTGGAATTTGTTCCATGCCTGCGGTGAGTTCCAGCCTGGCGCCCAGGCAAACGGCACCTGTTGACGATTAGCATACGGGCTGTTGTTCCCTTCCATCGAGAAGGCAAACATGGTGTCTTTGTCTTGCGGCTGACGCGGCTCATGCACGCTGATGTTGGCGCGCATGGCGGTACGTCCGCTGGAACGGATAGGAGAACGCGCCAGCTTCTGACCACGGATGCGGAAAGAGGCGTCCGGTGCGGCTTCAACGATACCTTTCAGCTGTGGCATTGCCGCGACACAGGCATCAATCACGTGATCAAGTTGAGTCCAGTCGACGCGACGGCTGTTAATCGTTGAATGCAGTGAATGCATCCAGCGCCAGCTCTCCAGCATGGTCACCGTATTGTCGTAATAAGCCGGATCATAAACCTGGAAGAAACGCTGTGCGCGGCCTTCCTGATTGACCAGCGTACCGTCGCTTTCGGCAAAACTTGCCGCAGGCAGGATCAGACTGGCTTTATCCATGATGCGCGTGCGTTGATGATCAACCACCAGCAGATTTTTCACCTTGGCCAGCGCGTTATCGACGATCGCCTCCGGTGCCTGACGGTAAAGGTCATTTTCCATCACAATCGCGCTGTCGGCTCCGCCGTCGTTCAGCAGGCTCAGCGCTTCGTCGAGGCTGCCGCCACCAATCAGTGACAAACCGATGCTGTTGGCAGAAGAGGCCACGAAGGTAATACCGACGTCGCTGCCGCGCGCTTTCAAGGCTTTCGCCACGTTGGCCGCTGCTGCGATAATCGCGTCGCTGCCTGCGTTGGTGCCGGTGATAATCAGCGGTTTTCTTGCGCCAGTTAAAGCCTGCACAATCATGTCGATTTTCTTGTCGAGACCCTCGGCCAGTTCGCTGACGGCCGGTGCAGTTTCGTCAATGGCGTGAGCGATGGCAAAGCCAAAACGTGCCTGATCGTCAACCGGAGCGCGGTAGTTCCAAGCTGCGATATCATCAAGGCGGGTGTTATCGACGTTGGTCACAAACAGCGGATGCTTGGCGTGCTGACCGATAGTCTGGATTGCCGCAATCTGCCAGTCGGCAACGCGCTGTGCCGCCGCCATGGCGCGTGCTTTGCCTTTCACCGCCTGACGAACACCAAGAGCGATACGCGCGCCGGTTTGTGTCAGGTCTTCACCCAGAACCAGCACGGCATCGTAGGATTCGATATCGTGCAGCGCTGGCGTTGTCACGCCGCTGTTTTTCAGGATGTTAACAATCATCGCCAGGCGATTTTGCTCAGCCGCGTTGATCCCGGTGTAGAAGTTTTCTGCCCCAACCAGCTCGCGCAACGCAAAGTTGCTTTCGAGGCTGGCGCGTGGTGAGCCAATACCGATGGTTTTATTCGACTGACGAATAATATCCGCCGCACCCTGCATCGCCTGCTCGGCGTTCAGCGCGATCCAGTCATTGCCGCGCTGCTGCAACGGATGCTTGGGACGATCTTTCGCATTAACGTAGCCATAGCCGAAGCGTCCACGGTCGCAGAGGAAATAGCGGTTCACAGTGCCGTTATAGCGGTTTTCGATACGACGCAGTTCGCCGTAGCGCTCACCCGGGCTGGTGTTACAACCAACGCTGCACTGCTGACAAACGCTCGGCGCAAACTGCATGTCCCATTTACGGTTGTAGCGTTCGGAGTGCGTTTTGTCGGTGAATACGCCAGTCGGACAGACTTCTACCAGGTTGCCGGAGAATTCGCTTTCCAGCGGACCGTCTTCCGGGCGACCAAAGTAGACATTGTCATGCGCGCCGTACACGCCGAGGTCGGTGCCGTCTGCATAGTCTTTATAGTAACGAACGCAGCGATAACAGGCGATACAGCGGTTCATCTCGTGAGAAATGAACGGACCGAGATCCTGATTCTGGTGAGTACGTTTAGTAAAACGATAGCGACGCGTGGCGTGGCCGGTCATTACTGTCATATCCTGCAAGTGACAGTTGCCGCCCTCTTCACACACCGGACAGTCATGGGGATGGTTAGTCATCAACCATTCCACCACGCTCTCACGGAACTGCTTGGCTTCTCCGTCATCGATGGAAATAAAGGTTCCATCCGACGCAGGCGTCATACATGACATAACCAAGCGGCCGCGCGTGTCTTCCGCGTTTTGGTATTGCTTAACCGCACATTGGCGGCAAGCGCCGACGCTTCCCAGCGCCGGATGCCAGCAAAAATAAGGAATATCAAGGCCAAGAGAGAGGCAAGCCTGAAGTAGGTTGTCCGCTCCGTTAACATCGTATTCTTTGCCGTCTACATGAATCGTAGCCATAGTCAGCATGCTTCCACAAGGCCCACTTTCGCAGGCGTTAATCCAAAATTCTGGCCCTTTCCCCCATCTTTCGACGTACGGGGAAAGAATTAACTAAATAATCTTCAAGCTCGGCTTACCATCGCTCTTTCAGCAGGTTGTTTGGCTGTATGCCGCCAATAGCCCGCGCATTGTTGTAATGTTGCTTGGCGATGCCCGCTTCGAACTCGTCACGGAAATATTTAATTGCGCTCTGCAATGGCTCCACGGCCCCCGGCGCATGTGCGCAGAATGTTTTGCCCGGACCCAACTGACGGCAAAGCTGTTCGAGAGTTTCGATATCTCCCGGCTGGCCTTCGCCACGCTCCAACGCGCGCAGGATCTTGACGCTCCACGGCAGTCCGTCGCGGCAAGGCGTACACCAGCCGCAGGATTCGCGCGAGAAGAACTCTTCAAGATTGCGCACCAGAGAAACCATGCCAATTTCATGATCGACGGCCATTGCCAGCGCAGTACCCAGACGGCTACCGGCTTTACCAATGCTGGCAAATTCCATCGGCAGGTCGAGATGCTGGTCGGTCAGGAAGTCGGTCCCCGCCCCGCCCGGCTGCCAGGCCTTGAATTTCAGTCCGTCACGCATACCCCCGGCGTATTCTTCGAGAATTTCGCGTGCGGTGGTGCCAAACGGTAGCTCCCACACGCCCGGGTTTTTCACGCGACCGGAGAAGCCCATCATCTTGGTGCCGGTGTCTTCACTGGTTGAAATGCCCTTGTACCATTCAACGCCGTTGGCCAAAATTGCCGGGACGTTGGAAAGCGTTTCAACGTTGTTCACACAGGTCGGCTTGCCCCACGCGCCCACGGACGCCGGGAATGGCGGCTTGGAACGCGGGTTGGCGCGACGGCCTTCCAGCGAGTTAATCAGTGCAGTTTCTTCACCGCAGATATAGCGGCCGGCTCCAGTGTGCACCATCAGCTCGAAATCGAATCCGGTACCAAGAATGTTTTTACCGATGAAACCGGCAGCGCGAGCCTCTTCAATGGCGCGGCGCAGATTCACGGCCGCTTCAATGTATTCCCCACGCAGGAAGATGTAGCCACGATAGGCTTTCAGCGCGAAAGCACTGATCAGCATGCCTTCCACCAGCTGGTGCGGCATCTGCTCCATCAACAGGCGGTCTTTGTAGGTGCCCGGCTCCATTTCATCGGCATTACACAGCAGGTAGCGGATGTTCATGGATTCATCTTTCGGCATCAGGCTCCACTTCAAACCGGTGGAGAAACCTGCGCCGCCGCGGCCTTTTAGACCGGAGTCTTTCACTAAGGCAACAATGTCGTCAGGCGCCATGGTGAGCGCCTTTTCGGCACCGGCATAACCGTTTTTACTGCGGTATTCGTCGATCCAGACCGGCTGTTGATCTTCACGCATGCGCCAGGTCAGTGGATGCATCTCCGGCGTGCGGATAATTTCTCTTGGCGTGTATCCGTAGACATTCATGAGTAACGCTCCAGTAACTGACCGATTTCTTCTGGTTTCAGGTAGCTGTGCGTGTCTTCATCGATCATCATCGTCGGGCTTTTATCACAGTTGCCCAGACAGCAGGTCGGCAGCAGGGTGAAGCGTCCGTCCGGCGTGGTTTCGCCCGGCTTGATGTTGAGCTTTTCTTCAATCGCAGCCTGAATGCCCTGATAACCGGTGATGTGGCAAACCACGCTGTCGCAATAGCGAATCACGTGGCGGCCCACCGGCTGGCGGAAGATTTGGCTATAGAATGTCGCGACGCCTTCTACGTCGCTGGCCGGGATCGCAAGGATTTCGGCGATCGCATAAATCGCGCCGTCTGGTACCCAGCCACGCTCTTTTTGCACAATTTTCAGCGCTTCAATCGACACTGCACGCGCATCTTCGTAATGATGTTTTTCGTGCTCAATCGCTTCACGTTCAGTCGTGCTCAGTGTAAAACCGTGTTTGTTCTGCGCGGTATCGAAGGCACCGGCCGCAGACACATTGATATACTGAACCTCTGAGTCTTTATTAAGATCTGTCATCGTTAGCGGTCCACATCTGACATTACAAAATCGATACTGCCCAGATAGACGATTAAGTCGGACACCAGGCTGCCACGGATAACTGACGGAATCTGCTGCAAATGCGGGAAGCTCGGCGTACGCACGCGTGTACGGTAGCTCATGGTGCTGCCATCGCTCGTCAGGTAGTAGCTGTTAATCCCTTTCGTTGCCTCGATCATCTGGAAGGATTCGTTGGCAGGCATGACCGGCCCCCAAGAAACCTGCAGGAAGTGGGTGATCAAGGTTTCGATATGCTGCAACGTGCGCTCTTTCGGCGGTGGCGTCGTCAGTGGGTGATCGGCCTTGAAAGGACCTGCTGGCATGTTATCGACACATTGCTGCAGGATACGCAGGCTCTGGCGCATCTCTTCCATTTTCAGCATCACGCGGGAATAGGAATCGCTGATCCCGTCGCCGACCGGCACTTCGAAATCGAAGTTTTCATAGCCAGAATACGGACGCCATTTACGCACGTCGAACTCGACACCCGTTGCACGCAAGCCAGCACCGGTGGTGCCCCACGCCAGCGCGTCTTCTGAGTTATAGGCAGCGACGCCTTTCGAGCGGGCAACCAGAATGCTGTTTTTCAGCGCCGTTTTCATATAAGAATCAAGGCGTTTTGGCATCCATTCGAGGAATTCACGCATCAGGCGTTCCCAGCCTTTCGGCAGGTCATGCGCCACACCGCCGATACGGAACCACGCCGGATGCATACGGAAACCGGTAATTGCTTCGACTACGTCATAGATCTTCTGACGATCGGTAAACGCGAAGAATACCGGCGTCATTGCGCCGACGTCCTGAATGAAAGTCGAGATGTAAAGCAGGTGGCTGTTGATACGGAACAGCTCGGACAGCATGACGCGAATAGTGTTAACGCGATCGCCCACGGTGATCCCGGCCAATTTTTCAACCGCCAGCACGTAAGGCATTTCGTTAACGCAACCGCCAAGATATTCGATACGGTCGGTGTAAGGAATGTAGCTGTGCCATGACTGGCGCTCGCCCATTTTCTCGGCACCGCGGTGGTGATAACCGATGTCCGGAACGCAATCGACAATTTCTTCACCGTCAAGCTGCATCACAATACGGAATGCACCGTGCGCAGACGGGTGGTTAGGGCCGAGGTTCAGGAACATGAAGTCTTCGTTTTCCGTGCCGCGCTTCATGCCCCAGTCTTCAGGCTTGAAGGTCAGCGCTTCCATTTCCAGGTCTTCTTTCTGCTTGGTCAGTTCGAACGGATCGAACTCGGTAGCACGCGCCGGGTAATCCTTACGCAGCGGGTGTCCTTCCCAGGTCTTCGGCATCATGATACGCGTCAGATGCGGGTGACCATCGAAAGTAATGCCGAACATTTCCCAGGTTTCGCGCTCATACCAGTTGGCATTAGGGTAAACCTTAGTCAGAGTCGGCAAATGCAGATCGTTTTCCGCCAGCGCCACTTTAATCATGATGTCGCTATTACGTTCGATCGAAAGCAAGTGATAGAAAACCGAAAAATCCGCAGCCGGCAAGCCGTCGCGGTGGGTACGTAAACGCTCATCAACGCCATGCAGGTCATACAGCATGACATAAGGTTTTGGCTGTTTGCGTAAGAAGATAATTACTTCCAGTATCTGTTCGCGCTTAACCCAGATGACCGGAATGCCGGTGCGGGTTGGCTGTACAGAAAAGGCCTCTGGCCCAAAACGGTTACGCAGCTCGCCAATAACCGGATCGTCGAGATGATCGCGGGTTTGCCATGCAGGCTGTGCGAGGTCTTGCGTCGTCAAATCTGTCATATTTTCTCACCACACAAAATGGTCATTTATGCCTAAGGGGAAGAATCACCTGGCTACCAACCGTCTTTTTTGAAGAGTAATTTCAACGGTTTCGCCCCTCAGGGTTGACGGAAAATGTTAAATCTCGTCAGGGGTCCGCAAATTGGTCACGGCAATACGCTCGGCGCGTTTGCGCTCTTTTTCAGACTGCATATTGGCGCGGTAAACACCCTGATCGCCAACAACCCACGACAGCGGGCGGCGTTCTTTGCCGATAGATTCCTGTAACAGCAACAGCGCCTGCATGTAAGCCTCAGGACGCGGCGGGCAGCCCGGAATGTAAACGTCTACCGGCAGGAACTTGTCAACGCCCTGAACCACCGAGTAGATATCGTACATGCCGCCGGAGTTGGCGCAGGCCCCCATCGAGATAACCCATTTTGGTTCGAGCATCTGGTCGTAAAGACGCTGAATAACCGGCGCCATTTTGATAAAGCAGGTTCCGGCAACCACCATAAAGTCTGCCTGGCGTGGCGAAGCACGGATAACTTCCGAGCCGAATCGTGCCACGTCATGTACCGCAGTAAACGAGGTGGTCATTTCTACGTAGCAGCATGAGAGACCAAAGTTGAATGGCCAAAGCGAGTTTTTACGACCCCAGTTCACCACATCATGTAACGCATGCTCGAGTTTCCCCATATACACGCTGCGGTTAACTTCCTGCTCAAGAGGATCGGCTACCGTCTCTTGTTTCTGCAGGGGGTAACGGTCGTTCTCACCGTTCGGGTCTAAGCGCGTGAGCGTATAGTCCATCTTGATGCCTCACTTTATTGTTGGCGATTGCCATGCGGGTGATTGCTGGTCTTAATGACTGGGCTCGGAATGACCGGGCTGGCTTTAACAGGACCTTTGGAACGGGTTGGCGTCCAGTCAAGCGCACCGATACGAACCAGATAAAACAGGCCGGCTAAAAGTACGAAAATGAAAATGGCGGCTTCGGCAAATCCGGTCCATCCGCTTTCGCGAATAGACGTTGACCATGCATAGAGATACAGGGCTTCAACATCGAAAATGACGAAGAACATGGCGACCAGATAGAATTTTGCCGAGAGGCGCATATGAGTCGAGCCCACAGGGGCAATACCCGACTCGAATGGCGTCTCCGTGTTACGACCGCGAACCTTCCCTCCCAGGAAAGCTGCGCCCAGCAACATCAGGCAACACAGGCCGACTGCGATAATAAGAAAAACTGCGAGCGCCCAGTTATGAGCGATGACATCTGTGGCTGTTGACATACTCTATGCTTACTCATCAAAAGTGGCGTCATGCATTTGCTCTTGCTCGGCAATTTGCCTGCCACATCGATTCAAGGGAAGGATTAATAACCACCAGTCTTCACGGGTCCCCTGGTCAGAAATCACCCTAACTTAGCGGTAACCTCATAGAGTTCGGGGTTAAAAAAGCGATTATCCAGTGAATTACTGTGGGCTTTTTACCCTTTTCTATAACCTTTTGTCAACTTTGACAAAAGTATCTCCACGTTAATTTACATCTTTAGCATTTTATTAACATATGGTGCGGGCACGTTTTGCTAAATCGAGTCAGTCGAAAAGTTAAAAAAAAAGATGGTTGTTAACGAGAGTCAATGGTTTAGCTTCTACCCTTACTATTGTCGCAGGTATGTTCCATTCTTCCACTCTGAAGACAGGGTTATTTATTGATCCAGGACACATTTTAGGCAAGATTGCTAAAAAATAAGACAATTTTTGAATAATTTTTGATTAATCATTTCAAAAAAAATTGCAATTAATAAAAAATCCATAGCAACCATACAGCCTGGGGTGATTGAAAAATACACATATTCACCAGGGTGACGAGTAAACGGGTAGCCGTTATTCAAGGGGTAATTATCTGAAGGAAAGCCTGAAAAATGACAGTTTGATGAAGAAAAACTTATGAGTTGGTTATTTATTAGCCTTTGGGTTTTTAGCCCCCTGGCCTGGGGAAATTACGGAGGGCGGGGGGAAGAATATCCTCCCCCCATTCAGGATTAAGGTGCTTCTTCGTATTCGTCGTCGATATCAGCACGCTGAGAATAGCTGTGTAGCGAATAGGGATCATTTCCCTGTTCCACGGCATTGAAGATAGCCATAGCCAGATCGTTGTCGCAGCTTTGATTTTTATACAGCACGTATTGGGTATCCGGCAGACGCGGCAGGCCGTCCTGCTCACCCAATACTCTCAATTCTGGACTCATCATTTCGATAGGCCTGACTGTAACACCCAACCCGGCACGCACGGCAGCGCGAATGGCTGACAGCGTAGAAGCCACATAGGCGATACGCCATGGGATCCCGGCCTTGTTCAGATGGTCGATGGCCATTGAACGATAAGGGCTTGGCTCATCTAACAGCACCAACGGTACACTGTCTCCCGAAGGGTAAGAGAAGTCGGCGGAGCAATACCACAGCGTCGGCGACGTTCTCAACACAATGTGCGGATGATCGGTGGTGGTCATCGTAGTGATCGCCAGATCAACCTCATCGCTCTCCAGCATTGGCAGCATAAAAGGACTGCGCTTGACGCGAACGTCGATAGAGAGTTTGGGGTAAATGGAGGTCACCCGGTTAAGCAGATACGGCAGAATGGTGTCAGCCGTGTCGTCAGAGGCGCCAATAACAACCCCACCTTGCACGTCGCTATACATTAATGACGTACAGGCTTCGTCATTAAATCGTAATATTTTTCGTGCATAACCTAGTAACTGAATACCGTGTTCCGTCAATAACTTATTGCGTCCATGCCTGGCGAACAGTTCTTTTCCGACTAGCTGCTCAAGACGTTGCATTTGCTGGCTCACTGCCGATTGCGTACGACATACTGCTGCGGCTGCAGCGGCAAAAGTATTTAAATCGGCGACGGCAACAAAGGTCCTTAACAGGTCAAGATCTAGATTAAGAATTGGACGATTTGCATTTGTCATAGTTTTTCTTCACTTTTAAAATCTAATAACAAGCTACCCTGGATAGTGCGAAAAATTTCCCGCAAAATGCAGAATACCAGATCTGAAAGACACTCACTCATTAGATGATGAAGAAATGAGAAATATTTCTGTCCGACAACAAATCTTTAAATGATAATCATTAGGGTACTTTTTCAAATAGTTATTAAATTCAAAGAAATATAATTCTCTATTGAACAAGCATGAAAAATCATTCATTAACCTGGCTGTACGGTAAGGCCACAGAAGCTCATTTCAACGGCTGTCCGAGCAGGCACAGCGCCTCGCTAGCAATGTGACAAATATCAAAGTTCAAAAAATAAAACGCCGAGTTCTAATTTTAAGGTCTAAAACTCGTGTGAAGCGATTTGCGGGCTAAGAATATTCCTCGCTCTTAATAAGAAAAATCTCATTAATTTGAGGCTGATGTTTTGACCGCAATAATTCGCTCTATTCCGATATTTAATTAATTATTACCCAGGTAATCATCAGATTCATTTAACTAATTACCCGCGTTATTATTTTTAGTCATGAATAGGTTTTTTTAAGCCCGATTCACTTCTCCGAGTTCATTTATACACTATTAAAAAACACAATGAACATGCGCCATGACAGTTTAAGATTAAGCCGAGCAGCCATTTAATTGCTAGCATTGTTCCAGTTTTCAAGATAATAGGTCATTTACAAATCTATCTTGATGAATAAATTACACTATCCGCTGTACACAGCTGGATACACCGGCAACTTCCAAATACTTTCCCATAACAAACGAACACTCTATTATAAATAAAATATTTGGAATTTAATCGTACCTTAGACTCAATCTTGGGTGGTTTGTGTCATCAGGTGCTTAACCACTGCTGTTTTAAGCCAAAGCCTGACTTAGCACTTCAAAATCTGGCTCGGTGAGAGTAAATTGACGGCTTCGCTATGTTCTAAGGCATCTCTTACCCAGGGAAGAACAAGCTTTACCGCAAAAGGTTCACACTGACTATGTCCCCCATTGAAAAATCCCGCAAACTGGATAACGTTTGCTACGACATCCGCGGCCCCGTGCTTAAAGAAGCCAAGCGGCTGGAAGAAGAAGGCAATAAAGTTCTCAAGCTGAATATCGGTAACCCCGCCCCCTTCGGATTTGATGCGCCTGATGAAATTTTAGTCGACGTTATTCGTAACTTGCCGACGGCGCA
Organism: uncultured Serratia sp.; assembly: GCA_963922555.1. GTDB lineage: Bacteria > Pseudomonadota > Gammaproteobacteria > Enterobacterales > Enterobacteriaceae > Rouxiella. Next base: position 7,486 of record CAWUIY010000013.1, on the reverse strand, counting down.
GGGATATTGTGACTCAAAAGGCCTTTTTTCTGCGCGTAAAGCCATCATGCAGCATTATCAGGCCCGCGAAATGCGTGATATCACCGTCGAAGACGTGTATATCGGTAACGGCGTTTCGGAACTGATCTTGCAATCTATGCAGGCGCTGCTGAATACCGGCGACGAAATGCTGGTTCCTGCCCCTGACTATCCGCTGTGGACGGCGTCGGTATCTCTGTCTGGCGGCAATGCAGTGCACTATCTTTGCGATGAAGGTGCGGACTGGTTCCCTGATCTCGACGATATTCGCGCGAAAATCACCCCTCGTACGCGTGGGATCGTGATTATCAACCCGAATAACCCGACCGGCGCGGTTTACAGCAAAGAGCTGCTGATGGAGATCGTCGAGATTGCGCGTGAGCACAACCTGATCATCTTCTCCGATGAAATCTACGACAAGATCCTTTATGACGAAGCGCAGCACATCTCTATTGCCTCACTGGCACCGGATCTGCTGACCGTGACTTTTAACGGCCTGTCAAAGACCTATCGCGTCGCCGGTTTCCGTCAGGGATGGATGGTGCTAAACGGTCCTAAAAAGCACGCCAAGGGCTATATCGAAGGTCTGGAAATGCTCGCCTCAATGCGCCTGTGTGCCAACGTGCCAATGCAGCACGCCATCCAGACAGCCCTGGGGGGTTATCAGAGTATTAGCGAATTCATTCAGCCTGGCGGACGCCTGTACGAACAGCGTAACGCGGCCTGGGAAATGATTAACCAGATCCCTGGTGTGTCCTGCGTGAAACCGAAAGGCGCGCTGTATATGTTCCCGAAAATCGACGCCAAGCGTTTCAATATTCACGACGATCAGAAAATGGTGCTCGATTTACTGTTGCAGCAAAAAGTCCTGCTGGTGCAGGGTTCGGCCTTTAACTGGCCTTACCCGGACCACGTGCGAATCGTGACCCTTCCGCGCGTTGACGAACTGGAAATGGCAGTCGGTAAGCTAGGTCGTTTCCTGGAAACTTATCGCCAATAATGCCCGCGCTGTTTCGAGGTGCAGGCAGGTTGACTTACTGCCCCTCGAAATCTTTTGGGCAATAGAATTAATATGTAAGAATGGGGCTCTGTTTACTGATGTAAGAGAGTCCCATGAGCCAAAGTCATTTTTTTGCCCATCTTTCCCGCCTTAAGCTTATTGGTCGCTGGCCTCTCATGCGCAACGTGCGCACTGAAAACGTTTCGGAACACAGTCTGCAAGTGGCGTTTGTTGCTCACGCTCTGGCGTTGATTAAAAATCGAAAATTCGGTGGATCCCTTAACGCCGAGCGCGTCGCCTTGCTGGCAATGTATCACGATGCCAGCGAAGTACTGACCGGGGACATGCCGACCCCCATCAAGTACTACAACCCGCAAATTGCCCACGAATACAAGAAGATCGAAAAAATTGCTCAGCAAAAACTGATCGAAATGCTGCCCGAAGAGTTTCAGGACGACTATCGTTCGTTGATTGACGAGCACCACTTTAGCGACGACGAGAAGAAAACCGTCAAGCAGGCCGATGCATTGTGCGCCTATCTTAAATGCCTTGAAGAGTTATCGGCTGGTAATAGCGAATTTGCGATGGCGAAAACGCGTCTTGAGAAAACGCTGTCGGAGAGAAACAGTCCTGAGATGGACTACTTTATGGCGGTATTTATTCCCAGCTTTAGCCTGTCACTGGATGAAATAAGCCAGGATTCGCCACTCTAAAGCCAACCCTTTCTCCTGTGCGGGGAAAGGGTTGCGACATAGGCTCTGTCAGAGATCGTCCAGGAACGTTTTGTCCAGCTGTTTGAACGCACGTTTCAACACTTCGGCAAGCGACTGGTAAGTCGGCGCGCCTTCGATGGGTGCCAGTGCCAGGCCCGATTCCATCAGCTTGTGTCTGACCTCATGAAACCAATTGAGCAAGGTCGGCGGCAAAGGCGTAATTGAACGACGCCCTAACCACCACAGCCCCTGCATCGGCAAACTACAGGCGAAAATCGAGGTTGCAACGGCAGGGCCAAGCTGGCCGCCCATTGCAATCTGCCACGCCAGCGTAAACACAGCAAGTGGTGGCATAATACGCACGCCAAAGCGCGTCGCCGTGGAAATACGGTTCTCAGGGAAAACAGGAGCAAGGCGCTTGTCAGACGGCCATGTCTTCATATAGTGCTGCCCGCGTTGGAACACCTGAAACCAACCGACTGAACCCGATGGCTTGCTCGTCATGTTGCACCTCAACATCTAAAATTTAAAAAATATTTGCAAAACTAAAAATATATTTTATCAGATACAAATATATTTTGTTTTTATCAAAACCTATCGGTATTCTAGCCCGGCCCTTAGGGCATCTTAGACTTAGCTATCGATCTTACTATTACAACTGGCTTTACTGCACTTTACTCTTCCGTCGGGCGTCTGAAAATCAGAGATGGACGATTGAACGAATCGGTAAGAACTTACTCAAATAAGTCACCGGAGTCGCTCACCTTCCCTCACCTGTAACCAGTGCCAACGCGGGTGAATCATGCCAGAAAATGATTTTGGCATGATGTTAATCATAATTGCCGCTTCCATAATGCGCTACGCTTATGGGATTCTGGAAATTGATTAACCATGTGTATTGTTACTTAACGGCACCAACACAATAAATAGGTACTTCCATGTCAAGTAAGTTAGTTCTGGTTCTTAACTGTGGCAGCTCATCGCTGAAGTTTGCCATCATCGACGCCGCCAACGGCGAGGAACATATTTCAGGTCTGGCCGAATGCTTCCATCTTCCAGAAGCGCGCATCAAATGGAAACTGGATGGCGCTAAACATGAAGCTGCACTGGGCGCCGGTGCTGCCCACAGCGAAGCATTGAAGTACATCGTTAATACTATTTTTGCAGAAAAGCCAGAGTTATCTGCCAATCTGATCGCAATCGGTCACCGCATTGTGCACGGCGGCGAGAAGCTCACTCAGTCAGCCATCATTGATGACGCCGTTTTGCAGGGTATCAAAGATTCAATCCCATTTGCACCGCTGCATAACCCTGCACACCTGATAGGCATTGCCGAAGCGTTGAAATCATTCCCGAAACTGGCGAAAAAAAATGTTGCGGTCTTCGACACCGCCTTCCATCAAACCATGCCAGAAGAGTCTTACCTTTACGCGCTGCCTTACAAACTTTACCGTGACCACCACATTCGCCGCTACGGCGCACACGGCACCAGCCATTTCTACGTTACGCAAGAAGCCGCCAAGACCCTGGGTAAACCGGTTGATGAAGTTAACCTTATCACTTGCCATCTCGGCAACGGTGGTTCGGTAAGCGCAATTCGTAACGGCAAATGCGTCGACACTTCAATGGGCCTGACTCCGCTGGAAGGCCTCGTGATGGGCACGCGCTCGGGCGATATCGATCCAGCTATCGTGTTCCACCTGCACGACGCGTTAGGCATGAGCGTGGCGCAAATCAATAAAATGCTGACCAAAGAATCGGGCCTGCTGGGTCTGACCGAAGTCACTAGTGATTGCCGCTATGTTGAAGAAAACTACGAAAAAGAAGCCAACGCCAAGCGCGCGATGGACGTTTTCTGCCACCGTCTGGCGAAATACATCGGTGCCTACACTTCACTCATGGAAGGCCGTCTCGACGCAGTCGTCTTCACCGGCGGTATTGGCGAAAACTCTTCACAAGTTCGCGAACTGACGCTGAACAAACTCGGCCTGCTAGGCTTTGAAGTGGATAGTGAACGCAACCTGGCAGCGCGTTTTGGCAAATCGGGCGAAATCAACAAAGAAGGCACCCGAAAAGCACTGGTTATCCCAACCAACGAAGAGCTGGTCATCGCACAAGACGCGGCGCGTCTGACTGCGTAAAAACATCATCATCTCCACTGCCAGCCCCGCTGGCAGTGTTATTTTCACCGCAGGCGGGTTTTGCCGCAGTCCGGTAAACCGCTGCCTGGAAATCGTCAAAGAGGTTTGCCGTGTCCCGTACAATTATGTTGGTTCCAATTGGCCAAAGCGTCGGTCTGACCAGCGTCAGCCTGGGTATTATTCGCGCCATCGAACAGAAAGGCGTAAGCCTGAGCGTGTTTAAGCCGGTCTCCCAGCCACGCGCTGGCGGCGATGCTCCCGACCAGACCACCACTATCATTCGCGCCAATTCCAATATCACCGCGGCTGAACCGCTGAAGATGAAGCATGTGCAAAGCCTGCTTAGCTCCAATCAGCAGGACGTGTTGATGGAAGAGATCGTTGCCAACTATCACGCCAATACCAAAAATGCCGAAGTGGTGCTGGTAGAAGGTCTGGTCTCCACTCGCACCCATCAGTTCGCCAGTGCGCTGAACTACGAAATTGCCAAAACGCTGAACGCCGAGATCGTATTCGTTATCGGTCAGGGCAATGACACTGCCGCGCAATTGAAAGACCGCATCGAACTGGCACGTAGCGTGTTTGGTGGCAGCAAAAACAAAAACATCATTGGTGTGATCATCAACAAGGTCAATGCTCCGGTTGATGAACAGGGCCGCACACGTCCTGACCTGTCTGAAATCTTTGATGATTCTGATAAAGCGACCTTCGCGCAGGTGGATATCGAACAGCTGCTGACCGCAAGCCCGATGCCCGTGCTGGGCTGCATCCCGTGGAGCTTCGAGATGATCGCCGTGCGCGCGATCGACATGGCAAAACACCTGGATGCGCGCATTATCAACGAGGGCGAGATCCACTCCCGCCGCATTAAATCCGTGACTTTCTGCGCGCGCAGCATTCCAAATATGCTGTCGCTGTTCCGCCCTGGTTCACTGCTGGTGACCTCTGCCGATCGCCCGGACGTGCTGGTTGCCGCCTGCCTGGCTGCCATGAACGGCATCGAGCTGGGTGCGCTGTTATTGACCGGGGGTTATCCGATTGATGAACGCGTCCAGCAGCTTTGCAGCCGTGCCTTTGAGACCGGCCTGCCGGTATTTATGGTCGACAGCAACACCTGGCAGACCTCACTGAATCTGCAAAACTTCAGCCTTGAAGTGCCAGCAGACGACCACCAGCGCGTAGAAAAGCTGCAAACCTATGTTTCTTCGCATATTAACGCTGACTGGATCAACTCCCTGAGCGCCCACTCCGAGCGTTCACATCGCCTGTCTCCGCCGGCCTTCCGCTATCAGCTGACCGAGCTGGCACGCAAAGCCGGTAAACGTATCGTATTGCCAGAAGGCGACGAGCCGCGCACCGTCAAGGCCGCATCGCTGTGTGCCGAACGCGGCATTGCCGAATGCGTACTGCTGGGCAATCCTGACGAGATCAAACGCGTTGCCGCGGCTCAGGGGATTGAACTGGGTAAAGGCATCGAAATTGTCGATCCTGAAGTCGCACGCGAAAAGTATGTCGATCGTTTGGTTGAACTGCGTAAAAGCAAAGGCATGACCGAAGTTGTGGCTCGCGAGCAGCTAGAAGACAACGTGGTGCTAGGCACTCTGATGCTGGAAAAAGGCGAAGTCGACGGCCTGGTCTCTGGCGCAGTTCACACCACGGCCAACACCATTCGACCGCCGTTACAGCTGATTAAGACGGCACCGGGCAGCTCGCTGGTTTCTTCCGTGTTCTTTATGCTGCTGCCGGATCAGGTGCTGGTTTATGGCGACTGCGCGATCAATCCGGATCCCGACGCTGAACAACTGTCAGAAATCGCTATCCAGTCTGCGGATTCTGCTGCCGCCTTTGGTATTGAGCCTCGCGTAGCAATGATCTCCTACTCTACCGGGAATTCCGGTGCGGGCAGTGACGTCGAGAAAGTGCGCGAAGCGACCCGTCTGGCGCAGGAAAAACGCCCGGATCTGATCATCGATGGTCCGCTGCAATACGATGCGGCTATTATGGCCGATGTAGCGAAATCCAAGGCACCAAACTCGCCGGTTGCAGGTCAGGCAACGGTGTTTATCTTCCCCGATCTGAACACCGGTAATACGACCTACAAGGCGGTGCAACGTTCGGCAGATTTGGTGTCTATCGGGCCAATGTTGCAGGGTATGCGTAAGCCGGTGAATGACCTGTCACGCGGCGCGTTGGTTGATGATATCGTCTACACCGTGGCTCTGACCGCTATTCAGTCTGCGCAGGCGGATGAGGCTAATGCCGCTGCCGAAACGGCGGCAAAATAATCTTCTGCCATGCATCAGGTTTAAAAGCCGGTCTCTATGACCGGTTTTTTTTGCCGTATTTTTAGCGCTCCAGTGATAATTTTCCCCGTGCTTTTTAGCTGTAATTAGCCCATCCAGCACGGTTAAAACAATCAAAGTTTAAGCCGATTTAAAATGTCGTGAACAATATAATAAAGGCGTGAATTGCCCTTAACTTTTGCAGCATGAATAAAATTATCTTTTTATTATTATGGCGCGACGTATCCACGGTTAATAAGAATTTTTCAGTTCAAATCTCGCATCCTCTTTAATGCCGATATGCAATTTTAGTCATTCCTTTTTCTATCCATCAGGCGGGTTATAGCAAATCAGTCCCATTGGGTATGGGTGAAAATCAGGAAATTATTGAGGTATATTCTACCAAGGGAGCACTATCGGCGGGCGCATAGGATGGGTGATAACGCTATTTTTATCTGTGGAAGAAGGCCATCGTATCAGCCCGTTGCAAACGGGAAAGCGATTCACTTTCCCGTCAGAGGTAATACAAAAAAGTTATTCTTCTACGCTCAATGGCTTACCGTGGTCTTTTTCATTATTACGGCTGAGCCACAGTGACAGCGCTTTTAAAGAATCCGGCGTAAATTCGTCACAGCGTGCGGTGATCTCTTCCGGTTTCATCCAGCACACTTCATCCACTTCTTCTTCCTGCAAGGCAAAAGGACCGTGGGAAACGCAGCTAAATAACGCCCCCCAGACACGGCAGTTTTCCTGCTCGAAATAGAATGAGCCGTGCTCGGCAAATGGCACACCGGCAATTCCCAGCTCTTCTTCGCCTTCACGACGGGCAGATTCAAGGATGTTCTCACCGCTTTGCACCACACCGCCAGCAGTAGCATCCAGCCAGCCAGGATAGAAATCTTTTGTTTCGGTTCGACGCTGAACCAGAATATTTCCCATGCCATCATGGACCACGATATAGCTGGCACGATGACGGAGATTTTGAGCGCGCATCTGATGGCGGCTTGACTGGGCAATCACTTCGTTTTCTTCATTAACGATATCAACCCACTCAGTGCTGCCGGTGTTTTGCTCTTGATTCGTCATCCTGTGAAACCTTCTTTGTAGCGCGGTGAAACGCGCAGTGATTTTCAATGAGTTCACTGATTCTATCTGGCTCTTGGGGATCGCTTCAATAGCAACAGATGCGTTATTAATATGTAAAACCTATGTCAAAGGTAGAGACAAACCATCGGACTAGTCTCACATAGCCTGCTATCATTAGCAGTTATATTAACCTTAAGGTTATTTGTTATTATTCCGTTGTTAAAACGGGCACACTTAACCCGCAGT
>CAWUIY010000012.1:0-32670 GCA_963922555.1 uncultured Serratia sp. | reverse complement strand
TCATTCATTTTAAATGACCAGGCAGAAGGCGGCTGGTTGTTGTCTTTGGTATCGCTGTTGGCGAGATTAAAGGTCCAGTTATTTTTACCATCTGCCAGGCGGATCAGCGACGCGTCCGGCTGTTTCAGCCAGATGCGCGGGATAAGCACTTCTTTGTCGAGCAATGCTAATGGCGCAAGGCTGGCATCAACGCGCTGCAAATGCACCATTGGCTTATCGCTGGGAATATCTTCCGGGTTGCCAAGTACGATATCCTCGGCATGAATATGCGGCCACGGCACCCAGGCGCGCCATCCACCCTCTTCTTTTTGTCGCGACCAATCCACACCCAGATCGCCCTGAATGGCAAACGGGCGATTAAGCTCGGTTGAAACTTTCTGATTAATCATGGGTTTCAGACGGTTCCAGTCAAACAGCGCGATAAAAATAATGATAGCGACTACCAGAATGACCAGTATTCCAGCCGTCCAACTCAGCGCTTTTCCTGTGCGTGTCATAGGTGCGTTCCCGTCAGACAATTAGTTGATAAGATTAATTAAAGATAGTTGAGATTATGGGCTGCTGCTCGGCGATGGGGTTAGAGGACCATTTCTGTGAGCTAAAGCCCACAAATAAATCCCCAGTCTTCGAGATGTCTTGGAAATACTAAAACGTTGTTTTATTTCTATTGACTGAAACTTCGCCTACGCTGAGACTAGAACGCATCTTATTCTCACTCTACTGATTGACTGACAGGCGCGCATAATGACTATAAAAAATATTGCCGTAATCGGCGAATGCATGATCGAACTCTCACAAAAAGGGGATTCGTTAAACCGGGGTTTTGGCGGCGACACGCTCAATACGGCAGTTTATATCGCCCGTCAGGTGGAAGACGACCAGCTCAAGGTGCATTACGTTACGGCACTCGGCACTGACAGTTTTAGCCGCGAGATGCTGGCCGCCTGGCAAAAAGAGGGGGTTGAAACCGATTTGGTGCAACGTCTGGAAGATAAACTGCCGGGGCTGTACGTGATTGAAACCGATCCAACCGGCGAACGAACCTTTTATTACTGGCGCAATGATGCCGCCGCGCGTTACTGGCTCAATGGCCCTGATTCAGAGGCCTTGTGCGAAAAGCTGGCAGATTTTGATTACCTGTATCTCAGCGGAATTAGCCTGGCCATTCTCAGCGATGACAATCGCGCCCGTCTCATGGCACTGCTGAATAAATGCCGTGGGCGCGGCGGTAAAGTCATTTTCGACAATAATTATCGCCCGCGACTCTGGGAAAGCAAAGAACAGGCACAGCGCGCCTATATGGACATGCTTTCCTATACCGATATCGCTTTCCTGACCCTCGACGATGAAGACCTGCTGTGGGGCAAACAGCCGTTTGAAAAAGTCATCGCCCGAACCCATGCCATTGGCGTAAGCGAAGTGGTTATAAAACGCGGCGCAGAAAGCTGCATTGTTTCGGATTGTGAAGCAGAAGAGTTTGAGATCCCTGCGGTGTTGCTGGAGAAAGAGAAGGTCATTGATACCACTGCTGCCGGAGATTCCTTCAGTGCCGGTTATCTGGCCAAGAGGTTGACCGGGGCAAACGCGGTTGAATCAGCGCAGCGCGGACACCTCACCGCCAGCACGGTGATTCAGTACCGTGGTGCAATTATTCCGCTTTCCGCCATGCCTTTGAAATAACTATAAAGCCAAAAGCCATCGTCCAGAAAGTAAGATGGCTTTATTATTTAAGGCGCTGTAATCCGGGTAAATTGACCCAGCGCCTTTATTTCTGCTTAAACGCTACGCTGATGCTTTCCCAGCCGTGCTTACTGCGCAGATCCTGAGGTGCCAGAACCTGAGGAGGTCGAAGCCTGAGACGCATCGGTACTGACCGGAGCATCGGCCGGTGTGGCCGCCACAGGAACGACGATAGCGTCGTAGGTATCCTGTAGCGTTTTCACACTCAGCTCGTCCTCGCCTTTTGGCTGCACCAGCATCATGGAAGGGTCATGCGACAGCTGCTGTTTCAGTTCTTGATTAAAGTCAGGCAGCGTCAGGGTAGACAAGAACGCCTGACGCAGTTTCTGATACTGCTCTGGCGCAATATCGACTACGCCATTTTGCTGAGAGCGCAGACGCTGGCTCATCAGGATGCCCGTGTCTGTGCGCGCATAGGTCGCAAACAGTTGGCCGAGCTGATCTTTCTTCTGCGCGATTAGCGCATCAAATTCGGCCTGAGACAAACCATTGTCACGCACCTTCACCAGCTCGCTGGCAAGACGCTTCAACGCCGGCTGGATAGCCTCTTTAGGGGCTTCCATACGGACAGCACACTGCGCGTGTTGATACTGCACACGGCAATCAAAGCCAAGCGCCGGTTGAATCGAGCCGCCATCTTTAGATTCTTTACTTTCGGCCGGAGATTTAAGCGCCTGCTGCAAATGCAGGAACAGCGCCTCACGGGCGAGATCGCTACGCCAGTAGGCATTTAACGCCGGAGAGTCTTGAATCGGCTGCCATGGCATGCTCCACATCAGCGACAGGCGATCCTGAGTAATTGCGGGATCAAAAGCGGACATCACCTTCGGCGGCATATCAGACAACGTTGGCATCGTCTGTGGCGTTTGTCGGCTGCCCTTAAGCGAAGCGAACGCGCTTTTTATCTGCTCTGCCATAGCACGGCTGTCCACATTGCCTACCACGTAAAGCGTCATCACATCAGGCGTATACCACTGATGATAAAATTTGCTGAGATCGGCAGGTTTTGCCGTTTTAGCAGGCAGCAACTCCGGGCTGTGACCTACCAGCGTTGAACCGCTGATGCGATAACGCCACCAGCCGTCCCCTGAATCAGACGGCGAAGAGTCGATGGGATCCTGAGGCGCCGACCAGGCAGCATGCACAGAATCAGGGGTGATCACCATCTTACCGGTGGTATCCACCAGCCAGTGCAGCGCCGATTTAATTAAATCAGGACGGCCATTAGGCAGACTCAGGTTAAAAGATGTGAAATCGTAGGAAGTCATCGCAGGTGACATAGGGCGTTGGCTATCAATCGCCTGCTGCCAAAAGGATTGAAGCTGGGTAGTGGTAAAACCTTCACTGCGAATTAATGCCAAACGCGGTAAAAAGTGCGCGAAGCCTTGTTGCTGTGGGTTTTCTGCCAGCGATCCGGTACGAACAACTAATCTCAGTTCGATGCGATCGTTGGGACGCTGTGGCGTTGTCAATAATTGCCAGGAGAAGCCGTTATCCAGTTTACCCTGTTGCCAGGCCGGATCGGGTTGTAGTGCTTCAGCCTGCACGTTGCTACAGGCCGAAGCCAGCAACAACCCACCAACAAGTAAGCGAATTTTGGTGCCCTGCATGTGAACCCCTACGTAATAACTCTACCCTCGTATAGGCGTCGTCGGCGACGCAAACTACCAGGGTAAATCCAATTTTCAATAATCAAATCTTGCTCTTACCCTATTCGAAGGTGGCAAGTTCGAATGCAATAAACGAAAACGGCGAGTGTAGCACTGTGTTAGACAGCGCGACTTCGCATATGTCACGGACAACAATGAAAAAAATTGCCATTAAAGGCTGACTTTCATTATTGCCTGGCGGCTTTCGAGATTCGGTATGGAGAGTAAGTATCGATATATTATGGAGATAATCCACCGGTTACATCAAGCAACCGGTGGATTAAAAGAGAAATTAGCGTTTGAAGGGGCTGCTTTTTAAAAAAACAGCCGCCTTTATTTGCCGAAAAGCAGTCAGTACAGCGGAATATCAGGCAGCCTTGTCAACTGGCAACGCCGCTTTTCCAGAAAGCGTAGCGTTCATTTGCTTCTCATCGAGCTGATCGCACCATTTCGCAACTACAATAGTTGCCACACCGTTACCCACCAGGTTAGTCAGCGCACGGGCTTCAGACATAAAGCGGTCAATGCCGAGGATCAGTGCCAAGCCGGCCACCGGCAGATGTCCCACCGCAGAAAGCGTTGCCGCCAACACGATAAATCCGCTACCCGTCACGCCCGCCGCCCCTTTAGAGGACAGCAGCAGCACGACCAGCAGAGTAATCTGGTGCCAGATATCCAGATGGGTATTGGTTGCCTGTGCGATAAACACCGCCGCCATCGTCAAATAGATAGACGTGCCGTCAAGGTTGAAAGAGTAGCCGGTAGGGATGACCAGCCCCACCACCGATTTCTTGCAGCCCAGCTTTTCCATCTTGTCGAGCATGCGCGGTAACGCTGATTCGGAAGAGGAGGTACCCAATACGATTAACAATTCTTCTTTGATGTAATTAACAAACTTGAAGATATTGAAGCCGGTGAAACGCGCGATCAAGCCGAGCACCACGACCACAAACAGTACGCAAGTCAGGTAGAAGCAGAGGATCAGCTGACCTAGCTGTACCAGCGACCCGACACCGTATTTACCGATTGTGAAAGCCATCGCACCAAATGCACCGATAGGAGCAAGGCGCATAACCATGTTGATGATGCCGAAAATAACCTTCGAGAAGCTCTCGATAAAGTTAAACATCAGCTGACCTTTATCACCAAGGCGATGCAGGGCAAAACCAAACAGGATGGCAAACAGCAGAACCTGCAAAATATTGCCGCTGGCGAAAGCACCAATCACGCTGTTAGGAATAATATCCAGCAGGAATGGAATGATCCCCTGGCTTTGCGCCTGCTCTGCGTAAACGGCAACCGCTTTGGCATCCAGCGCCGCAGGATCGACGTTCATTCCCGCACCCGGCTGAACAACGTTGACGATAATCAACCCCAGAATCAGCGAAATGGTGCTAACGATTTCAAAATAAAGTAAAGCAATCGCCCCCGTGCGGCCGACCGCCTTCATGCTTTCCATGCCTGCAATACCGGTAACTACCGTACAGAAAATTACCGGAGCAATAATCATTTTGATCAGTTTGACAAAGCCATCCCCCAACGGCTTCATCTGCGCCCCCAGTTCTGGGTAAAAGTGTCCCAGCAATACCCCGAAGGCGATTGCAGTGAGCACCTGGAAATAAAGACTCTTAAATATTGTTGTTTTCATTTAAACGACCATCCTGAAGTGAAAGTATCCCCAAATATTTCAAGGAGCTGGAACGAAACAACCTGAAATACCGAGGGTACTTCGCCATATATATGCAGCAGTCGAGTGATTAGCGACAGCCGGAAAAATAGCACCGACATTACAGGATGGAAATAAATTGTTTCGTTTGGCAATCATTGTTGTTATAAAAGTTGAACTGAATGGATTCAGCTAAAAAATTAAATAAATATTAATCTCAAGTCAAGCCAGTATTTACGCGGGTTGGCGACGGGTTTAGGATGGTTAAACTATTGTTTTGTTAGAGATAACTTTTTTTGAAATTTGAGCCAAAAACGAGAGTTATTAGCGGTTTTTTTTGAAAAAAATTCGACAGAAAAATAATAAACCCGCTGACTATCCCGGAGTTAAAGCAATTTCAGCTTTATGGAAATGTAACAGCAGGTCGAGCTGCAAAAATTACAGCTCCAGGTCTGAGGGAATATTTGACTCGTCATTTGCCGAGTGTTGATTGTGGGATTGCTGCATCGCTTTCAAAGCTTTATCTAATAACTGCTGATTGCGGTTGTAGCTGCGGATCAACAGTCCCAGTTCATCATCAGTGTGACGAGGGCGCTCCGCCAACTGGTGATAATGTAATTCGCTTTCTGGCAAGGCGGCAAGTTCGCGAGCAATCGATCGTAACGGGTGGATAATCAGGCGATTAATGCACCAGCTAATGGCAATTGACAGAATTAACGCCAGCAGCAGATAAGTTGTCACCATGGTTGAAAGCGTGCTGACGAAAAACTGAAACATGCGATACGGGTCGGCCTGAAGCACCAAAAAAGCCAGCGGCTGGGCCGTCCCGGAATTTGCTGCCGGGGAATAAAGCGGCACCGTGACCTTGATGGGCAAATCGAAACTTTTCATCACCCATTCCGGCACCGCGCGCCCTTCAGGGAAATGCGTACCCAAAGTCTGAACCTGATTAGGCAGCACGACATTGGCGCGGTTGAGTATCCCTACCGGGCGTAACGTGTTGAGAATATGCTGGGTTTCGGAGAAATTTGCGTCGAGAACCGACTGAGCCAGCGGCCTGACGACCGAGTGGCCAATATTCTCCAGCTGCTGGGCATAATCCTCCCTCCGCTGCTCAACAAAGTGAAACAGCTGGACGGCGATAAAAAAGCAGATCGTCACCAGAGCCACCCCGGACACGGCTGCCATCTGTTTAATCGTTAATGAACGCCTTACCCGCAACATATTTCCCCAGTACAGTCTCAAAATCCTAACGAAACGCATGATAACAGTTAGAAAGCACTCATGCAGTAACGCAGTTTTGCAGAGTTTTTCAACGACATTATGTGGGTATTATGAGTTAAAACAGAAGGTAACGCTGTGGATTGGTCGATAATATCGCCGGTCGGTGGCCCAACCGGCGAGAGGAAAGAGTCTGAAATTATCCGTGAATGCTGGTTTTTTCCTGCTCGTCCTGATCGACGGCGAAGCACGCTACCAGCTGATCACCGTACTGTTTCAGCTGCGGCTGAACCTGAGTACAGGTGCTGAAAGCCCGGCGGCAGCGTGCATTAAACGCGCAGCCAGCAGGCGGATTCAGCGGACTTGGCAACTCGCCGGTCAGCTTGATGCGTTCACGGCGATCGTCAGGATTCAGTCGCGGTGTAGCCGACAGCAGGGCCTGCGTATAAGGGTGGCGAGGATGGTTAAATACCGCCTCCCTGGAGCCCTTTTCCACACAGCGTCCGAGATACATCACCATCACTTCATCAGCAATATGCTCAACCACCGACAGATCGTGCGAGATAAACACGTACGACAGGCCGAGGTCTTGCTGTAAATCCATCATCAGGTTTAACACCTGCGCACGGACGGAAACGTCCAGGGCTGAAACCGGTTCATCGGCGATCACCACGTCCGGGTCCAGCATCAGACCACGAGCAATAGCGATACGCTGCCGCTGACCGCCGGAAAACATGTGCGGATAACGGTCGTAATGCTCGGTTTTCAGCCCAACTTTCGCCATCATCGCCAACGCTTTTTCACGGCGTTCTGCGCTGCTCAATTTGGTATTAATCAGCAGCGGTTCTTCCAGAATTTGTCCGACTTTCTTTCGTGGATTCAAGGAGCCGTAAGGGTTCTGAAACACAATCTGGATTTTCTGACGGCGCAGCTTCTCGGCAGTGACGTCGGGCTTGAGCAGATCCTGTCCTTGATAATAAAGCTCGCCGTGAGTCGGCACTTCTATCATGGTCAGCAGGCGTCCCAGCGTCGATTTACCACAGCCTGACTCTCCGACCACTGCCAGCGTTTTGCCGCGTTCAAGCTCGAATGACACGCCGTCCAGGGCTTTTACCGTGCGCTCAGGTTTAAATAATCCACCCTTTACTGCATAGTGTTTTTTCAGATCAATAGCCTTCAGCAGCGGCTGCTTTCCGGTCGTATGATTAAGACTCATAGGTTGGTCTCCCGGCATCATCCAACGGATAATGACATTTGGACTGGCGGCCCGGTGCACCCTGCAAAGCAGGCTCTTCTTTACGACAGCGATCGTTGGCGTACGGGCAGCGCGGGTTCAACAGGCAGCCGTTTGGGCGGTCATACTTGCCCGGCACCACGCCCGGCAGAGACTGTAGACGCGCCTTGTCGGTGGAAAACTCCGGCAGCGAGCGCAGCAACGCCTGAGTGTAAGGATGGCGCGGCGCGCGGAAAATCTCAGCCGCAGGGCCAGTCTCTACCACCTGTCCGGCGTACATAACGATAATGTGATGCGCCGCTTCGGCGACCAGCGCCAAATCGTGAGTGATCAGCATCAGCGCCATATTTTCTTTTTGCTGCAACTCCAGCAGCAGTTCGATAATTTGCGCCTGAATGGTCACATCAAGCGCGGTAGTCGGCTCATCGGCAATCAATAACTTGGGACGACAGGCAATTGCCATCGCGATCATCACGCGCTGGCTCATCCCACCGGAAAGCTGGTGCGGATACACGTCGAGGCGCGAAGCCGGATCGGGTATACCGACCAAATTCAGCAGATCGATCGTGCGCTGACGACGCGTCTTTTTATTGCCGCCCTGATGCACCTTGATGGCTTCCATAATTTGGAACCCCACGGTGTAACAAGGGTTAAGGCTGGTCATCGGGTCCTGGAAAATCATCGCCACTTCCGAACCCACAATCTGCCGACGCTGCTTCTCGCTGATACCTTGAAGGTTCTGACCGCCGAATTCCAGCGTATTGGCCATCACCTTGCCGGGGAAATCAATCAATCCCATCAAGGCCAGTGAGCTAACCGATTTACCCGAGCCGGATTCGCCCACGATCCCCACGACTTCGCCCTGCTTAACGGTATAGCTGATGCGATCCACGGCGCGGAAAGGCGCTCCTTCGTTACCAAAGTGAACGGAAAGTTTGTCTACGGTCAGCAGCGTTTTGCCCACCGGTACGTCTTGAATTAATGTTGTTTCCATCTCTCGCCCCTTACTGCTTGAGTTTCGGGTCGAGGGCATCACGCAGGCCATCCCCCATCAGGTTAAATGCTAATACCGTCAGCAGAATAACCACGCCAGGGAAGGTCACGACCCACCAGGCGCTTTGCGCGAACTGCAAGACATCGGAAAGCATGGTGCCCCACTCAGGCGTTGGCGGCTGTGCGCCCATGCCGAGGAAGCCGAGAGCCGCCATGTCGAGGATGGCGTTGGAGAAACCAAGTGAAGCCTGCACGATCAAAGGTGCCAGACAGTTTGGCAAAATGTTGACGAACATCTGGCGTGCCGAGCCGGCACCGGCCACGCGGGAGGCGGTTACATAATCGCGATTGACCTCCACCAGCACCGCGGCGCGGGTTAGGCGCACATAGTGCGGCAGAGCAACAAAGGTAAGCGCCAGCGAGGCGTTGACGATCGACGGGCCAAAAATGGCCACCAGCACCAGCGCCAGCAACAGGCTTGGCAACGCCAGCATGATATCGACCACACGCATGATAATCGCATCAATCACGCCGCCGTAATAACCGGCGAACAGGCCGAAAATCACGCCGAGGATCAGCGATAGCACCACCACCAGACAGCCAACCAACAGCGACAGGCGTGCGCCGTACATCAGACGCGTCAGGATATCACGCCCCACATCGTCAGTACCCAGCAGGAATTTCCAGCTGCCGCCGTCCATCCAGACAGGAGGTTTCAGGAGGGCATCGCGGAACTGTTCAGCCGGGCCGTGCGGAGCCAGCAGGTTCGCCCCAACAGCCAGCACCAGCATGATGATGATATAAACCAGACCGACAACGGCCCCTTTGTTTCGCTTGAAGTAGTGCCAAAACTCACGCATTGGCGGCATAGGCGTCGGAGCGCCCGTAACCAGTTCACCGGCGACAGGTTCAGTAACTTGAGTCATTGTGCGCCTCTTATTTCTTGTGACGAATACGCGGGTTAACAATGCCGTACAGCACGTCGACCAACAGGTTAACCAGGATGATCAGCGTGGCGACCAGCAACACGCCGCCCTGCACCACCGGATAGTCACGGCGCTGTAACGCCTCGATCAGCCAGCGCCCGACGCCAGGCCAGGAGAAGATGGTTTCAGTCAGGATTGCGCCACCAAGCAGCGTACCGACCTGCAAACCGATCACCGTCACGACCGGCAGCATCGCGTTGCGCAGCGCATGCACCACGATCACCCGCATACGACTGACGCCCTTGGCACGCGCGGTGCGAATATAGTCTTCGCCCAGCACTTCAAGCATCGAGGAACGCGTCATTCGCACGATAACCGCGAGCGGAATCGTCCCCAGCACGATAGCGGGCAGGATCATATGCATCACCGCGTCTTTAAAATCGCCCGGCTCACCCCAGATGAAGGTGTCGATAAGGGCAAAACCGGTCAGCGGTTTACTGTCATCCAAAAATACCGTATCGCTTATTCGCCCAGAGACTGGCGTCAGATTCCAGTGCACCGAGACCAGCATGACCAGCATGATCCCCCACCAGAAAATCGGCATCGAATAGCCCGTCAGGGATATCCCGACCGCCGTATGGTCAAATACCGAGCCTCGTTTTACCGCCGCCAGGACACCCACCGGAATACCGACAATCACCGCGAAAATCATCGCGCAGATCCCCAGTTCCAGTGTCGCTTCAAAGCGCGGAAGAAATTCGTGCCATACCGGCGTGTGGCTGCTTAACGACATGCCCAAATCACCGTGCAGCACGCCGTTTACATAGTGGAAATATTGTTGATAGAGAGGCTTGTCCAGCCCCATTTCTGCCATTAGCTGAGCATGGCGCTCAGGAGACACACCGCGTTCGCCGGCCATAATAGTCACGGGGTCGCCGGGGATCAGGTGCACGAAGGCAAAGGTCAGCAAAGTAATGCCGATAAACGTTGGGATCACTAACCCCAAACGTCGGAGTATGAACTGCAGCATATCCCGTACTCTCTGTAGAAATGCCCGGCGAACCGTAGCTCGCCGGGCTTATTGTTAGCTCACATTGCTTTTACGAACAACGACCTGATTGAGATTGAGGGCAATCACTTGATGTCTACGTTCTCGAAATGGTGTTTTCCAAGTGGATCGACAACATAACCCATCACTTCTTTACGCACTGGCTCGTAAACGGTGGAGTTAGCGATAATCAGAGCCGGAGCCTGGTCATGCATGATCACCTGAGCCTGCTTGTAGAGGGCGATACGCTTGTCGTGATCGGATTCGGCACGAGCTGGCTGAATCACGTCTTCAAACGGCTTGTAACACCATCTTGAATAGTTGGAACCGTCTTTGGCGGCCTGGCAGCTGAACAGGGTCGCGAAGAAGTTGTCCGGATCCCCATTGTCGCCGGTCCAGCCCATCATGACTGTCTGGTGTTCGCCATTTTTCGCACGTTTGAGGTATTCGCCCCACTCGTAGGTCACGATATTGGCTTTAACGCCAATTTTCGCCCAGTCAGCCTGAATCATCTCGGCCATACGGCGCGCATTCGGGTTGTACGGGCGCTGAACCGGCATTGCCCACAGGTCAGTAGTAAAGCCGTTTGGCAGACCTGCTTCTTTCAGCAGCTCTTTGGCCTTGGCCGGATCGTACTCATAATCTTTAACGTCGTTGTTATAGCCCCACATGGTCGGTGGGATCAGGTTCTTGGCCGCTTGGCCAGCACCTTGATAAACGGCTTCGATAATCGCTTTCTTGTTCACCGCCATGGTCAGCGCCTGACGAACTTTAACGTTATCTAACGGTTTTTTCTGAGTGTTAAACGACAGATAACCGACGTTCAGACCCGGTTCTGACATCAGGTTAATAGAACTGTCTTTTCTCATTGCCGCGAGGTCAGCAGGGTTTGGATACGCCATCACCTGACACTCGTTTTTCTGCAATTTTGCGTAACGGATTGAGGCATCTGGAGTAATAGAGAAGATCAGGCGGTCAAGCTTAGGCTTCACGCCCCAGTAATCTTTAAACGCGGTATAAAGAATACGCGAGTCTTTTTGATACTCCCTCAGTTGGAAAGGACCGGTACCGATTGGATTCAGGTCGACTTTCTCAGGGGTACCGGCTTTCATCTCGTCATCGGCATATTCGGAAGACAGAATAGAAGCGAAATCCATCGCCATATCAGCCAGGAACGGAGACTCTGGGTGGTTCAATACGAACTGAACGGTGTGATCGTCAACTTTTACGATTTTGTTGATCAGATCGCCCATGCCCATTCCGTCGAAGTATTCGTAGTTGCCGCCCGACACTTTATGGTACGGGTTAGAGGCATCTTTTTGACGATTGAACGAGAACAGCACGTCGTCGGCGTTGAAATCACGGGTGGGTTTGAAATCTTTGCTCGACTGCCACTTAACACCCTGACGCAGGTGGAAAGTATAGGTTTTGCCGTCAGCGCTCACGTCCCATTTCTCGGCCAGTCCTGGCACGATCTCGGTAGTCCCGGTTTTGAATTCAACTAAACGGTTATAAATAGGTACGGAGCTGGCGTCATAGGTAGTACCGGAAGTGAAAAGCTGTGGGTTAAAGCCCTCTGGCGAACCTTCAGAACAATAAACTAACGTTTTTGCCTGAACGCTGGCTGCCACGGTCAGCGCAATCAGGCCCATGCTGAACTTAAGCAGGCCTGATTTTCCCAAGGAAATTCTCATCGCTTTTGCTCCATCTTTAATGGTGATGTGGTTGTGTGTTGTGTTTCAGCTCACCCCGCCCTTTATTTTTTGTTTACGGGTGGAAATGTTTGTCCAGTTAGCTGCAGAAGTGATTTTCAGACGTGAGACCGACGCCACCAGATAGCTTTGAGGGGAAACATTTGCACCAAAAAAGGGTGCAAATAATTACCGG
This sequence comes from uncultured Serratia sp., assembly GCA_963922555.1. Classification (GTDB taxonomy): domain Bacteria; phylum Pseudomonadota; class Gammaproteobacteria; order Enterobacterales; family Enterobacteriaceae; genus Rouxiella. The sequence goes on along the minus strand of CAWUIY010000012.1, from coordinate 20,306 downwards.
ATGAATCTTCTGGTCAATCCTGTTCACATCAATTTGGCAACTCTCTCTGGCGTCGTCAATATAACGCTCAGGCTTTTACAAAGACTGTGAGTGACAGCAAACAAACATAAAAAAACAGAGTATTAACATTTACAGGATTAATATTTAGACAAATGCCGATATACCGGGACATAACCCTAAATAAGCCCCATAAACCAGCCAATAACGCCATACAAAAAGTCTAAAAAATCTGCGACAAACGAAGATTATCTGAACGGTTATTTTTGAAATTTGGTGAATTGGCAGCTTAAAATGCTAAAACCTACCTCGAAAGAGGTGCCCGATTTGAGCTTATTTTATCCACCAAATAAACAAGTTATGATTAGAAAAACTAATTCGCACCATAATGGTGCGGAAGGGTTTCACATTGGGCAATGCTCGTTTCTTATTATTGCGCATAAGTGTCGATATCACGCGGCTTAAGGAAAATGTTACCGACTATTAATAGGCTGGCGCGTTTGTTGCATAATCTTTCTTTTAAAAAATCTTACTTCTACCTGAACCGTTTCTTATTGAGCGTAAAACGCCTTGTCTCTCCCGTAGATATGTTCGCCATAACTAGCCAGGGGTTTGTTACATGGAATTGAAGTGGTTTGAAGATTTTTTGAGCGTTTCGCACTGCTACAGCTTCACCCGAGCAGCCGATGAACGCAATATCACTCAGTCAGCGCTTAGCCGCCGCATCAAACAGCTTGAAGAATGGCTTGGGGTGCCACTGTTTGATCGCAAGACCTATCCGATACGCCTGACGCCGGAAGGGCAGGAATTTCTCACAACCGCGTCGGAAATGGTGTTCTCACTCACCCAGTTGCGTGGTGAACTGCGCGAACGCCACATGCAAAAAAGCGCCATCCTGCATTTTGCATCGCTAAATACGCTGGCGCAGACCTTTTTTCCTGACTGGATCAACAAGGTCGATCCCACCCATCAGTGCGGCTGCATCCGGCTTTCAGACCACCCGCCCTCCTTTGCTGGCAACATCGCGCTGCTGCTCGACGGCAAGACCGACTTTCTGCTGACTTATACCCATGATTCAGTCGCATTGATGAAACAGCTTGAGCGTTTTCCTTATATTGAACTTGGCCAAGAGCGGGCGATTGCCGTTTGCGCGCCCGATAGCGACGGCAAACCGCTGTATCCGATTATTGAACAAGGCTTGCCGACGCCGTTTCTCAGTTACGGTAACCGCTCCTTCTTTGGCCATGCTCTGAGCGCGCTTTTTGCCGCGCGTCCGCTGCCGCTGAAACCGATTTATGAAAATCCAATGTCTAGCGGGCTGAAAGCAATGACCATTTCCGGCTGTGGCGTCGCCTGGTTACCGGCCAGTCTGATAAACGCTGAACTTTCCAGTGGCTTGCTGACCCGCGCCGCCGATCCCAGCTGGGATATTCAAACCAATATTCGCCTGTATCGGCTTGAGAAATCACGCAATATTCAGGCGGAAAATCTGTGGAACAAAGCCCGAAAACTGCACACTGCTCAAGCCGTTGCTTGATCCTCTTATCCCGGCCTTAGGGCCGGAAACTCCCCCTGCTTGCCGCCAGAAACTTCTCCTGGGCCTGTTTTGATCGGATCTATGCAATTTTGGAATGAGGCATCCCAAAGTCTCATTGGACCTTTGCCCTTGCCGCACACATTCTGAACAGAATCACGCGCTTTTGTTTCCGCCATCCCAGCCGCTATAAGGAGTCCACATTGAAAAGTGAATCTACGCAGCAGAAAGAATTGGTCTGGAGTCTAATCGATGCCAAGAAAGCCCTGTTCACCGCGTTGAGTGACAGAGTCTGGGGCATGCCCGAGATTTGCTATACCGAGTATCGCTCAGTGGCCGAACACACCGCCATGCTGAAAGAACAAGGTTTTCTGGTCACGGAAAATGTCGCGGACATTCCAACGGCGGTCATGGGAGAAGCGGGAAAAGGTGGGCCAGTTATCGCCATTTTAGGCGAGTACGATGCGTTGCCGGGTCTAAGCCAGGTCGCGGGGGTTGCCCATCAGGAAGCGTTACCGGGAAATGGTTACGGTCACGGTTGCGGCCATAATCTGCTAGGCTCTGCCGCCATGCTGGCCGCAACCGCGTTAAAAGACTGGCTGGCAGAAACCGGGACGCCGGGCCGAGTACGCTATTACGGCTGTCCGGCCGAAGAAGGCGGTGCCGCAAAATCCTTTATGGCCCGCGCCGGTGCTTTTGACGACGTCGATATTGCCATTACCTGGCATCCTTCTGCCTTTACCGAGGTTGCCCGCGCCGAATCGCTGGCCAACACTCGTATGGATTTTGTTTTCCACGGCCGTGCCTCACACGCCGCCGCGGCACCACACCTTGGGCGCAGCGCGCTCGATGCAGTGGAGCTGATGAACGTCGGCGTTAACTACCTGCGCGAGCACGTTCCCTCGGATTCACGCATTCACTACGCCATGCTCGACTCCGGCGGTATTGCGCCCAACGTGGTGCAGGCTCGTGCAGCAGTGCGCTATGCCATTCGCTCCCGCGATGTGCACGCCATGTTTGATCTCAACGAGCGAGTCAAAAAAGTCGCTAATGGTGCGGCGATGATGACCGAAACCAAAGTCGATATCAGTATTATGAGCGCGGTCGCCAACCTGCTCGGCAACGAGCCGCTGGAGCAGGCCATGCAGCGCAACTTTGAACTGCTGGGACCGTTGGAGTTTGACGAAGCGGATAAAGCCTTTGCGGCTGAAATTCAGGCGACGTTAAGCCCGGAAGACCTCAGCAGCGCCTATCGCCGTATCGGCATCAAAAAACCTCAGCAAGCTTCTCCTTTATGCGAGTTTATTGTGCCGCTGGAAGCCGCCGGTGAACTGATGCTCGGTTCAACGGACGTAGGTGACATCAGCTGGAAAATCCCAACCGTTCAGGCGCACGTGCCAACCTACGCTATCGGCACACCGGGACATTCATGGCAGCTGACTGCGCAGGGAAAAATGCCCGCTGCCCATAAAGGTCTCGCCTATGTTGCAAAAGTGATGGCCGCCACCGCTATCGATACGCTTACCGACAAAGTGTTGCTGGCGCAGGCGAAAACCGCTCATTTCGAACTCACCGCCGAAACGCCTTACGTTTGTCCGATCCCGCCTGAGGTCAACCCGCCGCTGCAGCCTCGTCCTTCAGGAGATCAAGCATAATGAAAGACACACGAAAATCCGTCATCACCGTTCGAAAGCGCTTTTTACCCGCGCTGATTGGATTAACGCTGGCCGGCAGCGCATTGCCTGAGGCTGCGCGGGCCGGAACACCCCCCGATTCACTGGTTATGGCCTGGAACATCGATGCGATCAGCACCTTTGATCCGGCACAAATTGGCGAGGTGGTGACCAATGAGATCATTCAGAATACCTGTGACTCCTTGGTGGATTTCGATCCGAAAGACGAGTCGAAAATCATTCCGTTGCTGGCTAAAAGCTGGGACGTCTCGGCCGATCGCATGACCATCACTTTCCATTTGCACAGCGGGCTGGTGTTCCCGTCGGGCGATAAAGGCAGCGCCAAAGATCTGGCGTGGTCGCTACAGCGCGTGGTGCTGCTCGGCTTCGGAAATTCTGCCACGCTGACCGAATACGGTTTCACCAAGGATAACGTCAAAGAGCGAATCACCGCGCCAGATGACAACACGCTGGTGATGAAATTCGATAAGCCTTATCCAACCAATCTGGTGTTACAGGCTATCGCTGCCAATGACGTCGCGATTACGCTGGATAAAGCGCTGGTCGAGAAAAACGCTGTCGGTGAGGACATGGGTAATAAATACCTCACCACTCACACCGCCTGCATCGGCCCCTACCAGCTGACTCGCTGGAATGCCGGTGAAGGTCTGGTGCTGCAAGCCAATGAAAACTATTACGGCACCAAGCCGAAATTGCAGCGCATTTTAATTCGTCATGTAGCCGAAACAGGCACTCAACGACTGCTGCTGACCCAGGGAGATGTCGATATTGCCCGCGATCTCGCGCCGGATGATCTGCGCGATTTAGACAAAAGCGGCAAGGTGAATATTGAGAAAGTGCTGAAACCTCAGCTATTTTTCTGGACCTTTAACGCCGAAGACCCGATTTTCAAAAATGAGAAAGTGCGGCTGGCGATGCGTTATCTGATTGATTATCAAGGCCTTGCTTCCACCGTAATGCCTTATCTCGGCGTACCGCGCGCCAGCTTTGTTCAGCTTGGTGCATTTGGCGCACTGGACAAACAGCAGGGCCAGCCTTTCAAACTGGATCTGGCCAAAGCTAAACAGCTGCTAACCGAGGCCGGTTATCCCAACGGCTTCTCAGCCAAAATTTATATCGGCACTTTGCCACATTCGGCGCCAATTGCGCAGAACACTCAGGAAAATGCGGCAAAGATCGGCGTAAAACTGTCAATTGAGAGCATGGCAAATGCGCAGCTTTTCAGCCGGGTTCGCGGTCGTGAATTCCAGAGCGCGATGATGGCCTGGCAAACGTCGGTACCGGACGCCTACGGCAACGCCTCAAGGCTGGTGGCGAATCCAGACAACAGCAAAGAGGCCAAGAAAACCCAATACCCAAGCTGGCGCGCCTCTTATTTTGATCCGCAGATGAACAAACAGGTCAACGCCGCGCTGCTGGAGCCTGACGAGCAAAAACGTATCGCCCTCTACCACCAGCTACAGGAAGAGCAAATGCAGAAAGGCCCGTTTGCGATCATGTTCCAAATGTATAACACCGCCGGTCTGAATAAAGACGTGAAAAATTGGACCTGGAACGGGTTCCGCGTTTACTACGCCGACGCTTCGAAATAACCCTTGCTGCCCGTTGGCATAAAGGAGGACTACCGATGTCGCTGATTGAATCCACGGCGGGAGCGCATCCCGCCGACACGCTGCGAATCAGGCTGCTTGAACAGGCCACCGCGCTGCTTAAACTGCTGGTTTCGGTAGCCGTTACCCTGCTGGGGCTGGCAGCGCTAACCTTCTTTATTGGCCGACTCTTGCCGATAGACCCGGTGGTTTCGGTACTAGGAGATAACGCCAGTCAGGAAGCCTATCAGAAAATGTATCACCTGCTCGGCCTCGACAAGCCGCTGTGGGAGCAGTTTTTGATGTACCTGAAAAACGTCTGCATGCTGAACTTCGGCACCTCGCTGACAACCGGCCATCCGGTGAGTGAAGACATTGCTCGCGTGTTTCCTGCCACTATAGAACTAGCCAGTCTGGCGGCGATTATCGGCACCTGTCTCGGCATTCCGGCAGGCGTACTTTCGGCGATGTACCGCAATACCTGGTTTGATCACGGCATGCGTTTTATCGGCCTGCTCGGACATTCAGCCCCGAATTTCTGGCTTGGACTCATGGGGTTGGTGCTGTTCTATGCCACGCTGGGCTGGATTGGTGGGCCGGGACGCATTGACTTCATGTATGAGTTTGACGTGCATCAAGTCACCGGATTTTACCTGATTGATACCGCTATCGCTGGAAACTGGGAGGCTTTTCGCAACGTTTTCAGCCATCTGATTTTACCCGCTTCGATTCTGGGCCTCAGCGGCCTGTCTTATATCAGCCGCATGACGCGCAGTTTTATGATTGAGCAACTGTCGCAGGAATACGTGATCACTGCGCGGGTTAAAGGACTGTCCTGGGCGCGTAGCGTGTGGGTCCACGCCTTTCGTAACGTGGCAGTGCAGGTAGTGACGGTAGTTGCGCTTTCATACGCATTTTTACTCGAAGGCGCAGTGCTAACGGAAACCGTTTTCGCCTGGCCCGGATTTGGCCGCTACCTGACGAATGCCATGCTGGCGGGAGACATGAACGCCGTAGTCGGCTGTTCACTGCTGATTGGCGTGATTTTCGTGGTGCTCAATCTTATCTGCGATCTGCTTTATCGAATTTTCGATCCGCGAACCCGACAGGAGCAATCATGACCGACTCCGTGAAAACCCAGCTTGACCGTTCCGCTCGCCGTTCACTGCGCGGCTGGCTGGACGCACCGATCCCCTCGACGCCCTGGCAAGCAAGGGTGCAGCAGAGCCTCACCCAATGGCGGCGATTTCGGCGCAATACGTCGGCCATGTTCGGACTGGTTGTCATCTTGATCATCGCCTTTGCAGCGATATTTGCTCCCTGGCTGACCACCCACAACATTTATGCCCAGAATCTGCAAATCCGGCTGGCACCGCCTAGCCACGAGTATTGGCTGGGAACCGACGAGTTGGGGCGCGATATTTATAGCCGACTGATTTATGGCGCGCGTATCACGCTGTATATCACCTGTCTGAGCGCGCTGATAGTCGGGCCGATTGGCCTACTGGTCGGCACCCTGGCAGGCACCGTAGGCGGTTGGACCGACACAGTGCTGATGCGCATCGTCGATATTTTTCTCGCCTTCCCCAGCCTGATTCTGGCGCTGGGATTTGTCGCAGCCCTTGGCCCCGGCATTGAAAACGCGATTATCGCGATTTCACTTTCTGCGTGGCCGCCCATCGCCCGTCTGGCAAGGGCCGAAGCGCTATCGATTCGCAAAATGGACTATGTCGCCGCAGTGCGTTTACAGGGCGCGTCGCAAATGCGCATCATTTTACGGCACATTATTCCGATGTGTTTACCGTCTGTGGTAGTGCGCCTGACGTTAAATATGGCAGGGATTATCCTCACCGCTTCTGGCCTTGGTTTTCTGGGCCTCGGCGCACAAGCACCCAGCCCGGAGTGGGGGGCGATGCTGTCATCGGGTCGCCAGTTCATGATGACCAACTGGACGATTGCCGCGATCCCCGGCCTGTCTATTCTTCTCACTAGCCTGGCGTTTAACCTTTTTGGTGATGGCCTGCGCGACGTACTGGATCTGCGACATGACTGAAAAAATGCTCGAAGTCGAAAACCTGAGCGTAGTGTTTAAAGGCCATCGTCAGGACCACCAGGCCGTGCGCGGTATCTCTTTCTCCGTTGGACGTGAAAAGGTGGCCATCGTCGGCGAATCCGGTTCCGGAAAATCGCTGACGGGACGCTCGTTGTTAAAACTCACGCCACGCGGCGCCACGGTAACGGCCAGTAAAATGCGTTTTGGCGACATTGATCTGCTTAAATCCTCCGAGCGAGAAATGCGCAAGATCCGCGGAAAAAGGATTTCGATGATCATGCAGGATCCCAAATTCTCGCTGAATCCGTTGATGCGAGTTGGCCACCAGATCACCGAAGCCTATCGCATCCATTTTAGCGTCAGTGAAAAAGATGCACGGACCCAGGCGATGACTATGCTCGAGGCGGTAAATATTCGCGATCCACAGCGGGTGTTCGAACTTTATCCGCATGAGATTTCTGGCGGCATGGGTCAGCGCATTATGATTGCGATGATGCTGATCCCCGAACCGGATTTAATTATCGCCGACGAACCGACCTCCGCGCTCGACGTAACCGTGCGCCAGCAGGTGCTGACAGTACTCGACTCCCTGCTCGAACGGCGCAAAACTGGTCTGCTGTTTATCACCCACGATCTGAGCCTGGTTTCCAGCTTTTGCGATCGCGCGCTGGTGATGTACGCCGGGCGCATTCTTGAAGAAATCGCCGCCGACCAGCTTCATCTCGCAAAACATCCTTATACCCGCGCCCTGCTTGCCAGCCAGCCTGACCTGCATCATCCGGTGGATATGCTGTCAATTCCCGCCCGCGACCCCGCCTGGCTGACGGGTCCGGTATATCGCTATGGAGAAGCCTTATGATGAATTCAGCTGATAAATCCAAAACAGCGCCGCTCGCCGCTGATCGAATGATTGAAACGGTGGATTTAAGCATCGCCTTCGGTAAAGGTCATCGCCGACGTCTGGTGGTGGATAAGGTTTCATTAAACATTGCACGTGGCGAAAGCTATGGGCTGATTGGCGAATCCGGCTGCGGTAAATCGACAATTTTGCGCACCCTGACCGGGCAAAACACCCAGTATGACGGCGCAATTCTCTATCAAAACCGCGAACAGCATCCCGTGCGCGATAAAGCCTATTACCGGCAGATTCAGATGGTGTTTCAAGACCCCTATGCCTCGCTGCATCCGCGAAAAATGGTTTATCACACCCTGCTTGAGCCGCTGGTGATCCACGGCATGGATCGCCGCGAGGAACGTATTAGCGAGGTGCTGAACTCACTCGGGCTGAACGACGCCTTTCGTTATCGCTATCCACACCAGCTTTCGGGCGGCCAGCGCCAGCGCGTTGCCCTCGCCCGCGCGCTGATTATCGAGCCACAGGTGCTGCTACTGGATGAACCGACCTCGGCGTTGGATGTGTCGGTGCAGGCTGAAATCCTTAACCTGCTGAAAACGTTGCGCCGCCAGCGAAACCTGACCTATCTGATGGTGACGCACGATTTAGCCGTGGTCGCACATTTGTGCGATCGCGTTGCCATTATGCATCAGGGAAAACTGCTGGAAGAGATGACCGCCGACGAGATCCGGCGCGGGGCAGCAACTCAGCCATACACGCAACAATTTCTAGCAGCAAGCAGCCATTAAGCATTAGGACTGACAACCATGACTGACACGTTAATGCCTCGAAACGGATGGGAAGCGTTGCTACACCTGTGCGAAACCAGCCATTGTGACGCGCTGCTGGTTATTCAGGGCGGCAAAACGATATTTACCTACGGCGACCTGCAGCAGCGTTTTCTTTGTCATTCAATGCGTAAAAGCTTTCTGAGCGCACTGATTGGCATCCAGGTTGCGCAGGGAAAGTTTGATTTGTCACTGACACTGGCCGAGCTGGAAATCAGCGATCACGACCCGCTAAGCGAAGTTGAACGTAGCGCCACGCTGTACGATTTGCTGGTGGCTCGTTCAGGAATATTTCATCCCGCCAACTATGAAACGCCGTGGATGACGCGCATCAAGCCACCGCGTCACAGCCAGCCACCGGGTTGTCTGTGGAGCTATAACAACTGGGATTTCAATGCGCTAGGCACCGCTTATCGACAAATCACCGGGTTGGACATTCATCAGGCGTTTCTTGAACAAATCGCCCAACCTTTGGGAATGCAGGATTACCGCTACTGCGCGGAGAGAAAAGATGGCTGGCTGGAACCCGGTGAAAAATCGCAGCATCCCGCCTATCCGTTTCGCCTCTCAACGCGTGATTTAGCCCGTTTTGGCCAACTGTATTTGCAGCAGGGAAGCTGGGAAGGCAGAGAGATCTTGCCCGCGTCCTGGGTTCGTCGAAGCCTGATGCCCTATTCCGACGCCGGCGATCGCGGTGCTTACGGCTACATGTGGTGGCTGGCGCGTCAGGGCATCGCCTTTCCAGGCTGTGTACTGCCCGAGGGGAGTTTTTACGCCTATGGCGCGGGGGGTCATTACTGCTTGGTGATGCCAGCGTTAGACGCCGTGGTGGTTCACCGCGTTAATACCGACATTGCAGGGCGCAGCGTCGATAGATTCCAGGTGGGTCAGTTAATGGACCTGTTACTTTCCTGATTTTCAAACCTATTCTCGCAGGGATATAAATGAACGTAATTGAAGCTATCGCCGACTGGAGTTGCCGTCAAAAAGAATTTAGTCCGCTTTCCAGAGATCTGGCGCGCATGGCCATCATCGATACACTTGCCTGCCTGTATGCCGGGCAGGATGATTTTTCCAGCCTGGCCGTGCGCAGCGCCTGTGAGGCCTATTTTAATCCCCGTGCCACCGCCCGCGTGGTTGGCGGCGGTAAGGCACCGGCCGCCATCGCCGCGCTGCTCAACGCGACCTCGGCGCACGCTATCGATTATGACGACAATTTTCAGCCGGGCATGAGCCACGCCTCAGCAGTGCTGGTTCCGGCACTGTTGGCGGTCGCCGATGAAATCAACGCCAGCGGCAGTCGGCTGATCGATGCCTATCTTATCGGTTTGCAGGCGCAGGCCTTCGTCGGCATGGGGGTGGGTCCGTCACACTATACCGCGGGCTGGCACGGCACCTCGACCGTCGGCTGCATCGGCACCTCGGCGGGCGTGGCGTGGCTGATGGGGCAAGATAAAGCTGGGATTGCACGAACCTTGAGTAACGCGGTGAGCTTTGCCTCCGGCACTAAAGGGCAATTTGGCACGCCGATCAAACCACTGCATGCCGGATGGGCCGCGCGTAATGCCATCGATGCCGCCTGTTATGCCGAACAGGGCATGCGCGGGCGGATCGATATTTTGGAAGCCCCGCAGGGATTTCTTGAATTGTTTGGTGGCGAGTCAGCCAAGGGCTGGGATATTGCAACGATTCTCTCAACGCAAAAACACGTGATAGAAACCACCGGCGTGATGCCCAAGCGCCATCCCTGCTGCGGCTCGACACACATGATTATCGATGCCCTTAGCGATATCCGCGAGCAGCATGATTTCAGCGACGCCGAGGTGGATAGCATCGACACGTTGGTCGGCATCGCCAATCAGCGCAATCTGGCCTATGCCGTGCCGCAGGACGAAATGCAGGCGCGTTTTTCGATGCAATATTGCGTCGATACCCTACTGCGCCATGGCTCGCTGGGAGTCAGGGACTTTACGCCAGAACGTGTTGCCCAGCTCACGGAACCCGCCAGACTTGCACGTATCAGCATGCAGGCCTACAGCGCCGAACAGGAAAAAGACACACCGCCGGGAGAACGCCTGCCGCATCGAATTACCATCACCTTAAAAGATGGCCGCGTGTTGGAAGCCGAACGCAAACTGGCGAAGGGAAGTTTGATAGAACCCTTTACCACCGCCGAACGCCAGCAAAAATTCCTCGACTGCTGCGCCGCGCTGCCCAACGCCAGGGACCTGTTTGTGCAGCTTGAGAATTTGGATAAGCAGCAGGATTTGGGATTCTTGAGCACAGTTTTTCGAGCCAATGTCCAATAAACATACAAAAATGGTGTGCACTTGATAATCGTGTTATAAGCTACGACTTATATTAAAATATAAGCTATAACTTATAAGGAAATGAATTTTGTGGATTGTCATGTTTACGCCACGATTTGATTCCTGGCTACTAGAGCAGGAAGAAAGGATGCAAGAAAAAATATTGGCAGATTTAGTTAACCTTGCAACTTATGGTCCTAAACTTTCCCGGCCTTATGCTGATACGGTTAAGGGTTCAAAATATCTAAATATGAAAGAGTTGCGCATTAATTACACTGGTCGGCCCATTCGAGCCTTTTTTGCTTTTGATCCTGAAAGACAAGCTATAGTTTTGTGCGCAGGTGATAAAAGTAACAACAAACAATTTTATGAGAAGATGATCCGCATTGCGGACGAAGAATATTCTGCTCATTTAAATGTCGTTGAGGAAAATAAATGAAAACATTACGTGATGCCCTGACCGAGCGCTCACCCGAAAGTCAGGCGCGTATCAAAGAACTGGCTGATGAAATGATCCTTGAAACGGGATTACAACTAATGCGCGAGGAGTTACAGCTTTCACAGAAGAAGCTGGCTGAAACTATGGGCGTAAGTCAGCCAGCAATTAATCAAATCGAACAACGTGGTAATGAAGTCAAATTAGCGACCTTAAAACGCTACATTGAAGCAATGGGTGGAAAATTGAGTTTGACAGTTGAACTTCCTAACGGTGGTGGCCGCATTTTTCATATTTAAATGCCCTTAGCTCTTTTAGATAAACGATTAATCACTCTAAAATCTTCTTCCCGGACTAAACGGCTGCATATCTATCTGCGGTTTTTCGCCGGTCATCAGGGCAGCCAAAAGCTTGCCAGTGGCTGGCCCGAGGGTAAAACCCTGATGGCCGTGACCGAACGCGCACCACATCCCCGGAGCATTGGGTACCGCACCAATTACCGGCTTCATATCCGGCATGCAGGGCCGCGCGCCCTTCCACGGCTCGGGGTCAACGCGGCCGCCAATCGGCAGTAAATCACGGGCAATCGCCTCGCAGTCGGTCAACTGAGTCGGCGTTGATGGGCTGTCTATCAAGGCCAATTCAGCGCCAGTGGTTAAACGCAGACCGTTTTTCATTGGCGCTATCAGATAACCGCGTTCCTCATCCAGAACCCAGTGTTTAAGCTTGCGATCGGGCAATGCCGCATAATGCATATGGTAACCGCGTTTAACAAACATCGGTGGCGCAAAACCAAAACGCCCAGTCAGTTGTGTGGTCCACGGGCCTAGCGCAATCACCACCTCATTTGCCGTCACCGTTTCACCATCGCGGGTGCGCACCTGCCATCCTGCACCCGTTTTCTCTAAAGAGAGCGCATCACCAAACAGCATCTCGCCACCACGCTGACTAAACAGTTCCGCGTAGGCTTTAACCAGGTCTCCCGGGCTGCGCAGCGTCCAGGGATCGGTCCAGTGAACGGCTCCGGCCAGTTGCCCGGAGGCAATCCCCGGTTCCAACTCGGCAAGCTGTTGCGGGTTCAATTTGCGATGATTGACCCCATGGTCTTTCTGCAGGATATCGGCTTCCTCGAAAGCCGCCTCAAGCTTTTTCGGGCTACGCATCAACATCAGCCAGCCTTGCTTTTCCACCAGTGATTCGGCCTGTGCAGCTTTGATAAACTCGGCGTGAGTGTCGATAGACATGGCAATCATCGAAGCATATTCGGCCGCAATTTTCTGGTAAGGAGCCGGAGCTGAATGGTTGAAATAGCGCAGTAAAGGCCCGGCAACCCGCGGCAGTGCTGAGGCGTGAAACCGGACGTCGAGACGACGATTGGTGGCTGCGCCTGCTATCACCGAAAGCGCCCGGGGAAAACCATAGGGCCGCACCGCCTCGCGCTGAATAATTCCGGCATTACCAAATGAAGTTTCTTGCCCGGCGGCCTGACGGTCAAACAGCGCGACCTTTTTACCTTTTGCCTGCAAATGTAGTGCGCAGCTAACGCCAACCATTCCCGCGCCCAACACCAGTACGTCGTATTTCATGCCTTCAGACCCCGTGACCTATGCCATCTCAATAATTTTGCTGTTTAAATCGTTATTTTTTCAACCATTACGCCGGAACGCGGGCAATAACGGTAATCTCCATTTTCGCACCTTCGGCCATCATGCCCGACTCCACGGTAGTTCTTACCGGCAGCGGCGCAGTGAACCAGCGCGCATAAGCCTGATTGAACTCGGCAAAATAGGCTTTGTCAGTCAGATATACCGTGCAGGAAAATACGTCTTTCAGGCTCAGGCCGTTCTCCTCCAAACGTGCCTTAACGCGCCCCATCATAGTATCAGTCTGCTGCGTCACGCCCTCGGCAAAGGTGCCGTCGGCTTCAAAGGCCACTTCACCGGATAAATACGCAATGCCATCAATGATACGGATTGGCGAGAAAGGCAGATTAGCGGGAATGCTCATGGTCTTGCTCCTTAAAGGGTTAATTGCCGACCGGCAGATAAAAATCAGGCATTTCGGCGATCGGGCGTGTTGTTTTCAGGCCTTCAATATTCGGTATCGGACGACGGGTTTTGGCATCATCTTTTAGCTGCTGCTGCAGCGCATAAGCCATGCGCAACAATTCTACGTCACCGCCGCGTGGGCCGATGATTTGCAAGCCAAAAGGCATCCCGTAGCTATCGACGCCCACAGGAAGTGAGATCGAAGGCATGCCACCGATGGTCGAGGCATAGGCCAACGCCAGCCAATGGTAATAGGTTCGCGTTGCCTGTCCGTTGATTTCCTTAGGATAAAGCTCGGTCCAGGCGCGCGGGCTAATGGTTACTGACGGTGCCAGCATAAAATCGTAGTGATCAAAAAAGCTCTGCCAGCGACGATAAATCTGGGTCTGCAGATCCAGCCCGCGGGCGATATCCTGCGCCGTGTAGCGCAGCCCTTCTTCCACGTTGAGCCTGACGTTTTCCCCAACCTGGCTTGGGTCTCGTTGGTACAGCTCCCGCGTACCGGTCAAAAACATCAGCGAACGAATTTTCTCAAATGCTTCATCGGTGCCGCTGCAATCGGGCGTGGCGTATTCCGCGCTTTTGAAAACGTGACTAAATAGGCTGGTTTTATCAACAAACGTCTCGGCGACGCCTTTTTCCGTCGGCGCAAAACCGAAATCGGTGGTCATCGCCACGCGCTGTCGGGATAAATCCAGCGGCGCAATCGGCGAAAACTCCGCAGCGTGACGCATCTGGCGGCCGTGAACGGTGTGCGACAACGGATCGCTTTTATCTTCGCCCATCATCACGGTAAACAGCGTCGCCACGTCTTCCACGGTTCGCGCCATTGGCCCTAATGTCGAAATTTGCAGCCAGGCAGTACCGCGTTTCTCTGCCGGAATTAGCCCTGCGGTAGGACGAAAACCCACTACGCCGTTGAAGGCCGCAGGATTTCGCAACGACCCGCCGGTGTCCGATCCAGTCGCAATGGGGAACATGCCGCTGGCCAGACCGGCAGCCGATCCGCCGGACGATCCCGCGGCTGATTTTGTGGTATCAAAGGGATTGCCAGTGGTGCCATAAACAGGATTTCTTGAGTTGCCGCCTGCGCCCCATTCTGGCACGTTGGTTTTTCCAATAACGTTGGCACCGGCCTTGCGCAACACTCTCACCAGCCGCTCATCCTTTTCGGGGATGAAATTCTTACGCGACAGGCTGCCGCAGCTGGTCGGCAATCCGGCGGCGTCGATCATATCTTTTACGCCCAACGGCAAACCGTGCAGCGCGCCCAGCTCATCGCCATGCAACACCGCCTGTTCCTGCTGGCGTGCCGCGCTGCGGGCAGCGTCGAAGTCATGCGCGACCACGGCATTAATTGCCGGATTCACCTGTTCGATGCGTCGAATGCAGCTTTCAGTTAACTCGACGGGTGAAATTTGCTTTTGCCCAATTAAACGGCGGGCCTCCGTAGCCGACAGGTCGCAAAGTTCGGTCATGACATCTCCTTATCAAAATCTTCGGTAAGCGGGATCACGCCTGCCCCGCTTTTATCTGTTTACTGGTTGGCGTCCGCAAAGTAATGCTGATCAGCACCGAACAGGCGGCGGCGCACATCAGGAACAGAAACGCGGCGGAATAGCTGAAGTGTTGTACTAAAATTCCGATCACCAGCGGCGCAACAAAACCGGCCGCCTGACCACCAAAATTTATAATCCCAATGCCGGTGCCAACCATTTTTTCTGCCAGAATTTTAGTCGGTAAAGCAATTGCGACGGCAAAGACAAAGGACTTGAAGAAATAGACGCAGGCCTGTGCGGCGATCACCGCCGAAATTGACTGAGCGCTGTACATAAAATAGAGGAAAAAAGCGGTTAATGCGGCGCTCACCATCAGCATGTACTTCTCTTTGCCGTCGAAGAATTTGATCATGATCCAGCCGCCCATCATGGTGGCAATCCCGGCGGTTAAATAGGGGATCGGCAGCAAAACACCCACGGCCTTAAGATTTAGCCCGCGCTCTGTCATCAGGTAAATAGGCATCCACGAATCCAGGCCCTTGTTAATCAGGCTTAGCCCAAACCATACGGCGGCCAGTTTCCACATTAAAGGCTTTTTCAATAATTCGCGCAGATCTGCACCGCTCATACGCTGATGAGGCTGAGTGCTATTTTCTTTACGACGAACCGTGAGGCCATAAACCAGCACGAACAGAATGCCAAGGCCGCCAATCATCATAAACACGTGACGCCAGCCGAAATGAATGAGTAGCGGCGCGATTAACAGCGGCGCAAGCATGCTGCCGATATAGTTGGAAGACATCAGGAAAGAGGACATTTTCGGCTTGTCTTCCAGGCTGAAATTCTCGGTCACGCCTTTCACCGAGGCCGAAGGAAAAATCCCCTCGCCGACGCCAAACAGCAAACGAATCGCCAGCAACGAGGTCAGCGACCAGGCCATACCGGTAAACAAAGTGAACAATGACCAGCAACCAATGCCGATCATCACGATCACTTTGGATCCGAATCTATCGGCCAACCAGCCCCCCGGCAATTGCATTAGCCAGAAACCAAAATAGAAAATACTTAAAACCAGGCCAATTTCAGTAGGCGACAAATTCAGTTCTTTAGCAATGGCAGGAGAACTGAAACTCAGTACCACACGGTCGATAAACGCGATACACCAGGCGGTGTAAAGCAGCCCAAGTACCCAAAACTTATTGTCCTTTGCTGTCTTATCAATAACTGCATCTACCATGTTCATTTTCTCCGTGCGGATGAAAGAAGAACCCGTTTTGATTTAACAGTCGACCCAAGTAATACAGCATGATTTTTATTATAAATTGGCCTTTTTGGCCTGATTGCATCGTATCCAGCGCTCAGCCATACTTCCAGTTCAACTTTTTGAACAGTTCATTGCCGAAACGGCAAACTTTGAGGACTTAACATGAGCGCGCGCATTCTCCAGGACACCGCCATTCGCTATTTTCTGGAAGTGGTCCGCTGCGGTTCGATTAGTGAAGCCGCGATAAAACTCAACGTTGCTGGCTCCGCCATCAGCCGCCAGATAAGCGGCCTCGAGGCCAGTCTCAATACGCCGCTATTTGAACGCCGTAAACGCGGCATGATCCCAAGCGCAGCGGGCGAACTGCTGGCCGCCTATGCGTTTAAAAATCAGCTGGAAACCGAGCGTGTCAGTAATGAAATTATAGAATTACAGGGAATGCGGCGCGGAGAAGTGCGCATCACCAGCACCACGGGTTTTTCGATCGATTTTCTGCCACGTGCCATCAGCGAGTTCCGTGAGCGCTATACCGGCATTCATTTCCATTTAGACGTAGTCAATGCGAAAGAGGTCACCCGAAGACTGCTTGAAGGTGAAACGGATATCGGCCTGACCTTTAGCCAGACGCCAGAACCAAACATCAACGTGCAGTGCCGCCGCAGCGCGCCCATTTATGCCGTCATGAATCAGGCGCATCCGTTGGCCTGCAAGCAAAACTTGCGACTCTCACAGCTGGCGGGCTACTCGCTGGGCATGCCAACGCGGGAAATCATGATGCGCAGCGTTATCGACGCCTGCTGTAGCCGTCAGGGACTGCTCATGGAGCCAACCTTCACGACAACCTCGATGATTTCGCTGCTTTCTTTCGCAAGCCTCAACGGTGGGATCATTTTTTCGACCGAGCTATTGGTCAGGCACTATCTCGAGACTTACAACCTTATGGCGATCCCTATCTCTGACCGCGATATGAACTCGTTAAACATGGAACTCCATACTCTGGCGGGTCGAACATTGCCCAAGGCGGTATCCAGCTTTGTTGATTTATTAAAAGAACGATTACAGCAGGGATCTGTTTAATAAGGCGTTTATTTTTCCAGGTTCCGAATCCTCCTAATCCCACGCGCTGGCGTGGCAGACAACGACATGACTGCTAGGCTTAATAACAGTCCTGCTTTTTGTAGGGTCTTTGTTGAATAAACAACTACACACAAAAGAAAGGAGCATGTCGTGACTTTTAAAAAAGCCCTTAAGCTTTCTGCATTAGAAAATAATCAGCTCAAACAGGTTGAGATCGACGAAACAAAAATCGTGCTGGTCCGTCAGGGCGACAGCGTGCATGCGTATCAGGCGAATTGCCCGCATGCAGGTGCGCCACTGGCAGAAGGTGCAATTTGTGAAGGAAAACTGGTATGTCCGTGGCATAAAGCTGTGTTTGATCTCAATGACGGTAGCCTGGAACAACCGCCAGCTTTAGAAGGATTAAAACAGTACGCGGTGAAAATTAGCGGCGGTGAGGTTTTGGTCGATCCTGAAGCAGTGAGCCAGCACACGCATCTGGAAGCCGGGGATGACAGCGATCAAATCGTTATTCTGGGGTCAGGTGCGGCGGGTAGTGCAGCGCTAAGCGCCCTGGAAGAAAGCGGCTATCATGGCCGAATCGTCGTTATCGATCAGGAAAAAAATGCTGCCTACGATCGTACTGCGCTGACTAAATTCGTACCCGACGGCAGTATGGATGTCGAAGATGTGCCTTCACTGCTTGATGAAGGCACGTTCAGTAAGAAAAACGTGCAGCGTATCGTCAGCACGGTTACCCACATCGACCGCAAAAAGAAAAAACTGCTTCTGGCTAACCAGCAGCACATCTCCTTTAAAAAACTGCTGATTGCCACTGGCGGGACGCCAAAACGCCCTGAATTACCGGGCGGTGCGCTAAGCGGGATCCACGTCTTACGTAACGTGCAGCAGGAAAAAACCCTGCTTTGCGCGGTCGATGAATTAAAACAGCTGGTGATTATCGGAAACAGCTTTATCGGAATGGAGATGGCGGCGGCGCTGCGCAAGCGTGATATCGCTATCAAGGTTATTGCACCCCATCCGCTGCCATTTGAGGCACAGTTTGGCGAAAAGATCGCCCGATATTTCCGTGCTTTGCACGAGCACAACGGCGTCGAGTTTATTGATGGCGAAGTCGCAGGATTTAGCGGCGATCGTCGCGTGGAGTCTGTCGAATTGAAAGATGGCTCGAGCGTTAAAACCGATGTGGTACTGTTGGCAACGGGTGTAGAACCTGTCACTTCTTTCGTCCACGATTTACCGCTGAATGATGACGGTAGCTTGCAGGTGGATGAATATCTGCGTGCCGCTGAGGATATTTATGCAGTCGGTGATATCGCCAGCTTCCCGTTGGACGGCAAATCAACGCGCATCGAGCACTGGCGCGTGGCCCAACAGCAGGGGCGCACAGCCGCGAAAAATATGATCGGCGAACGCGAAGCTTTTGATCGCGTGCCTTTCTTCTGGACCCAGCAGTTTGGGACACGTTTCGAGCATCTCGGGAATCCGCAAAAGTGGGACAACGTTGAAATTATCGGCTCGCTGGAAGATCAGGACTTTGTAGCGCTTTATGGCCTAAAAAATCATCTGGTTGGGGTAGTCGCCACGGGCCGTGTGAGAACTACCGGTAAGCTGCTTTTACAAATGCAGCATGATCTGACGCTAAATCAGGCACATAAACTGGTGGATGAAACCGAGGAAGGTTGATCATCCACTCCCCCATTCACGTCCTCAAAGAGGAATTAACCTTCACTTAATCCGTGGATGGGGGGTTGTTGCGCCACGTCATGCAGGCATCGCCCAATCAGCATATGCAGCGGCGATTGCCTGTTCGCGTGGCGCATAACGACGATCAGTTCACGACTGAAAGTCGATTCTCCCAACGAGATGACCCGCAAATTTGCCTTCCGCTCAAGCCACAATCCGGCGAGCGGCACCAGCGCGACGCCCAGCCCACTCTCGACCATTTTTACAATCGCATCGATCTCGTCTATTTCCAGCGCCACTTGCGGCTCCAGGCGATGGTTGCGTAAAAATTGGCTTACCATTCGGCCGCCAAACGATGTGCGATCGTAGCGAATAAACGGCTGCTCACGAAGTAGCGTAAAGCAGTCATCCCCTGGAATATCTGCTGGCACAATCAGCACAAAAGGCTCGCGCGCTAGCGTTTCGCTGTGCAAATCTTTGGCCAGAGGAAAGCCCGGCTTGATGACAATCGCCAGGTCGATATTTCCTGCATCTACCTGAGTGAGCAGGTTAAAAGACACGCCAGGAACCAGCTTGGTTTCCAGCGCGGGAGCACTCTGATGCAGTTTAACCAGCACTTTTGGCAGCAGGCCGGTCTGGAAAGTCGAAATGGCGCCAATCTTAATCACTCCGCGAAAATCACTGAGGTTTTCTGGCTGCGACATATTGGCGAAAATCTCGAGGATCTGCTCCGCCATCGGCAGCACGCGGCTTCCGGCAGCATTCAGCACGGCGGTTCGGCCGGTGCGATCAAACAGCGCCATACCGAGATAATCTTCCAATCCACGGATCTGAGCACTTACCGCCGATTGCGTCAGGCCAATACGCTGACCGGCGGCGGCGAAGGTGCCATCCTGCGTTACTGCAATAAATGTTTTTAGCTCACGTAACATCGCCGCCCCACTCATCTGTTTTATTAATCAATCACAACAATAATATTTGTTTTTAATTAAAAATTTTATCGATAAGAATGGATGAACACAACTTAACCTTACAGGGTCCCCAATTTGTTGAAGCTTTCACTTCATGCGCGTTGGAGACCAGGAGTGATTACCATGGCTTTGAGTCCTTTCCACCTTGCTATCCCAGTTTATGATTTGGCAACCTGCCGCGCTTTCTACGGCGAAACTTTTGGATTACCTGAAGGGCGTTCAAGCGCGCAATGGGTAGATTTCGATTTTTATGGTCATCAGTTGGTGATCCATGAACATCCGAAAACTGTGACGCAGGAGTCCGCGCATACTAATCCCGTCGACGGCCACGACGTGCCGGTGCCGCATTTTGGAATTGTATTGGGCTGGGAAGAGTGGGAAGCGCTGGCAGAACGGCTCAAGTCCTTTGGTATCAAATTTGTGATTGAGCCTTACGTTCGCTTCAAAGGACAGGTTGGCGAGCAAG
>CAWUIY010000011.1:0-32731 GCA_963922555.1 uncultured Serratia sp. | reverse complement strand
CCTATGTTGTTCCGAGGTGAGCATATCCCCCTGCTCAGGTGGACAAATTCAGTAAACCACTACACCTCAACATTAATTAAGGATCGAACTAAAATCATCAGAACAGACTTTAACCGCATCAAGGGGGAGCTTGTAAGCATTCAGCTCTTTGCTGATTCTGAATACTTTTATGGCGCAGGCTGTCATCCAGCACCTGACAGCTATAGTAGCGAGTGATACTGTTAATATCAGATGAAAACGATGCATATCCTGAGATGAAAAACTGTTCATGACGCCGCTAACCAAAACCACTGAAAGATAAACAAACATGAGCGGCAATATCCACTGAATCGCCATGGG
The DNA here is from genome assembly GCA_963922555.1 of uncultured Serratia sp. Classification (GTDB taxonomy): domain Bacteria; phylum Pseudomonadota; class Gammaproteobacteria; order Enterobacterales; family Enterobacteriaceae; genus Rouxiella. The sequence goes on along the minus strand of CAWUIY010000011.1, from coordinate 32,392 downwards.
TTTAACAGACACCTCCGAGTCATTTAAGATGACTTATAAGAGAAGTGCCCATGAGCAGTTAACGTTATCCCGAAGAGTTCAAAACTGAAGCGACCAAACAGGTTATTGATCGCGGCCACTCCATCTCAAGCGTCGCCACCCGCCTTAATATCACAACTCACCGCCTCTATGCCTGGGTAAAAAGTATGGCCCTAATTCATCAGCCACTAAAACGCAGTCCGATGCCCAATCTTAGATCCGACGACTTCAGAAATAACTGAAGCGGGTTACTGACGAGAAGGACATACTAAAAAAGCCGCTGTAGATTCAATTAGTACACCCATTGCTGGCCTGTTCGTTTGCTCTGCCGGGTTCTGGGTGTTCATCCTAGTGGATTTTATATCTGGCTTTAGGAGCCACATTTACAACGTAACCAGCCAGAACAGATGGTGATAGGTAAGATCAAACAGTTTTGGCTTGAGTCAGATTGTGTCTATAGTTATCGCAAGATCCATCTCGAGCTTCGAGATACCGGGCTACAGCGCGAGTGAGCCGGGTCTGGCGGCTGATGATGCGTCGTGGAAACTGCCACAACAACGCGGTTGCGGAAAGCTTTTACCAGCTACTGAAGTGCGAACGGATAAAGAAAAAGATCTACGGAATGCGGGAAGAAGACCACAGCGATATCCTCTTATAATTTTGATCTCCTCCCTGAACTACAGTGTTGCATGATTTCATCACCAGGGTGATATCTACTAACGGGAAGCTTTCGCGAACTTCTCCAAGCGTATTCAGGTCTTCCGAACTCGTCAAGGCAGCTCATCGAATAGGTGTAAGGACTTGCCTTTACCTTGTAAAACAAGAGAATGGATCACCAAAGGTAGGGTTTTAAGGCCTACATAGATGACGTTGCATTGTCGCAATGCCATATCTCATGAGGCTAAACGCCATGTTTTTATCTGACGTGCTTTGGTGTTCGATGAGGTAATACACATATCCTTAACCATTCCACGCCTTCAAGGAGTACAGCACATTGGAATAATACGGCCGCAGATCGTATTCGATAAAAGCCCCCAATGCCAGTTGCAACATATTTAAATCCAAAATTTTACGCAACTCAGGTGGCAGGTGAATATTCAGGAAGTCTCTAGCTGTTTCGGAATGAGTTAAAAACTGCTTAAATCCCGCGTCATGTAATAGGGGGAGCGTATTTTTCTTCATGACCTTTCCTGCCGACAATTTTCTGTGGCGATTTTACCACTGGCTCCTACCTGGCAATATTTACTCCAAGCAAACTTCCCATTCAGTAGTGTTTTCACCCCAAAAGTTTTTTTAAACCACGCGTAACAATATTAAAATGGAGTAAATCAGCATCTAATTGATATCATATTAATATTAGTGCACTTCTGACATCTGAAATACAGAGCGGTTACTTTCATAATAAAGGCGGTTACTTTCATAATAGCTGGTAAAAGAGATGCTACTTTCATAATTCGCCCCTTAAAATTGTACGCAATTCGAACATAAATGGAAAAAGGTTAAGAAAATTTTACTGATATTATCAGATTGACCGCTTAGCTAAAGGTTTTTATGAAAGCAACCTCCTTTAACGCAAACTTTTATGAAAGTGACCGCTTTTAAGGAGTCGCTAATCCAAGCTTTGGCGAACGAGTATGGATTATGAACATGATCTCCCTGCCTTTTTTCGTCTCGGTATAATCTATGTAGCCGATTTTCTTCAAATCAGTCATAGCTCTGCGGATCGTAGCGTTCTGGTCTTTTACCTGTGATTCCATAGCAAGGCGCTCCCTGAGGCGTTTCATTGAAACAAATAGTGTAGATGGTGGCATACTCTCAAAATATACATACAGGGACTGGGCTGCTTCTTTACGCGATAACTCAGAAAGAGCTTTTAATCCAAGCAAAACTTTGTGATCGTATCTGTAAAGCTCCCAAAGACTTGGATCCCCAACAATTTCAACCAGATCTGCATCCATATCTAATACCGCACGTTGAACCAGATGCGTCACTAGGGACCGTTTGCCGTCTTTGCTGCGAAATGCCAGTGTCACAGTTGATAAGTTGAATAGAGAGTCGCTGAGACGCATTCTGGCCCGTCCGTTGATATCTGTAGGCTTCAAACCACACATACGGGCAAATTCTGAGAACGGTAAGGTTATATTTTCACTGGAATAACCATATTTTGAAAAGGCAGAGATGATCCCTATCCACGTTTTGAAATCAGTGGACATACCGAGCTTTGCGCCTTGAATCTTGATATTTGTATAGCCTTCCTGTCTGGCGACCTCTAAGCTGGAAAGCTCCTCTGACGCATCAATAAGAAATTCCCTCCTCCCTTTTTCCTTTGGTGAAACAGGGGTAAACACGCTTAATCTGAGCAGAGCAACCGGCTGGACAGTTTTGCTGCTGTTCGGGGTCAGTTCATAAGCTGTGCCTGAGTCTTTCTTGATTATCGCGAATGGACTTTCTGGTGGGTTGATCTCATTAGAGTTTTTCATTTACACACACCGTATTTGAAATTTGGGAATTATTTATGAAAGTAACCGCTTAAAAGTTATGAAAATAACCGCCTTTATTATGAAAGTAAACGCTAACTTTATGAAAGTGACCGCTTTTTTTATGAAAGTGACCGCCCAAAGTCCCGATTTAATTAATTTTTTCAGTAGTATACGAGGCTGGTGATCTTTTTTTCTTTCGTATGATCTATTTATGATCTTAAGAATTATAATGTCAGGTGTATATGTGGATAACTTATGGATAACGAAAAAGCTGGCAAGAACCATTGACCTGCTCCCCGTTGATTAATACACCGCGATGTTAGTAATGTCTTCATCAGTCACATGAGGACATCCCCATGAAGAAGCGATTTCCCGACGAACAGATCATCAGTATTCTCTGCGAGGCCGAAGCCGGAGTTTCAGCCCGGGAACTCTGCCGTAAGCATGCTATTTCAGACGCTACCTTTTACACCTGGCGCAAGAAGTTGGCGGCCTGGAAGTTCCCGAAGTGAAGCGGCTCAAGTTGTTTGAAGAGGAGAACACCCGCCTCAAAAAGTTGCTCGCTGAAGCCATGCTGGATAAGGAGGCGCTTCAGGTGGCTCTTGGCCGAAAGTTCTGACGACAGACCAGAAGAGGGAAGCCGTGGAAGTCATGTGTGAGACCGCAGGTCTGTCGCAACGTCGTGCCTGCAGGCTGGAAGATTTGTCCCTGTCGACTTGCCGTTATTCGGCTCAGCGTCAGGCTGCTGACACGCAGCTGTCTCTTCGCATCACAGAGCTGGCACTTGCCAGCGGCCGCAGGATTAAGTGCCTGACCTACGTGAGTGATTTCACGAAGGAGTGCCTGACGATCGCCACTGCATTCAGGATTACAGGCGTTCAGGTGACACGTATTCTGGACAGCATTGCGCTGTCTCAAAGCTATCCTGCAACGATAAGAACCGATCAGGGCCCGGAATTTACCTGCCGCGCGCTCGATCAATGGGCCTTTGAACATGGTGTTGAGTTGCGCTTAATCCAGCCTGACAAGCCAACTCAGAACGGATTTGAAGGTTATACCTAATCTTGGGGCAGGTCAGCTAGCTTACATCTCCCAGCCCTCTCCACATGTATGAACTTCATATGCCACCCGTAGGGACTTTAATGATTTCCAGAATTTGGTTAAATTTATCGGAGGTGTGAATTTCACCAATTAATGTGGTCTGCGGTTTATGCAATGTATTAACTCTTTTTACAGCTGTAAAAAACAATTGTTTTCATATCAAAGTGATTGTATTTCGCCTATCAAAAGAGATGGTGTTGAATCTGGCGCTAATCCTTCTTTCCACCTATCATTGTGCCTTCATTTAGTACGTGTCTGATACCTATATTGATCAGAGCTGCGCGAGAAAGCCCCAAGTCTTCTGCTTTATGATCTAACTGGTTTAGGATTTCTGGGGTAATAGTCAACGTGATTTGTTGTTTTTTACCTTTGATGACCCCTTTCTTTTTAGCTGACGGCCCATCTGGAGCACCTTCGATGAAGGCATCTAATTTTGCATTGGCTTCATCTGTTTTTCTTGGTGGTTTAGTAATTGCCATTTAATATCACCTTAATATTAATATGATTTTTCATTGATTGTTAAATAGAATGTTTATGAGAGTGGTAAGTTCCTGATTTGCTTTAGCGTCTTGAGGCTTATATTCAAAGACACACTGACCAGAACCCGCTGCATTTGAGAATGCTTTACGGCCAACAATGTGGTCAGGGATAAATTCAAGCTCCGGGTATTCAGTAAAGATGGCTGCGGCTTCTCTGTTATCTATTGAGTTACGATTTGCATCTGCAACGTTAATTACTGAGTAAGCTTTCAACCCATCACGCACACTACGAGCTTCTTTTATTAAGTCTGAAATGTCCTGCAAAGCCCATACATCAAAACTTCCTGGACGGTAAGGAACCACCAGGACGTCCGTTAAAACGAGTGCAGCACGCAATGCGGTTGAGTCCCTGCCGCCGGCATCAATGATGACATCATCATATTTTGCTTTTTGCTGCATCAGCTGTGAGCGTAGGATTGGGCCATCTGCATAAGCTGAGCATGCAATACCTGGTTGGATTTCATTTTGTGCTCTTATGCTGATTGCTGTCTGTGCGGTCTCCTGACGGTCAGCGTCGATAAGTAAAACATCACGGCCCTGCATGGCTCTGGCGGCGGCAATATTTACAGCAAGTGTTGTCTTACCCACTCCGCCTTTAGTATTTCCCACTGTTAGAATCATGTTTTTTAACCTCTTTATAATATTAAAATGATTTTATTATAATACTTATATTGTAGCAATGACTTTGCTATTAACCAGCTTTTTGCAATTCATTTACATGCAAAGTGTTATTTTTAATATTAAAGTAATATTTATACGATTCGTTATTGATTGTGTTGTGATAGGGATTTAAGTGTGTACGAATTCTATTGATTTGAAGGCCGCCGATTTCAGCGCCTAAGGGGGTCACCATGTGTAAGGCCAGATTCACTGAGTTTCAGAGCCTCGCTGTACTAAAGTTCGTTGAGACCGGCCTTGCGGTGAAAATTTTAGAAGAGCATGTTGTTACCTGTTGGACTGACCCCACAATCGTAAACATATCCTGTCCTCACGATGAGGCCTGTTCAAAGGCCTCCGGGCTGACGCCGCCGATTTGACTGTGGCGCCGGTAATCAAGAGCGTTAACTATCATCGAATTTTAGGTTAAATAATAGTTGAGATTACCAGTGATACCGCCCGAACTATTCAAGCAAAGCGACTCCCTGTTGATTAGCACAACATAATGAAAGGTCGGTTCCTCGCTCAAAGCTGACTGTTTGCACCGTAAGTAACGAGGGTTTCCCTTTTTGTCAGAGAGGGCCTCGTGAAGGGTCAACAGGTCATCCAGGGAGATCGTACAGATTTGAACTCACTCTTTAGTAGTTTTTCAAAGTATTGTAGTTTTCCGGCATTCTCCACACTCCCTTCCTCCGGCCCGCCCGTTTTGGCATAATCCCTTTGGCGTCAGGGGCCTGCACCCCGAAAGACGCCGGCTAACGGGGCCAGACGGGGCGTTTTGCCCCGTTAACCCGCCCAAGTCATTTGTGCTTTAGTCGTATATGACTTTTTTCCCCCAAGCCGGCCGCGCGTCAAAACTATTTATTGTGGCTTATAGTCACACCTTGCAACTATCTATCTCTTTCACGGCGTTCGCAAAAAGTCACTGAATATGCAGAATCTACACGTTTACGCATTAATTTACCTTTTCCCCCCGGAGTGCTGACCCATGAGCGAGCTGGCCATTGAAGAACTGCGGACCACCACTTTTCCCGCCCGCGACGCGGTACGGATCACCGAGGCGGCCGTGGTCAATGCGAAGTACCGGCAACACGCGCCTGAACGATGATATCCCACACGCGGCTGAACGTGGAGACGGCCAATGCCTAACGCAGATCCCCGAGGAAAACGCCGACGTGCTCGAGATGGCCTGGCAATTTTTGCGCAGCGAGGGCGACGCGGTCAGCGTTGACTATGCGTTTGCCGAGGAAAAGATCAGAAAAGAGATTTCATTTCATATCGAATGGCTGAGTTAATCATCCAGGCGCTAACTTTTGGGAACTGTGATGACAGGGTATGAACTGCGCCTCTGGCGTAAAGGGTACGGCTGGACCCAGGAACGCGCGGCCGAGGAGTTTGGCGTGTCGCTGCGCACCTATCAGGTATATGAAAAAAACACGGGGCATATCCCCCTGCTGGCCGAACGGGCCACGCGGGAGCTGCCGCTGCGCGCCATGCTGCGAGAATTTGACGCTTTAACCAAGACGCAGATCCTGCAGCGCCTGCAAACCCTGCTTACCCCTTAATGACGAATAACACGGATGGAGAAATAATGAAAAAGGTATCTGTGGTCCTGTCGGCAGCGGTGATGCTGTCTGGCTGTGCTGGTCTGACAGGTCAGGGCGGCGATTACGGTAAATTTTGTGACGTGAGCGGTCAGGCACAGCGGGGAGACATTTATCGTGTCGCCGGGGTGCGGGACTTCTGGCTCACGCCGGCCGGTAACTACCTTTCCGACCAGGAATAAGGGCAAGCGGGCACCCGTGCCCTAGATGAGGTCACCACCCTGGTTACCCGCTCTGCCGAGCGGTCCGATAATGCGGTGCGCGTGCGCGTTTTCCTGTGCCTGTTCGCGCGCAAAGTGGCGCGTGCCTGCCGGTCACGGTGACCGATCCCCAGTATCTTAGCATGAGTGCAAAACTGGTCCTCGGCCGTCGTTTGCAGGTTGCCGGCGATACGACCGGCGTCACCGGCAATCAGGTTTATCACCATGCCGGCAGCCAAAATTTCCGCTATCGTGTACTGTAAAAATCCGTTACCGCCGTGGCCAGATAAACCGGGTCGTGTGGTCGGAGCTCCTTTCTTCTTATGACGCCGGATTTTAAAATCTTGAAGACTTTGCCCCTGAATATTTCCCAGAATTCACGTAGCGACGTCACCGCCCAGCGCTCACCGGTGGTCTATTTTGATTACAGTCGGGCGCTTTCTCTGCGCGCGGTATTGACGTGCCAGTGTACCTTCTGGTCCCGGAAGTGTCCCAGCTTATGCAGTATATGCCGGACCTCCATCAACAGATGCTGTTTGCCACTCTTTGGAACTGTGGCTCCCGCCTCAATGAGTCGCTGGCCTTAACGCCATCCGAGCTGGTGCTGGACGGCGACTTGCCGTTTGTGGTGCTAAAAACGCTCAAACAGCGTCAGCGCAGCAAGGAGCGACCGCGCAAAGACGAAGAAACACGCCGGGCCGTTCCGCTGACCGATCCGCAATATGTACGGAAAATGACCGAGTTTCTGGCGACAGCCAAACTTGGTCGCCATGAGCCCGTGTGGTCCATCCATGAAAATACGGTGCGCAATTGGCTTAATGCCGCGATTGCCCGTGCAGAAAGTGACGGAGTCACGTTTAGCGTGTCGCCCATTACGCCGCACACGTTTCGTCATTCCTACTGCATGAACCTGATCCAACACGGCGTCCCGCTTAAAGTGGTGCAATCCTATGCCGGTCACGCGAGGCTGGAGTCCACGGAGATCTACACCAAAATCTTTGCGCTCGATGTCGGCCGACAGTATGACGTGCGTTTTAGCCTTGCACCGGGTGATGACGGGCCCTAAGGTTGAAAGCACACATTGCAATGCGAAGTGTATTTAATAGTGATTTTAAAGTAGTGCTATGTGTATGTTTATAAATCAGGGCGCCGTCAGGCGCCTTTTTCATGCCTTATTGCACACAAATAAAATTGTGAAATGTATTTAATATTAGTATGAAATGTATTTTACAGGAATCCACAACTACTGTATTATCTAGTTCATATCATTATTATTGACATTTCATATTGTGAAATGGCAATCTCTCAAGAGCAGTTTTTAATCACCTTAACGAGGTTTCCCATGAGCACGACGCGTATCTGTATTGATGATGGCTCCACCAATATCAAACTGGCCTGGTTAGAAGGCTCGGAAATTCGTACCCACATCAGCCCTAACTCATTCAAACCCGAATGGTCCTTTAATTTTGGCAGCGAAGAAACCCAGGCCAATTACGAAATTGCCGGCGAGAAATATTCCTTTGACCCCAACAGCGCCGATGCCGTCAACACCACCGATATTCGTTATCAGTACAGCCCGGTAAACGTGGTCGCGATACATCACGCCCTGCACAAGAGTGGACTGGTGCCGGGAGACATTGAGGTCGCGGTGACGCTGCCGCTGTCCGAATACCTGACCAGTGATAACCAGCCTAACAAAGACAATATCGCCAAGAAAAAAGAGAGCGTTCTGCGTGCGGTGAAAGCGGACGGGCGTAAGCAGCAATTTGTGATCAAGAAAGTGTCGGTACTGCCCGAGAGCATTCCCGCAGGCTTTAAGGTGCTGTCCGCCTTGCCTGAATATGATTCCTTGCTGATCGTCGACCTTGGCGGCACGACGCTGGATATTTCGCACATTGCCAGCAAAATGGCGGGGATCACGCAGACCGGTTTCGACGCCAAAATTGGCGTTTCAATTGTGACCAACGGTATACGTGATGCCATGCAGGCCAACACGCGCGTTGGGCCGCTGCAGGCCGAGGCGATTTATCTGCGTCACAAAGAAGCGGATTTTCTGGCGCACCGGCTGTATGACGATGCGCTACGCCGCAACGTGCTGCAGGCCATTGCCGAGCGCGAAACCAGCCTGATTCGCAAGGTGCTGGAAGCGATTGAGCCTTTCCACGGCTATACCCATGTGATGTGCGTCGGCGGCGGTGCGCCTATTATTGCGCAGGCGGTGAAACAGGCCACACGCATGCCGGCCGACCGTTTCTTTGTCGGCGACCAGCCACAAATCGGCCTGGTCACTGGCATGCTGCATATGCGTGAAGGAATTCCGAATGAGTGATTTAAAGAAAATCCAGTTTAACCTGTACCCCGACGAGTACGACGGGGATCGGGTTGCCCTGGACAGCATTAACGGTATCCGGCAGAAAGAGCGAGGGCGCGGCTACCGCGCGTTTCTTCTGGCCGGTGCCGCACTGTATCAGCTGGACAAGCGGTTGCCCTACCTGCTCGCCGAACTGCTGACGGAAGAAACCTCGTTGCGTGACGTACAGAGCGTGTTTAACAGCGTGCTGCCGGGATCCTTTACTCAAGATGAAACCGTGCTGGCCGACCTCGTTGCCCGTCTTGAGGAACGTGTCCGGCTAGATGCACAGCCAGGCAGCAACGAACCTGTGTCGGCGCCGCCGTCTACAGGACCCACGGAGGAAGAACTGGCCATCGAAGCGACGCGCCGAAACAGTCAGAAAATGTTTGGCGAGGACGACTAAACGGCAGTTTGTAGACGGTGGGCGGAGGGCGGAGGGCAAGAGGAGAACGAGGTCCGCCGCCATGAAGGGGGGAAGAAAATGCCCCCGCATTATGAAAGCCCACCGGGCACCTTATGCAAGACGATATCAGGACAAGGAGCGACCCATGCGTCAGGACATCATGGTTAAGGCGGCGGTTAGCGCGGCCTGCGGCCTTTATATTTTCTATAAACTGCTCGCCGTAAATACCCTCAAGCAGCCGTATAGCGACCCTCAGCTTGAAATACTCCGGCGTCGGATCGAGGTCAAGGCACGCGAAAAGAAACGCATACGCAACGAATACCGTAAGGCCGCGCTAGCGGCCATGGTGGCCATCAGCCTATGGTGTGTGTAGCGCCGTGCATACGGAAGCGAAGATGGGTGAGCAGGCCCGCGCAGCACGAACATTTACCCGCAAGCAAGAGGACACACGCTTGAGTGATTTACCGATCCGTATCTATTACAACGAAGGCCACAGCGGCAACAATAAATATACCTTTGAGGTTTTCAAAGAGCCCGAGGGGGGGTATCGCGCCGTGTCGGCACGCTGGAACCGTCGGCTTGATTTGATCAACGAGCAGACGCACTACCACTCGGCCACCAAGGAAGGCCTGCGCGAGCAGAGCTATCCGCGCATCCGCCAGGTGAAAATCTTTCTGGACTCGGATTTCTGGGATAACGGCGATGTGTAAGGTCGTGCAGGCGATCCCGGACGGAAAGGACGTTGCCGCGCTGCGTGAAAAAATGGGCCTCACACAGGCGCAGCTCGCCGAACTCTTTGGGGTATCCCCTCGCCAGTGGCAGCGTAAAGAATCCATGGAAAGCACCTTGAACAACAACACGGCGCCAATGAAAGTGGGAGAGGCCAACTTCCTGCTTTTACTGGCTGACGCGCATCCGCACTGCCGCCTCAAGGCCTGGCGGACGGAGGATGTGATCAGATGTGCCCCCCGCGAGGCTGAGGCAGTGCGGCAGCTGCGCATCAGGAGCGGCATGACGCAGAAAGATATTGCCGCGGTGATGGGGTACACCCTGCAGGCGTGGAAATCCAAGGAAAACCCGCATAACGCCGGGACGCTCAAGCCGGGAGAATATAATTTTATGCTGCTGCTGACAGATACCCATCCCGCGCTGACACTGATAGAAAAATAGGCCAACTACTCCCCCATGCTGCTGGCCGAGGCCGGCACATAACCGTTCATCTTCTTGCTGTTCCGGTCGCCGTTATACCCCGTCCCACCGCGCGCGCCCGGCTGCCAGTCTGCAAATTAGGCGATGTTCGCCTACATTTATCTCGACATTTAGGCGATATTCGCCTAATATAGTTCCTGCGGTGGCAAAGAAAGCCGCTCGTTCTTGGGATGGCTACGCCACCGGTAAGGACAGCGCTTGAAACTGAATGATGTGGCTACCATCAAGACGAACTTTCCCGAGGCAGATTTCTGGTTAGTTCGTCGAGGCTCTTTAAAAACCTGCGGTCAACCGACCTACCAGTTCAACCCGGAGCACATCGGGATCAGGGTAGAGAGAACGGACATTCTGTTGAGTTCGTATCTGTATTACTGCCTTGAACATCTGCACGCGCAGGGAAGGTGGGAAACGTTGGCCCGGGGGAGTCTTGCACTGGTAAACATCCGAGTTTCAGACGTTAGGTCAATCGGGCTGGAACCGCGCTAAGGAGAGGGGGCTTGCCCCCCTCCCCAACGCCGCACAGAACGTTGGAGCGTTCTGCGTGGTCGCGACAGATAAACTTATGAGGGTAGATCTATGACGCAGGAAGATATTATTGCATTCGCGAAGCACGTGGTAAAGCGTACTAAAAAAAGGAAGCCGGTCAAAATCCCGGCGATGTCGGGCGTAGATTGGGATCGTTTCCTGCGTGCCTTTGAACGTGCCCACGGGTATTCGTGAGCTAGAAATCTGCCCCGCCGGGACCGGCGGGGCACCTTGGGAGAATTGCCATGAACATCGAGTTACCGTCGCTTGCCGAACAACGCCGGCTCGTCTTTGCCAGGAACGTGGAAAAAAGCTGTCAGGCGCTGCGCGACAATTTGCAGGCACCGCATATCGATGCCGTTGCAGACATTGATATCAACGCCTACGGGGAACGGCATTTGCGCACGGAAAGCGAGGGATGGGAAGCCCCGGCCCCGGACGTGGTCTATGCGCTGTTCGAGCAGTTCAAAACGGCCTTTCCCGCCTACAATTCGGATCGCAAGCTGGCCGAACTGCTGGGACTACAAACCAGCGGTGACCGGCGGATCAGGACGTTTAAAAACGGCGAACGGCCCGTGCCCTATGGGATCTGGCGGCGTTTTCTGGTGCTGACCGGCCGGGTCAATCAGGAGATCGTTCCCGTGCTGGGATTTTTCAATGACGTGATGAAAGGGTAAGCGATTGACCGGCCGCTGTGCGTCGCCGGACATGGCGGACGGGTGCGTGAAAAGGCGACCCCTGGCCCCCTTCGGCTCCCGACCGCTCCGGGTCGGTCGTCTGCCCCACTTCGCTAACCGGCCTGCCGGCTAGGGTCCGATGGCTAACGTCCAACCCCCGCAGCTGGCTGACGCCATCGCTTTCACTAGCCGATAAACCGGCCGCCAATGACGCCCAGGCTATGCCTGGTCGGGTGTGTGCCCGTTCGCTTCCTGGTGTTGACCCCGTTTCTCCGTTCTGTCACCGGCGCGGGGATATTGCGAGCCTGGCGTGTCCTGGCAAGGACCGCTGCGCTCTCCTCCTTGCCATGCCCCTTGTGCCAGGCACGCCCTTTCCCGCTCAAGCGGCGAAAGAACTCAAAGAAACAGGCGGTAAGCCAACCCCCAAGGCACTGACACTGGCGGCCTTGTCACATTACAGCGCCCAGCATTCGGCCTATTTCAAGGCGCTGTCTAAAACGGTCGCCGATCACCCTTATCTTGACGCGTTGATCGACGAGCTGGCCGGACAGGAAGACATATCATGGAACGGACAGCCGAACGGTGAGTTTCAGGCGGAGAACGGTCTGTGTACCGGCATTGAGATCGCGCCCGTTGAAGACCATGGGGAGTTTATGGAGTCGTTAACCTTTGAAGAGGCCGCCAAGGTGCCTGACAGCGTGGCCGGCTATTCCCTCTATGCCCGCCTGCAAGTGTCCCCGGATTTCGCCGAAGCCTCGCTGCTTTATGATGCAGACAGCCTTGCCGAGGGCGAATTCATGCCCCTGTTGGCCTTGCGTCGCGTGAACCGTTTTATTACAAGCCTAAGCAGGAGCAAAAACATGATTAAGGCGTCAGAAGAATATCAAAAGGCACAGGGCAAGGGCTTGGACGATGCGCGTTATGGGGAGCTGGTTGCGCTGGCGAACACGCTGCGGGAGCATAGGGGGCAAAGTGCGCCTGATGCTAACCGTGAACGTGCCGCACTGGCCGCGCAGGTGCTGGCCCAGTTTGCCAGTTCGACGGGGCCGGATACCGCCGAACCCGTGACCGATATCGTGGTCGATATGCTGGCGAACGTGATGCACCTGTGTCATCACTTCGATTCGCAACGTGAAGGGTTCAAAAGGCTCCTGGAAACCGCTACACGCCATTGCGAGGCGGAAATCGCCTCGCAATAGGGGGATTACGTCAAAACCTGATTAAACGCCCTTTCGGGGCGTTTAATGGCGATGTGGTCAAGGCGACGAACGGTCATTGTGGTGGTGTGTTTAGTGTCGTATAATGATTTCACTGTATCGGTCATGCCGACAGTAAATCCCCTACATTACAGGTGCCCTATGACCTCCTCCATCACCTTCCGCAACTCATTACCTCGCTTGCCACGCTTATCACCGCCCTTGCCGGGCTAATAAAAGCCATTAAAGATAAATAAACCAATGAATTAAAGGCGGCTGGGGTCGCCTTTTTTGTGCGTGTTTCGTAGATATACTGCTGTCTTTTGGTGTGTTAGGTGAAAGTGATGATTATGAAAAATATCCATAAATTTCCTTAACTTAGGTTGTGGTGGTGTGTAATGTCGTATGATGATTTTAACGAAACGGCACTTAGCCCGAGTAGCGGTAACGCCCCGTCTGGCGATAGGAAAACAGGAATTATCATGTCAAATGCGCAAACGCCTTCACAACTCAAAGCTGAAATCTCCCTTCGCAAGCACGTGCTGTTAAAAGCCTGCCTTGAAGCCCTCAACCAAGTGCCGAATCATCGTCTAAAAGACAGTCTTTTTCCTTCGACTTACGCACTGGCGGCGCAACTGAGTCAGATCCTCAAAGAGAGCCGCTAACGCTGTCGGGCTGGCCTCGCCAGCCCCCTTTTGTGGCCTGTTATGGCACCCACCTTGATAAGTGAGAGAGACGATGACGACGAGTAACCCGAGGGTATCCGCTGACCCCGCACCGGCTTCGAGAGCGCACGTGACGGTGATAGTGAGTCAGGTTCAGGGCATGGCGTGTTTTCATTTTTGCAGCATTTCGCTGCTACAGGGCGAAAACGCCAATCTCCAATGGCCGCTTGATCCTGCTTTGTCCCTGTTTGAAAACATTGAACGGATCATGTGCCTGAACCGGTTGGCCCACAACGTGGCCCGCGTGGGCTTCTTGCGTGCACAGGGGCAAGCGCGGGACTATGAGGTTATCTACAACGTCCCGCCGTGCCAGCCGCATACAACAACCCTGTAAACGGCGATGAAAACGCACCGCAACAATTAACCTATGAGGTTAATTGTTGCGTGTCCTAACTAACCTTTTAGGTTATAATTTCCCTACTGGAAACGCATTAACGAGCGAACATGGAAAAGAAAACGCCCCATACGCGCCTGCATGTTGTTCAGGCTTTAGTGGCAGAAGGCAAGGTGAGGGCTACCCATACGGCCATTAACGGTGCGGACGATTTGGGCCTGACCTTCGACGATATGATTGATGCAATCAACGGACTGAAAATGACAGATTTTTTTAAAAGTATGACGACCTATCACGATCATACCGTCTGGCAGGACGTATACAGACCGACTCTGGCGTGCGGTGTCGTATACCTGAAGCTCACCGTCAGCAACGGCGTTTTAATCGTCTCATTCAAGGAGAAATAATATGAAATGTTCCGTGTGTGGCGGTGCAGAACTGGCGTCCGGTGTCAAAAAAGTCCCTTATACCTTTCGGGGACACAAGACCCTTATCGACGCCGAGGGTGACCATTGCCCCGCGTGTGGTGAAGTCAGTATGGATCGCGACCAGGCCAATGCCTATCAGGCAAGGATCAGGGCGTATAAAGCCCAGATCATTGCGGTGACTATCGAGCCTGAATTCATTGTGAGCGTGCGAAAAAAGTTGGCGCTCACCCAGAAAGAAGCCAGCGAGATATTTGGCGGCGGCGTGAACGCCTTTTCACGCTATGAGAAGGGCGTCGCCCAGCCGCATCCCTCTACCATTAAGCTGCTGCGCGTGCTGGATCATCACCCCGAACTGTTACAAGAAATTCGAAATTAATGACCAAAAGCGCAGATTCTGCGCTTTTACTGATTTTTATTTATCCCGCCTCCGCGATTCATTTTGTTTTCGAGCTCCCCTAAATATCGACATTTTCACGCCCTCAGCGTGCGTTAGGCAGGGTGTCATGCCCGCCGCCCCGCGTTCTATCAGGTTATTAAAAAAACCACCACGTCAACGACCTGGGCGTCGCCCTTTGGGCCGTTCAAGCGTGCTGTGCATCGAGCCGCGAAGCGTCTCGCCCCTTCGGGCGCTATCACTGACGCCTCCGGGCCTGCGCCCTCCGCGCTTCGCTTGACCTCCGCCCGGTGGGCTGCGCGCGTTGCTTGTCCTTTCCTGACGCCTGCCTTTTCCTGCCGTTGACCTTGTCGGGCAAATTCCGCTGGGCCTTGAAGGGATACCACGCCTGTGCGCCCTTACAAGGACCGCCTGCGGCTGAAAGGCTGCACCCGGTCTTTCAGTCATACTTCCTTCAAGCTGCGGCTTTGCCTTTCCCCTTGTCATGGCGCACAGGCGAGGTTTCCCAGGCCATCGGCGGAACACGCCCTCACAAGCGCACAAGGAAAAGACCATGGCGTCAGAAGATGTTTTACAAGAAATCGTCAGGAATGCTGCCCCCCTGACTAAATGTATCACCCTCAGCACGGCTCACATGACCGAGGCCGATAGCGTGCTTTTGAAGAAACTGAGTCGCCCCTATCGCGACAGCCATGATGAATCAAAGTGGATCGATGAAGAGTGGGTATTTGATACGGAGTATGGCTATATCCTGCAACTTTCGCAGCGTGAGAAACGCCTAGCGACGTTACGTGATGAAGGGGGTTCTGCTGCACTCTATAACTTACTCGACGCACTGACAAAAGACACCGGTATCTCTTTTGTTCTCTTTGACCGTGATGAAGCAGTGATGAAACACCTTTTAACTTTCGCGTGGTAATTTCTCTCGGCTGTTCTGTCAGCCGATTCAACATTAAACAGAGGTAAATAGTATGTCCCGTTTAGTTTCAGGTTTTCGTAATGTCAACATAATCCGCAAAGAACGCCCACTGACCAACGACGAAATTTTTCGCCACGTGCCGAGCATTTTTTCGGACGACAAGCACGATTCGCGCAGCGAACGTTATACCTACATCCCGACTATCGTCCTCCTCGACAAGCTACGCACGGAAGGTTTCGAACCGTTTTTTGCCTGTCAGACCCGCGTGCGTGATGAAGGGCGCATTGGTCACGCCAAGCACATGCTCAGACTTCGCCGAAGCGGTAAAATTATGGGAGCCGAGGTGCCAGAAATCATCCTGCTAAACAGCCACGATGGTTCAAGCAGCTATCAGATGATCCCCGGCGTGTTCAGATTTGTTTGCCACAACGGCATGGTGTGCGGTGATACCTTTGGGGAGATCCGCGTACCGCACAAAGGCGATATTGTTGGGCAGGTGATTGAGGGCGCTTTTGAGGTACTTAATCGATTTGATGACGTCACCGAATCGCGCGAGGAAATGAAAGAGATCCAACTCAACAGAGACGAGCAACGCATCTTTTCTGAAACCGCCCTCGAATACCGGTATGAAAATCAGCATAACCCCCTGACGCCGGAAAAAGTTTTGCAGAGCCGCCGTCGTGAAGACGACAGCAACGACATCTGGACGGTCTATCAGCGTACACAGGAAAATCTGATTAAGGGCGGCGTGTATGGCGTGAATGCAAAAGGAAAGCGTGTCAGAACGCGCGGGATCAACGGCATTGACGGCGACATCAAAACGAATCGCGCACTGTGGTCACTGGCTGAAAAAATGAAGGGACTGAAATCGTAAACGGATAAAAAAAAGGTGGCCATTGCGGTCACCTTTTTTTCATTTGCGTCTCGGTTCTTTCCGCATGGCATCGAGCCATACAGAAAGAAATATCACGGCGGTGCACAACTCGGCATCGTCTAGCTTTCAGGCTGGGTTCTGTGAGTGTCAGCATTACCCGACGTAGTTGCGCGCTGCGTGCTTGTTTCTTTTGTTCTTGTTGTCTTTCTTGAACGTGCACTTTTTGGCGCATTCTTCTTTAAGACTTCGCTAATCGCCTTCTCGCTTACCTGAATGTCCAAGCCTTCCAGTGCCTTTTTGATATCACCGGCACCGTACCCTTTTTGTGTCGATAGCATCACGATATCTTTGCTCAATGATGCGAGCATTTCATCACGGGAAATACGGTTAGGCGTGAGGTCTGGTAAATCGGCCAACGACAGTTTTGCGTTTTCAATCTGGTCTTGGGTAAAAAACTTTCGGTTCATCATGAGTTCGGCACTCCTTCTTCAATAAGTCAGCCCAGTATATCAATTTTGCATCCTGCGTCATCCCTCCCACTTCATTCTCCCCGACGCCATGACAAACCGATGTGGGTACGGTATAATCCAGTTCACAGCATTAAAATACGGGACAGGATATACTTTGTAGCACCGCCTGCACGCAGACGGCCCCACAAAGAAGCCTGGTCAGGGCAAAGCCCCGACACCCCAGAATTGAAAACCCCTAATCGAATTGGACAAGCAGGCATCAAAAAAGATGAGCAAAAGCGAGAGCAGAAACCGCACCGCACTTCTTCCAAGCATTCGCTGCTTGCCGGAAGAGCGTGACGCGATTCGTCAAAAGGCGAGTGACGCCGGCCTTAGCCTAGGCGCCTTTATGCTGCGCTGTGCGATGTCGAGAAAGATCGTGCCGCAAACCGACCATAAACTTATTATGGAACTTTCCCGACTTGGGGGATTGCAAAAACACTTGTTCACCCAGGGCAAAGGGATCGGCAGCAAGGAGTACGCCGAGGTGCTGCAAGAACTAAAAAAAGCTATCTTACGCATAGACCAGAGATACGACTGATGAACATCATCATCCCACCGAAACGTCGCGACGGTCGCTCCAGCTTTGTGCAGCTGGTCGGCTACGTTTCTGTGCGTGATGACATTTCTTTGAAAGACGAAATCAAAGAAGACGCGCGTTTTAAACGCCCGGCTCGCTCTCGCGGCAAGGTGTTCGAGCGCTTGGTCGAGTACATGAACCGTACCGAAAACCTGGCTGAATCTCAGCTTATTTCCATCGATGCTCGAGGCGAGTCTCGCGTATCCGTGGACGGCGTTATCAGTCAGCATAATCTGCTTTCTTTTGAGAGCGCTGCGTCAGAAATGAACGGTGTGGCCATGCAAAATGATCGCATTAAAGATCCTGTCTATCACTTCATTTTGAGCTGGCAAGAAGACGAAAATCCAACCGACGATCAGATTTTTTCTTCCGCGAAATTTGCCCTTCGCCGCATGGGGATGCAGCTTCATCAGTACATGGCCTCAATTCATCGAGATACTGACAACGTACACGTGCATGTTGTTGCAAACCGCGTGCACCCTTTGAATTTTAAAGCTGCCTCTATTCATGGTGATGCGGATAAGATGCAGAAAATTTGCCGCGAGATTGAGCAGAAGTTCAATTTTAAAGTGGATAACGGCAGCTGGGTACGCAACGAAAATAATGAGATTGTGCGCGCCACACGCGGCTATAAAAAAGCGCCGCGCGGTGCGGCCACGCTAGAACATTTTGCCGATCGTGAAAGTCTTTACACCTACGCAGTGACCCACTGCCGCAAGGACATTAACGCAATGTTTCGCGATAAGTCTGCAACCTGGGATCGCATTCATGAGGTATTTAACCGTGCCGGCCTCGCGCTCGAACGTCGTGGGGGAGGAATGATTGTGCGTGACCTGTTTAACCCGCAGCAGACGCCGATAAAAGCATCGCGGCTGCATACCGGTATGACGCTTTCACGTCTGGAACCCAAAGTGGGAGCGTTCACACCGTCGCGCATTAACGAAGTCGATTTACAGGATAAGCACGTGCATGCTGTCTATAACGACACGTTGCACATGCGCGACCAGGGCGCACGTCAAGAGCGCCGTATTGCAAGAGCAGAAGCCCGGCAGAAACTTAAAGAGGATTATCAGGCTTACCGCAAGGCATGGGTTAAACCCGACCTGTTTGTGGCTGCACGGTTCCGAGATATTGCCGATCATTTCCGCGCGCAAAAAGGACGGATACGTAACGGTGAGGGTGATCCGCATATGCGTAAACTGATGTATAACGTGGTGGAGTTTGAGCGAGAAAAAGCAATGGCGGGGCTGCGTATTCAGCTTAAAGCCGAACGCGAGCAACTGCGTGAAGAAGGGAAAGCCAGACCGATGACCTATCGTGTATGGACCGAACAGGAAGCACTGAAAGGCAGCCAGGCTGCAATAAGCCAGCTACGTGGCTGGGCTTATCGAGAAGGTCGTAAAAATCGTTATCCTACTCGGACAGAAGACGTGATCCATTGTGCGCCTGCTGACGATACACCATTACTGAAAGCAGACGGATTTACGGTCAGACTTCATCGTGATGGCGCCGCCGTTTACAGCCGGCAGGGCAGGGATTCGATTATTGACCGTGGTGATTCCATCGAAGTTTACCACCCGCTCGATGGTCGGGCCGTTAACACGCTGACAGCAGTGAATATGATGCAATGGAAGTCTGACGAATACAGTAAATTCAACGGTAATGGTCTGTTTGTCGCGACTGCTGTGGGTGCTGTCGCGGAACACAATCTCTATCAGGCACGTAAGATCAACCTGAGTGATGCTTACCAACGTGATGATGCTGAAAAAGAGGCGAAGAACATTCAATCACGTATTGCGTCGAACGCGTATTATGAGGACCTTGCTCAAGCTCGTTACGAACAGCGTCTGCGTGATGAACAACGTAACAACGATGAAGACAATCACAGGCCTAATAACGGGGGAACGTTCAAGCCATAACGGTGTGAGTACTGTGTTCACCTAACACATTTTGAATGGTATCAGCATGAGCGCGTTTAAAATCACTCTCTTCGCTGTCCTTGCTACCGCCCTCAAGGGGCGGTTTTTTATTTTGGGCAGAAAATTGAAATCACCCATTCGGTGCTGTGGTGAGCCTTCCCTAGTCCCGTTCAGTTATCAGTGTTACCACCATTTTCTTAGTTATCCCCTATCCCTGTGGACAGAAGCGAGGATAAGTGACGTATATGTTGCACATCGCAGCAGGGGGCGGTTCGGTATACGCGCTGGTTATTTGTTGCTCATGTCGCACTTGATTATCTGTGTTGAATGTTCCACTGAGTCTGGATGTAGTTTTCCAGCTCTGTGAAGAGCACATTACGTCCGAGAGAAGATAAGACATAAGAGCCCGCCGCACAGAGAATGACGTTGGCCATTGCCTGAGTAAACTCGGGCGGGAACGCAATACCTTTTATCTGCAAAAGGAAGGCTATGAGTATGTAGCTCAGGATCATGCCAAAGAGGACAATCGCCGAAACGTTGGCCCACAAATTTAGCAGTTGAAAGGTCAGGTATTTACCGGCCTTGTTTCTTTTCAAATCAGCCTCGACGGCCGCCTCAATTTTGTGTGTTAACCGTTTAGTCATGCCAAAAATCATGTTCACCTCAATGTGTTTGTTACCTGTATTACCGACGCTCCAACGTCTGCTCATGGTTCAGTGTATCAAATAATTGGTGGGCGAAGTCCAGGCAGTCATTCCAAGAGAACTGCCTCGTTTTGCCGCTGAATCTGTTGATCGGTTCGGGGAGGGGCAGGCCGCGATAGGTCATGGTGGTTGCGACAGCCCATCCCAGTTCGTTCTCGGATGCGGCCAGCAACAGGGCAAATTCTTTGGTCGACATTCGCATGTTGCCCGTAGTGTCGCGGGCCGGCAGGGCTTTGATTTTCGTTCTGCGTGTCATCGTATACTCCGTCAGTAGGTCGAGTGCCAGTCTTTCCCCGTTTCCCAGCGTGAAGTCCAGTGTTGAAGGTAAATCGCGGCCACGCCCGGCATATCCTGCAGCACCACGGCATTCTCCGAATTGGACTCCTCCGCCGCCTTGGTGAAGTTGAATGAACCTGTTTCTACCGTATTACTATCAGCAATCAATATCTTATCATGGTGAATCTTGTAGGCATCAGTGGTGCGCACGCCCACACCGGCGTTGACCACGAGGTTCATCGCTGCCTGGGAATACCGGCTGCGGTTGCCCTTGTCGTCCAGGATAATTTTCACGTCGACGCCGCGCCTCTCGGCATTGGCTAGCGCTTTGGCAATGTCGGCCGCAGTGAAGCTGTAGCCGGACATGCGCAGGGTGTGCTGGGCGCCATTGATGGTGTTCAGCACCAGGGTACGGGCCGATCCTTCCGGGCTAAAGCCGACCTGCACCGACGGGTTGGCCAGCGTGGCGGAGGATGAAAAAAGCGGGGCCACCGCGAGAGTGGCCAGAAGTGTCTTGATACGCAAATTGAGTGCCTCATTAGGGAGTTGACGTGGCCGGGAGTCGACCGCGCGGGGGTTACTGCTGCCCCGGCTGTTTTTCTGGCGCCATGGCCTGGTGATACCGGGCGTAACGCTGTAATGCTTCCTGTTTGACGCTGATTTTCGCCGGTTGCGGGTGTTCCGCCTGATAGCGGCCGCGCGTCTCGGCCAGCACGTTCGCCACGAGAGAAAACTGCCTCGTTGCACGTTCGGTGGCCGTCGGAGGGGCGTCTTCAACCTCGTCCATAAAGGCAGTTTCCTGGGCGACGGCAAACAGCACAGTGTCAGTGATGATGATGTGCTGCGGATGGTGGTGACTCGACGTGCCCTTGTTTTCATCCAGCCCGACCGCGAGCAGGCGTGTCACGGCCTCGGCGCGCGGCACCGTCCAGCGGGTTTTGGCCGGCATGAACGTCATCAAGGTTTCGACGGTGGGCGCGGCCACCTCGATAAAGCGGTTGATGCGGATGTCCTGGTCGGTGATTTTGTCCTCGTCACCGATATAGAGTGAGGAGCCCCGGATCACGTCGCCCTGGAAGAGGGTGATTTGCTCACCCTTGTTGAGCTGCTGCACCTCCTCCACGGTGATGCGCTGGTCCTCCTTGAGTGTTATCTGATCGGTGTCGCGAAAGCTGCTGCCGCCGAATGCGCCGGCCTCGCGCTGCATCGCAGTCTGTACGCCCTTGTATTCCGTGCCGCCCGATTTCTGATACATCTCCAGCGTCTCTTTCGGGTCGTTGAGCGTCCCGGCGACGCGGGTGAACATGTTACCGATCAGCGTCCAGATTTTTTCGCCTGCGGCCGATTTCAGCCGCTGTAGATCCTGGCCTGCGAGCACCAGGGAATAGCCCAATGAACGGACCTGCGTCGCCAGGTGGCCAAAGACTTCGGTGTAATAGGCACCTACCTCGTCGGCTATCCACAGGAACGGGAAGCGGTCCTTGTACTTTTTCACCACCAGGATATCGCGGGCCCGACCTTCCAGTCTTTCGCCAAGGTCCTGGCTCAGGATCATCGCGGCCTGCGACACGGTCAGACGTCCCAGGGTCGCGGCCTCGGTAGACGAGAGTTCGAGCGCGGGAATAAGCAAAACCAGAATGCGGTCGTTGTGCACCACGTCGCGCAGGTCGATATCGCCGGCGCCGGACGCAAACACGTGGCCGTAGGTGTCGCTGAACAGGGAGAGCATGCGGGTGAACTGCTGGATCAGGTAGCCGTGCTGATTCAGTGCCTCCGCCGCCCAGTCTGACGGGCTGTTAATCAGCGCCATGTCGAAGCCGGCCAGCGTGCTCAGGTAGTTCTTGAGCGGCAGTTTCGCCTCGTCGTGCCAATCTTCCGCCACGGCCTGCTGATACAGCTTGGCCACTTCGCGCAGCGGCAGGTATTCCTGAATGGTGCGCTGCGACATCACCCGGCCTTCTTTGCGGCACTTGTAGACCAGGCCCATGATCAGCGCCTGGATCATCGCCTTGGCCTTCTCCTGCCAGCCACCGTCATTGCCGGCGGGGGGCAACATCGAGTCCATCAGCTGAATGATGTAGGTTTCCTGTGCTAGGGAAAACGGGTTGACGGTGTTGGACTGTGGCCGGGACTTGTCGTTGTCGAGCAGGCGCTGGCTGCGGCTTTGGCCGCCGGTAATGAAGTTAATCACGCGCAGGTCATCCTCACGCCCGAAGCGACGGGCCAGCGAGGCAATGGCGAACCAGACGTCGTTTTGCGCCTTGCCGTCGGAGAAAATCAGCCCCTTGCCCCAGCTCAGCGCGTTGAGGACGTAACCCAACAGCATTTCGGTTTTACCGGCCCCTGTGGTGGCCATCAGAATTAGGTGGCGGGTCAGGTCGTCCATGCTCAGCCAGAGCTCGCGCCCGGCGTCAAAAGTGCGCTCGTAACCCGAATAGAGAATGCCGCCAGCGCGGCTCATGGTGCGGCGCATGACCGTAACCGGCAAAAATCCCAGCATCTTGCCGGGAATGCGCATTTCGGTCGACGGGTCGACGCGATCCATGTCAGTCGGCATGCGCAGCGGCATTCTGAACTCGTTAAACAGAAACGTCGGCAGCCAGAAAATCATCACCGGCAGCGCGACCCACAGCGTCACGGGCCAGATGATGCCCACGACCAAGGAAGCGAGGATGGCCAGCGTCAGCCAGCCCGAACTTTGGGCCACGTCTTCCAGCGGCGAGTGGTAGACCTTGCGACCGAGCTTGATACGGTCGACGGGTTTCATGCGTTTCATGGCTATTTCTCCGGGTGTTCGCTCATGAACTTGACCATGTCATCAGGATTGCGCATCACGGCTTGGGGCACGTGGCGGCCGTCGTCGGCAATGACCCACGGCGTGCCGGGGAAGCGGTAACTTTTAAACGCCACGTCATTGACGCCCAACGCCTTGCCGGCGAGATCGCAATCGGCCGGTGCGGCCGGCGGTGTCTTGTCCTTGCCGAGGTGCAGCATGCCGTCACCCACGGCGAACAGCTTCTGCCAGGCGGCCTTGCGCTGCTCGGGCGGCAGGCACAGCACTGGCTTAATGAGCGGGGCGGACTTGTCGCCGCCAAAGGCAGTGGTCGGGAAGACCTGCACGTTATATTGCGTACTCAGCGCCTCGAACAGCGGTTCAAGGTTCTGGCAGTTTGGGCAACTCGGATCGGCAAAGACGTACAGCGTTCTTTCATGTCCGCTGGACAGTGTGACGGTGAACAGACTGCGGCTGGCCGCTTTTCTGAGGTTGGTTGCCAGCTGCGTTTCGGCGGCCTGAACCTCGTCCGTTGCCTGTGATCCCTGGCGTTGCGGCGCGGCTGTCATCGGGGCCGCCGCTTGCGGCGCCGGTATCATGGCCTGGCGCGGCGAGGTTGGCGCCGGGCCGAGGTCGGGCATGGGCAGCGTCTGTATCAAGGCCGGATTATGGGAAAACGCCGGGGGGGTAAACGGCTGGTTTTGTACGAAGGCCGGCGGCGTATTGTCAGCGTTGTTGAGGGTGCGCGCGCCGGCGTAAAAGCCCATGGCCATCACAGCGGCTGCTATCAGCGTCAGGCCAAATTTCCGTTCTGTTTTACGACGCCCGTCCTTTTTCAGCGCGTGCGTAACGGCGTCAAGCAAACGTTCTGCTTCGACCGTGTCCAGGCCGGACCAGAGCTGCATTTCCTCTCCGTACTGCATGCGGGCCATCAGGCTGGCGTTGTTCAAGTAAAACGACGGGCGATTGTGCAGGTTTACCACGAACAGGGTGCGACAGCCCTGCCAGGTGGCGAAAGCGGTGAGCTGGTTGTTTTTTACGGTAGCGTTAAAGGTGATAGCGGTCATGGGCACTCCTAAATTTCGTCAAAGTGGTCATCATCACGCGGGGTAGTGGCTGTCTGGCGTGATGGGATAGGGGATGTTGCCGGCAGTGTTGCGTCGGTAAAGCCACCGAAATATTGATCCTGCAGGCTGTGTGCGTCGTCCTCGTCGTCTGCGTACATGACAAAGGCATTTTGCGCCGTCTCGTCCGGGCGGGCCGACGGACTCATAGGTGGCGTGGCCACCCTTTCGGGTTCGGGCTTCGGCGTTGTCGCCGTGACCGCGTCCTGGACCGACGCTGCAGGCTCGTCAGGTTCTGGCGCGGCCTCCATGGCCTCGGCGTCTTCCACGAACGCTCTGTCGTCCAGCGTGGCGGGCTTCCAGTCGACCTCCTTCTTGACCGCCGCCTTCTCTTGCTTGCGGTTTTCATGGACTAGGCCGATGCTTTCCAGATCCTGCTGCAGCCCGTCAATAGCCATGTCGACGTAATCGATGTGCAACTCCAGGCCTTCGGCGTGCACCTTGCGCTCGAAACGCATCTGGGCGAGGACGCCGGCGCCCTCTACAAAGACGCTTTGCGTGTCTGCCGAGTGCAGGGCGTACCACAGGGTGCGATCGATGCCTTTCAGCCAGCGATACTGCGATGTGGGCAGGTGAATATCATTGGCCAGCATGCCGGCCAGGGCGGTGCGCACATAGCGGTGTGTGGCTTTTATTTCGCGCATCTGTGGCGCATTCCAGACCTGCGAAAAATATTTATCGGTGAGGGTGAACGTGGGACGCTGCAGGGCTGATTTTCCTTTACGGCGTTTTCCTAGGCATGAACGGTTAAGCTGGTCGAGCAGCTGTCTGGCCGTTTTGCGGTCGTTCAGGAACCGCTGCAGGCCGAATACGGTGAGCAGCGCCTTTTCATAATCTTTCAGCTGTGCATGACTCTGGAGAGGCGCACCGAGCTGGGCAATAAACGCAGCACTGGCCTTCTTGCGGTCGAGCACGCGGGTATCAATCAGGCCGTGCATTTCCGCGAACTCTTCGGGGTACAGGCCCCAGCGGTGTTCCGGGCGGTCATCATTCATCAGCAGATCCGGCGTTAAGCTGTCAGCCAGCACCGGCGCGGTGGCCGGTGAAAAGCGGGCCATGATGCGCGGCAGGGAGTGGATGTTGACCACGCGCTTGCTGCGAAAGGGCAGCGAAGGGTGACCGATCAGCCCAATCACGCCGGCAATCACCATCGGGACCAGAAAAATAAACAGAATGCCGGTGGTGTGGTTGAGCACGTCGAGCAGCTGGCGGCCGGTAACGTTGTTGGCGTTATTGGCGGTGTCGGCCAGCAAATTGATCCGCGTGGCCGCGTAGACGTGAATACGCTGGAAATCGGCCAGTCGCCAAATCCAGTACAGCGCGGTGCAGGAGATCAGCACGACCTTGTTGAACCAGAGCCAGCCGAGAAAGGCGAAGCCGGCAAGCGACATAAGCACCATTGCCTGTTCGTTTTCAAACGAACCGGCAGGTTTTACCTGAGACATGGGCACTCCGGGATTGTCAGGGCAGTAGGGCAGAGAGAGGCGTCAGAAAGACAAACAGCAAAACCCCCCGGCGGGCGGGGGGCTGGATCTTACAAAGGGTATTGCGGGCGCTTAGACAAATGCGTTGAGGTGAACGCCGATGCGCCGCTGTTCATGCTGGGCGGCCTGGCGAACCAGGTCCGGGAACGAGGCCTTGTATTCATAGACGCGGTGCTGCATTGCGCAAATAACATCGTAGAGTTTCAGCGCATCGTTTTCCCCGCCCGGTGCGGTGATTTCCAGCGACGGGCACTCAGGGATTTTGGTGTACAGCTTAATCTTCGCCCCAACGCGCTCCACGCGGGTCCAGCCGTGGTCGTGCATATCGAGGCCGAGGACGTCATAGACACCGTCGCGGGTCATGCGAATATACAGCAGAGTGCCCCGGATACCGTCCACGCCGAGGTAGTTCTGCCACCCCTCGGTCAGTACGTTGCTCTTTTGCGGCGAGTAGTTTTCACCCTCGACCATGGCTGCGATACCCTTTATCGTGCGCTTACGGCGACGCACGGTGCGCAGGCGTATGATGATGGGCGTCAGGAACAATACCCAATAAAGTAGTGCCCATTTCCAGTCTTCCGCTCTCCCGTTATATGGGGAACTGTGGTCATAAGATATGGAGTAATAACATGCTAAAAACAAAATTGGAGGCATCAAGAACACTGTAGCAAGTACCTGAATAACCCCCTTTGCTGTCTCTGCTCCGGTCCGTTCACGTTGAACCATAATATGTCCTTAATTCAATGTCTTAATATGACTTAATTATACCATAAGTCGTTGATATTGTCGCTATTTTAACCCGTCTTTGTTGCCCGAGGTGTCACGTTCCTGGGCATTCATGCTTGGCGTTTTTTTGGCCCCGCCGCCGAAGCCGGCGATGATATTGTTTGTTGATTCGACCATGCCGCCCATCAGGTTGGCGCCGTCGCGTCCGCCCAGGAAGCTGATCACGTAGTCCGGGAGCGTGACCACCAAACCAAACAACTTGGTGACCGCGTGGGTGCAGATGCGCGAGTACACTAACAGCCAGCCCAGTGCGATAAACAGCCCTGTCATCGAGTCGACCTGGGCATTGGCCATGGCCGAGGCGAACAGCAGGTTCAGCACGGTGCCGCCTGCGACGATGGTGACCGAGGCGAAGAAGAAGCCCAGCACCATGAGCGAGGGGCGCAGCATCATGTCAATGAGGAACACGTAGCCGTAGGCCGCGCGGCTGCCCTTGTCCTCCTCGGCGCCGAGGTGGGTCGCGGCCCACATCGGACCGGCGGCACAGCCGACGAGCACGCTGACAATCCAGTTGATGAACCCGGTCATCCAGCAGATAAACGGGATGGCCGGCAGTAGGACCGCCAGGCTAAAGCCTACCGAGAACATGATCAATAGCAGGAAGTAGAACGGCGGAGATACGGCCTGCAACACGGCGACAATCGCCGCCTTCCAGCCTGTCAGGCCGTCTGTAATACGCCCTACGATGTTGCTACCGGTCCACGCTGTCGTAAGCTGTACGCCGACGTAAGCGGTCAGAGCAGCACCGACGCCATCAAGCGTGTAATCACCTATTTTTTTCATCTGCAGTAGTGGATTGACTTGGTTACTTGTACTGTCCGATTGACCAATGTTCATTGTGGCAATGCCATTGGTAATTTGTTGCATCGGGCTATTAAACAGGCCCACAAACACCGATTTCGGGTCTGTCGTCGTTCCGTTTTTAATATCGTCCGCCGCGCTCTGGGTTCCAAGAGTTGGGGTATAAGTGCTGTTCTGAAGCTGTGCCTGGTAGGCCGCAAACACCTCCTGATAAAGCTCGCCGCTGCCGAGTTCGCCGATGCCGGTCGGGCCGCTGGTTTTCGGCGCCGAGGCAGCGACGTCATTGGTCTTGGCGTTGGCGGTGGCAAAGGTCTGGTACCAGGCCCCCAGTGACGCCCAGCCGTAGGCCTTCATGTTGCTGGTCAGCGTGCTCTGCAGCGACCCCTCGTAGCTCAGGCTGTTGATCGCCGAGTTGATGGTGGTTTCGTAGCTGCTTGCCGCGTTCTGAATAATGGTTTCTGCATCACTCAGGCTGCCCGAGTCGTCGTCGCGCTTGCTGATAAAGCTGGTCACAAAGCTGGACGCGGCGCTGTCGAGCGTTGACTGCATGGTGGCCAGCGCGGTTTTCTGCGCCTCGACGATGGAAGACGTGTCGACGTCGGAGTCAAATAACAGGCTCCAGCTGCTGCTGCGCGTGGTAGTCGGGATAGACGCGGTGCCGCAAATGGCGCTGCCATTGCCGGTCACGTAGCTGCCGTCGCTTGCTGTGGTGCTCATGCTCTCGGTCGAGGCGCTGCCCGAATCGTTGTACAGGGTCTGCAGCTGCGCGTTGACGGCGTATTTGCACAAGTCCATTTCAAATATCTGGCGCGCGGCGCTGCGTGTATCGGGTGAGGTGGGCTGGGTGACCAGCGAATAGCCGTCGGACATCATGTCCACGGCCTTGTCGGTGAGCAGGTTGGCGCTGCCGACGCCCATGATGGAGGCGGCCCACAGCATCACCAGCTGGGAAATCGACCAGCCCGACGCGGTAGGCACCAGGGAGATAAAGCCCAGAAAGGACATCACCGGCGCGAGCATGGTGCGGGCGTTGCCGAACACCTTGCCCTCGGAGCCGGATTTGACAATGCCCTTGAGCGTCACGGTCAAAAACCAGAACAGGGCCACGGCGCACAGCACGCCGTTAAGTATGCCGAACAGCGAGCCGATCACCGTGGTGTCGGTGGTGCTGAACGGGGAAGTGACGACGTCCCCGAAGATGGTGACCAGCGCCTGTCGGGACAGGTCGCTGGTATTTTGGGCGGCACTGGTGATGCTGCTATAAGTGACGTCGTCGGCCAGGGCCGGCAGCGAGACGCCGAGCAACAGCAGCGTGCCGACGAGCGGTTTTAGTCTTTTCATGGCGTTAACCTGCGCGGTAGCGAAAGGGGAAGAGTCAGAACGGTATCAGGCACTGGGCAAGCCAGTCCGTCTCGTATCGAAAGTCGGCAAAGGTGCCCCGGTCTTCCGGGGTAAGGCGCCTAGTGGCCAGCTGCCACAGGCGGAACTGACTGACGACCACGCGCGTCGCCGCAATCGCGGTGATGGCCCCGAAAATCAGCACAAAGGTCGCGGCCCGGATAAGGGTTACGTCGGGGAGTGTGTGGGCAGCCAGCACAATCATGACGAGCAGTATGGGGGTAATGAGTGCCCCGGCCAGCGCGACAACCCACCACAGGCGCTTGAGGTGGAGAAATTTTCGGCTCAACTGCGCCTCGGTGCGGCCGCTGGCCGCCACCGCCTCCTCAAAGGTTAGTTGTGTGTGCTTTTCTTCCCGGATCAGGTTGCGCAGCCGGCCGACGCGTTTGACCGTGTGCCACAGCGAGCGGGTGGTGAGCTTGCCCAGGGAGGCAATTTCGCCGAGCGGCATGAGCACGTTGGCCACGCGATAGGAGGCCCTGCCTACTTTTGACGCCATGCCCCTTTCACGGGGCGTTTCTTCGTTGGTCATTTTGCGGTTCCTGCACTTATCTGCGTCATCAATCCTTCCATTTTCGGCTGGTAGGTGCGGTCGGCGTTCAGGCCGAGCGCCTGACCGGCGATAATGTTGGATTCCCGTATTTCGTTTTTGATCCCGAGCTGTATCCAGTTGGACAGGCTCTGTACGCGAATGAGTTCGCGCATCAGATTGTCGCCGTCCATGGCCTGCAGGTCCGTCTCGTAGTCGGTGTTGGCATAGCGGCGGCCGACCTCAAAGGACTCGAATTCGCGATTGGACATTTCGCCGGTGCTTTGTGCCTCGTTTGATGCGGTGTCGTCGTAGTAGGACTTGGCCGAGGCGTTTTGCAGCGCCTCGGCCAGCGCCGATTTGGTGTCGGCGTTGGGCTTGCTGTCGGCAATCATCTCCAGCTGCGGCTGCATGGCGGCGTTCTGGATTGATTTGTACTGCGTCATCAGCCCCTGATAACGCCAACCGGTCGCGGTCTTAATTTCCCCCTTGCCCAGCGTGCGGCCGACGGAGTGTTTCGACGAATTGCGCAGGTACGCCATGGCGGAATCGACCTGGTCGTCGGTAAAGGTCAGGTCCGGCGTCTTGCCCACCGCGCCGGCCCCCTGCAGCACCGAGCGAATTTCGGTGTCGCCGCCGGGCATGCTTGAGGTTGATTCGCACAGCTCGGTCCCGCCGTAGAGCGCGTACTCTTCGGACGTACAGTACTTGGCATGGATGGCGGCGCTGCGATAATCCTCCTGCGCCGGGAGTAGCGGCACCGACGACACGGCGGTTTTGATGGCGCTGTTGGTGATGCCCGACCCGCTGGCCAGGGACGACTGCGCGGCGGCCGCCGTGTTACTCACCTGTTTTGCGACCCCGGAGGCGGACTCGCTGCAGATGCTGTCCGGGACGGTGAAGCTGTCGCGGGCTTTTTCCAGCCGGTCCGTTTCGCGGCCGAAGTTATCGGCGCTGCGCTGCGCCTGAAAGCCTTCGCTGACCACGGCGCTGTTTTTGTCGCTGGCCTGGGTGATGGCGCTGCCAATTTCGGTATTGGTGGTCAGGATCTCGGCCAGCGTCGTTTCAATCGAGGTCAGGGCGGGCGCCACCGTGGTATTGATGGGGACGCTGTTGATAACGGTCACCGGGTAGGCCGCCAGCGCCTGACCGCTGACGACGGCCAGTGAGGCCGCCAGGAGTTTGAGTTTCATGCGTTGTCCTTAAAGTCGGTAGCCGCGTTTCTGAATAAGC
Source organism: uncultured Serratia sp. (assembly GCA_963922555.1). GTDB lineage: Bacteria > Pseudomonadota > Gammaproteobacteria > Enterobacterales > Enterobacteriaceae > Rouxiella. Next base: position 1,640 of record CAWUIY010000011.1, on the reverse strand, counting down.
TCGTCGGCCAGCTGCAGGGTGACGTTGCCTTCATCCCGGTCGCCGGCGCGCTTGCGGCGGGTATCTATCAGCTTGGCGGCGGTGCCTTTGGGGAAGGCCTCGGCCAGCACGTCGCGCGCGGTGGGGCCGTCGAGCTCTTCATACAGTTTGCGGCGCAGCGCGGTGTCGGTCGGCGAGGAGTTCAGCGCCCAGAGTTCGCGCGGCCCCATGGTGTTTTTGAGAATTTGCGCAATGCGTCCGGGCTTGGTGCGGAACACGGCGAGGAAGCTGGTGCCGCTGCCGTCCGGGGCCGGGCCTTTGGGGATCTGCAGGAATTTCTTTATCGTGACCTCGGGGACGTCAAAGTGGTCTTTCAGCAGCGGAATATCCTCGTTGCGGCAGTGCATCAGGTAGAGCGAGTTGGCCGATTTGAGGATGGACTCCGGGAAGTCGCCCAGGTACTGCGAGCTGAACACCGTGCGAATGCCGAACTTGCGCTGTTCACGGTCCTGGGTTTCCAGGGAGGCGAAGATAAACGGCACGTCCTTGGCGTTGTGGAGCTCGTCGTACAGCTTGGTTTTGATCTCCTCGTCCAGCTGGTCGAGTCGCGCCTGGTGGATGTCCCGGTACATCGGGCCCACGGCGTCAAGGAGTTCGGCACGAAACTGCGGGAGGATGAAGTGGCCGCCGCTGATTTGTCCGGCAAACAGATACATAATGCCGGTTTTCAACTGGCCCGCCCGCGTGTTGTCGCCCATGACGTTGTTGAGGTCGATGGCGATAATGCGCGTGTCGGGGTTGATCACGAACTGGGTGCGCCCGGCCAGCATCTTGAATTCCGACACCGCCTGTTCCAGACAGCGGCTGACGAACCCCAGCAACTTTTCATCGGAGCCGGGGCGCCCAATACCGCCGAACGCGCTGCGAATTTCGTCGGCGTTGAGGTAGGCCTGCATGTCGTTGAGCTCGGGCACCGCCATAAACTGGGCCTGCTGGGCCTGCAGCGGATAGCCGGCCTCGAACAGCATGTCGCGCACGTCATAGTACGGGCAGATTTCCCACCACTCCTCGTCGTGCTTTTCCCACAGCCCCGACGCGCGCAGCGCCTGATCCACTTCCGGGGCCTCGCCCTCGGCGTATTTGCGCGAGTTACCTTCCGCACGGTCCTTGTAGGCCAGCATCACGGCGCGCTCAATCAGCATGCGCGTGTCGCGCTCGTTCGGCGGCGTGCCCGTTGACGGCTCGATGCACATGGCAACCAGCACGCCCACTATCCAGGTCAGCTCCGGCTCGATGGGGTACTGGGCGCCGAGCTGGACGTCGAACAGGTTGCGGCAGTGGTCGGGGTGGTTGCGCAGCACGATCCCGATGGCTTCGTCTTTGCGCGCATCCGGCAGGCTGTCGCGGATAAGCTGAATTTGCCCCTGGGCGCTGTAACCCTTGTCGACCACGGCGATAAACGGCAGCCGTTGCTGGGCATTACTGACCATGGCGTTGTTGAGCATGTTCAGCATCAGGGACTTACCGGTCCCCGGCTCACCGGCGATGATTTCGGTGTGCTTGGTCTGCTGTGAGGAGGCCAGGCCCACGGGGAACAGCTTGCCGTCCGGGGTCGGGAACACCACGCTGGCGTCGTCCGGCCAGGCGGACGCCGGGCGGCC
>CAWUIY010000010.1:0-35278 GCA_963922555.1 uncultured Serratia sp. | reverse complement strand
ATTTCAAGGCGCGCTCTGGTAGAAATCCAGCATGCCATTCCTTTAGTTGAAATTCCTATGCCGCTATTAGTCATGCCACGCACCTTTGGCTTACAGTTCCACTCGTGGAGCGAGCTATCACCGGTTGCGCGTCAGTTTGTGCAGATTGCAGAGAAGATCTGGAATTATAACTAAGCGCTGCTGCCCGATGGATATATTATTAGAGAGATATTCCCTGAATAATATTTTGAAACCTTTTTAGCTAAAAAATAAACAAATAGTGCTCTGATCTCTTAATATACTTCTTATACCCCTCTCCAAATTTGCAGTTTACATCGCCTTGACGTTCTCTGGGATTATCCAGAGAACACGGAAAATACTCCGCTGGAAATGTTATTTCTTAAAGTAATTTCGACCGGTGATAAATAACCAATTCCATCATTAACGATAACCAACGGGCACTTTTTTTTATGATAATGGCGTGATAGAAATGTATATCAAATGTTATCAGACAGTAAGTATCGATTTTAATTCTTGTATTTTTATCCTGCCAAATTTCAGATCACAGCGAATTATACTGTCGTCAGGAAGACGAAGGGATAGCTCCCAATTTTTAACATCACGGCGAAACAATTATGAATAAATCTTTAGATCTTGCTTATGTCGTTGCGCGTATTCTGGCGGTAGGATTGTTCTTTACGTCAGGCCTGGAAAAGGTATTTCAGTATTCGCAAAATGTCTCTGAGATGGCGCAGAATGGCGTGCCAAGCTTCTTTCTGCCGTTGGTTATTTTGCTTGAAGTGGGCGGCAGTATTGCCATCGCCTTCGGCTTCTTAACTCGTTTTACGTCAGTATTCATGGCGGCGTTCTCAATCATTGCGGGTTTCCTTTTTTACCAGGGCTTTACCATGCCGCATCTGATTGTATGGTTAAAAAACGCCTCTTGTGCCGCAGGCTTCATTCTGTTGGTGATTAATGGCCCAGGCCGCTGGAGCATTGATCATCTTATTAGTCTGAAGTGGCGCAAAAAGGCTCCCGGCATTCAGAAAAGCGTGGCCTGACGTTCAGAGTTAAATCTGTAACTGCGGCTCCACGATTTAAGTGACCGCATAATGTGTCAAATAAAGTGAGATTCTTATGAAGAAAGTAAGTTGTGCGTTATTGGTTTCTGGCCTGTTAGCAGGTTTCGCAGTTCAAGCTGCTGACGACGGTATTACTCGTGTTCCTGTCATTACCCACGATCAGGCCAACGAATTAGTTAAGAAAGCTGAAGAAACCATTAAGTCGCACCATATTGGTGGCGCAGTCGCTATTGTTGATGCCGCCGGTCAATTAATTACCTTCGACCGTTTAGACGGTTCAACCCCCGCTAATATTGCATTGGCGCCTGAAAAAGCGAAGACCTCGGCATATTTCGGCCAGCCAACTGAAGCCTACCAGGACAAAGTTGCGAAAGGGAATATGCTGATTTTGGGTAACCCAAAAATTCTGCCATTCGCTGGTGGTATCCCAATTAAATTGGATGGTCAGGTTGTTGGCGCTATTGGCGTGAGTACTCCTGATGGCAGCGTTGATGCCGAAGCAGCTAAAGCAGCTCTGACTGTGCTGAAATAATAAAATAATATAAAAGATTTAATATTAGGCCGACCTGCGGGTTATTTGGTCGGCCCGTATTTGGTGAGTAATGCAAACTATTCATAGCTCCAGCTATAAACCATGCAATTCATTAATCAATACGGGGATATAACAGTGAAAAAACTACTGATGTTAGCGGCTTTATGTTCACTCGGCAGCCTGAGTGCATTTTCTGCGAATGCAACTACCACACAAACTATTCTGACATATAGCGATGCGCAAAAACTGTTGGATGTCGCAACGCAGAAGGCTGAAAGTCTGCACGCGAATGTTTGTATCGCGGTAGTGGACCAGGCTGGTCAGCTGCTGGCCTTTAAGCGTATGGATAATGCGCCAGTAGGTTGTATCGATTCATCAACACTCAAAGCCCGCGCTGGCGCGTTGTACCATACCCCTACTGATAAATACATGGGGCGTGCTAACGGTAAAGAACCTGCAATTTCTACTCTGCCAGGCATGGTTCCTTTGGGTGGCGGTAATCCAATTGTTTATCAAGATAACGTAATTGGCGCTGTCGGCGTCAGCGGTTCTGCCAATCCGAACGAAATTGCTATTGCTGAGGCCTCTGCTGCAAGCATTAAATAAAGCAGCAGGTCTGTAATATAAATTAAATATAATATAAAGCCCCAAGGGATAATTCCGCTGGGGCTTTTTTATTTATTATGACTCAGTCATTGCAGAAATTAATGCTCGCCAAAATCAGTGGCTATTTCTCTCTGCTAATTTGCTCTTTCCCATACCCAATGCCAACACCAGCACCGCGCCAACAATGCCGGCAATGGTTGGCAGATGGTTTATTGCCGCCATAGGCAGATGCGCGATTGCAGGGTCGGTAACAAACATGCTTCCGGCAATCCAGCCAATCAGTGCGCCACCGAGCATGATAACCACTGGGAAGCGATTAATAATCGCCAGTACCAGCTTGCTGCCCGCGATAATAATCGGGATGCTAATCACTACGCCAAGTGCCACCAGCAGATAATTGCCTTTACCCGCTGCGGCTACCGCCAGCACGTTATCCAGCGACATTACCACGTCTGCCACTACGATGGTCATTGCCGTCTTCCACAGGCTTGTGCCGCCTTTGATATCGCTCTCTTCGTCGTCATTAGCAACCAGCTTGATGCCAATCCATAGCAGTAACAGGCCGCCAACCAGCTTCAGATAAGGCAGGTTGAGCAGTTTTACCGCAATGATCAATAAGACCACGCGGGCGACGATCGCCCCAATTGTGCCGATAACGATCGCCTTATTGCGTTGCTGTGGCGGTAATTTCCGGCAGGCCATCGCAATAACCACCGCATTATCTCCCCCCAACAGCAGGTCAATTACGATGATTTGTAGCAGGATGACGATAAAGTCCCATTGATCAAATAACCAGGTCATAAAACACTCTATGCAGCGTATAAAGGAAAAATCCCGGTCAGCAGCGAAACAACAATCAGGATTAAGCTGCTTACCAGAGACCATTTAAAGGTGAAGTACTGATTCTCCGAATAATCGAGTTTCAGCATGCTGACCACCAGATAAGTTGAAGCAACCAGCGGGCTAAGAATATGCACCGGCTGGCCCATAAGCGAAGCACGCGCCATTTCAATACCGCTAATGCCATGATGTTTCGCGGTATCAGCCAAGACGGGCAGCACGCCAAAATAGAAAACGTCGTTGGACACCAGCCAGGTCATCGGAATGCTCAGCAGCGCAGTCACGACGGCCATATAAGGCCCTAATGCAGCAGGTATTACATCCAGTAATGCACTGCCTACAGCATTGACCATCCCCGTACCCGTAAACACTCCGGTGAACACACCGGCTGCAAAAATCAGGCTGGACACGGCCAGGATCGGCGGCGCGTGTTGTTCCAGCTGATCCTTCTGTGCCTGCAGATCTGGGAAATTAACGATCAGTGCCAGACAGGCGGCAATCATAAACAGATAGCTTAACGGTAACACTTCGACACATAAACCGATAATCAATAAAATGGTCAGTGCCCAGTTAAAATAGAAGGTTTTGGTACCGCGACAGCGATGCTGTTCCTCAATCGCGTTTTCAAAATGAATGTTTAAATCTGGCCCTAAACGTGAACGCTCGCGACGACCAAAAATATAGGCAAGGATAAATGTCCAAATCGCGCTAGCGGCCAGAGCAGGCAGCATAGGGACAAACATTGCGCCGATATCGACGTGCATCGAGGTAGCCGCACGTGCCGTGGGTCCGCCCCATGGCACCATATTGCCCAGACCAGATACCTGCAACAGCAGGCAGCAAACCATCGGCAGAGAAAGGCCGAGGCGTTTATAAATCGGCAGGAATGCCGAAAGAACGATGATATAGATAGTTGTGCCATCGCCGTCCAGTGCCACGATAAATGCCAGCAAAACGGTTCCCAGGAAGATTTTTACCGGGTCGCCCTTTACCGCTTTAATCACGCGTTTAACCAACGGATCGAACATGCCCGCTTCGGTCATCACCATAAAATAAAGCATAGCAAAGATAATCATTACCCCATTTGGGGCGACGGTTTTAATCCCGTCCATCATGTATTTACCGATATGGGCGTAGAAACCGCCTATCAAGGCAAAAATAGTGGGAATAAGGATCAGCGCGGTCAGGGCTGACAGTCGCTTGGTCATTAAGCAAAATATAAAGAAGATGAGCATCAAAACACTCAATATCACCAGCATAGCTTCATTCCTCTGTAGGGGAGAGATAAGTCGTAGGGTGTAACGGCAGTCTGTTAGCTGCTTGTTTCTTTTGGGTTATTTTTAAGGATTATGTCAGTAACAGCGGGTTAAGAACGGCATCTGGTTTTATGGATTGATTCCTGTAGGGAATGATAACCCCTTCAAATTATGTTGATAAATTCAAACAGAAATGTACCAGGCGGTTCAAAATGCGCTATTGACCTTGATAATAGTGACTTTTAAGAAAATTCACAGCAGATGTCATGGAGTATTTAAAAGGCGATAAAGGTATGAGAAATGAGGTTTAGCGAGGAAAATGGTGTTTCGAGTTTGTGAGCAAGGACAAACAATTCATTCGGTCGAAAGGTAGGGTGAGTTCAAGGAGTTGTTAAGTCAGGCAGGTTGTAAGCCAAATGGTCGTGGTTATGAGCGAATTTTTTGTGGGGCATTTGCTTTATGGATGAGTTTAAACGAGGGGGTGAAATAAGGGGTTAAAACGAGGCAAACACAGGTTTGATAGGAAATATAAGCAGTGTTAAAGTGAAAAGCCCGGCCAGCAGAGACTTTATTGATGTCCTGTCTGACCGTAAAAATTTTTCCCTGGTGTCGGCTGAATTGGCTACCTGACTGAGTCGTCGGGAGTTTTTTCCATTCGCCTAACGAGGTTTATTATATGTTGATCTTCCTAATTTGTAAGTTGTACTTAAGTATGATGCGTACCTGTACTTAAGTTCAGGTTTTCGCGATAAAAAGGAAAGTCATACCGTAACGGAGCCTGTATGTTTTCTGCCTTCAATGAAAATCAGACCATCACGGAAACACTCCGCGATCATATCGACAGGAAACTGTCATCGCTTGGCAGTGTGGAATACGCATACACGGTCGTCAGTAAGAAAAAACCTTCAGATATGCTTATTATTTCGAGCTATCCTGACGAATGGGTCAATTTGTACCGTACCAACAATTTTCAGCTCACCGATCCGGTGATCCTGACGGCGTTTAAACGCACTTCTCCCTTTTCCTGGGACGAAAATATTACCCTGATGTCTGATCTCAAGTTTACCAAGATTTTTTCTCTCTCCAGGAAGTACAACATCGCCAATGGTTTCACCTTTGTGTTGCATGACCATATGAATAACCTGGCGCTTCTGTCGATTATCATCGCCAGCAATGAGCAGGAGGAGCTTGAGGCTCGTCTCTCTTCTGAACGTGGGGCTATGCAGATGTTGCTCATCGACATCAACGAGCAGATGTATCGCCTGGCAGGTGCAGCCTCATCCGGCAGGCAAAAAAGTCAGGCCGAGGCCAACAAAGCCATTTTCACCCCGCGCGAGAATGAAGTGCTTTACTGGGCGAGTATGGGAAAAACTTACGGAGAAATTGTCAGCATCGTTGGAATTTCAGTGAGTACGGTGAAGTTTCATATGGGCAATATCGTTTCCAAGCTGGGTGTTAGTAACGCCCGCCAGGCAATCCGGCTGGGCGTTGAACTGGAGCTCATTACACCGGCAGCGACAGCGGCCAGGTAATGACAGAAGACTCTGCGTGGCCGAGGTCGGCAATGAGCCTGGAGGCCATCTGTGTCTGATCTTCGGCAGCGGTGGGTAAATACACCAGATAGATCCGCTCGCGTTCGGTGAGGTAAGCTTCCTTCAAAACCTCTATCTTCCATCCTGAGCGTTTCAGGATAGTCAGCATTGGTCGGCTGACAATAGTGTGAATACCGTTACGGTTGTTTTGTCTTGCCCAGTTAATCATGGCAACAAACAGGATCTGACTGATCGGATACCTTTCACCAAGCAGCTCTCGCGCACGGGCCTTGTCGACAAAAAATCGGCTCGATTCTATGCCACCGAAAGGCAGAGGCACGGTGTGAAAACATTCCTTGAATGTATGAGTGATCATGTTGGGCTGATCGAGGTCGGTGAAGCGCACGCTACAAACCAGCTGTCCCTTGCACAGGCCAAGAATATAACGGGTACCGGGATTGTCGAACTCATCGAATTCCATGTCGACGTTGCAGACGACGTCCCATCCGAGGCGATCGCTAAAGGTTTTTTTTCTCAGTCGATAAAGCTCATTCGAGTGTGTCATCTTCAGCTCTTCATAGCTGACATCAAACAGTTCAAGCACTCCACCGAGAGTATCTTCTTCCAGTACTGCTAATGCTTTTGTATTCATTTTACTGAGCCTCAGCTCCTCATAATCGTGGCATGAATGTTTAATATTATACGCAGACAGCGAATGTCCTCCAAGGCTGGCGGGACTGACTCCAGACCGCTTCATCAATGAAAAACATAGGCTTGAACCCGCGCGTGCCGCGAAAGAGACAAAAAAAAGCCCGGCTTTATGGGCCGGGGCTCTTTATTTCTGGGGCTTCGCGACACTGTCTGAAACTTTAACATTTCTTAAGTACACTTGCCTCGACTCATGGCGTAACTAAATTATTCCATGCCTAATTCTTTAAGTTTGCGGGTGAGGGTATTTCGCCCCCAACCCAGCAACCTTGCCGCTTCCTGCTTGTGCCCCTGAGTATGGCGCAGAGCGGTAGTCAGCAGAGTGCGTTCCATTTCTGGCTGCGCCTCAGAAAGCAGGTTTTGATGACCGGAACGCAGCGCGCGATCGGCCCACTGGGCCAGCAAGGTGGCCCAGCTGTCGGGCAGACTTTGCCCACCCGTCTCTGGCGTGCTGCTTTCAAACAACTCGGAAGGCAGGTCCTGAATCAATACTTCCTGACCCGCAGCCATCACCGTCAGCCAGCGACAGGTATTCTCGAGCTGGCGCACGTTGCCTTGCCACGGCAAACGCGTCAGTGCCGTTTCTGTTTCAGGGTGAAGGTTCTTGGCTTCAACACCCAGCTCCTTGGCCGCAACCTGCAGGAAATAACGCGCAAGACGTGGAATATCCTCACGACGTTCACGCAGCGGCGGCAGATGGACGCGGATCACATTCAGGCGGTGGAACAAGTCCTCACGGAATTTGCCTTCCTGAACGCGCATTTCCAGATTCTGGTGAGTTGCGGCGATGATACGCACGTCGACTTTAACCGGCGCATAGCCGCCCACGCGATAGAACTGTCCATCGGCCAATACGCGAAGCAAACGGGTCTGTACATCCATCGGCATATCACCGATTTCGTCCAGGAACAGCGTGCCGTTATCGGCCTGTTCAAAACGTCCCTGACGGATCTGATTGGCGCCAGTAAAGGCACCTTTCTCGTGGCCAAACAGTTCTGATTCGATCAGGTCTTTAGGGATTGCTGCCATATTCAGCGCGATAAACGGCGCTTTGGCTCGCGGGCTGTGACGATGCAGGGCATGCGCCACCAGTTCTTTACCCGTACCTGATTCGCCGTTAATCAATACGCTTATTGATGACCGGGAGAGACGACCGATGATGCGAAACACGTCCTGCATCGCCGGAGCTTCACCGATAATATCCGCCGTTGGGCCGCTGGCCGGTTGGCTGCGCGCCGGTTGTTGCTGCTCCTGATAGTGGCTGATAGCACGCTCAACCAGGGCAACCGCTTCGTCGATATCGAAAGGTTTCGGCAAATAGTCAAACGCACCCTGCTGATAGGCGCTGACCGCCGCGTCCAAATCCGAATGCGCGGTCATGATAATTACCGGCAACATCGGATGACGTTGTTTGATTTGTTTTAACAGCGCCAACCCGTCCATGCCGGGCATGCGAATATCTGATAACAAAACGTCAGGGGTTTGAGTCGCAATGGCTTCCAGCACTTCATTGCCGCTGTCGAACGTGGTGCAGTTTAAACCCGCCCCAGTGAGCGCGCGTTCAAGAACCCAGCGGATGGAGCTATCGTCATCGACGATCCAGACTATCCCTCGTTGCATAAGAACCTCACTGGCGAATAGGCAGGAAGACCGAGAATTCGGTGTGTCCTGGCCAACTGTTAAATTCAACTTTACCCGAATGCTGGTCAATCAAACTGCGCGCGATGGACAGGCCCAGACCCGTACCCCCTTCGCGGCCACTGACCATAGGGTAAAAAAGTGTATCCTGCAGATGGGCAGGCACGCCGGGACCGTCATCTTCAATATCGATGCGAGCCACCAGGCGATAACGCACCCCATGCAAGGTAATCTGGAAAGCGGTACGCGTTCTTAACGTAATGGTGCCGCCTTCTTCTCCCAATGCCTGTAAGGCATTCCGGGTAATATTGAGCAGTATCTGCTCTATTTGATCCGGGTCGTGCGCCAGTTCCGGCAAGCTTGGATCGTAATCACGCACCAGCTGGACGTTGTCAGGCTTTTCCATCGACACCAGTTGGCATACCCGCTCGGCAACCTGATGGATGCTCTGCGTAATGTGCTGACTCGGGCGCTGCGGGCCTAACAGCCGGTCCACCAGATTACGTAATCTGTCGGCCTGCTCGATAATGACCTTGGTATATTCCAGCAGGGCGGGATCAGGGAGCGCTTTCGACAGCAGCTGCGCCGCACCGCGTAAACCACCCAGCGGATTTTTAATTTCATGTGCCAGCCCGCGGATCAGATCCCTTGCGGCGACCTGCTGCGCGTGCTGCAGTTGTTCCTGACTTAAACGACGCTGGTTATCCATCGGCGCCAGTTCAATCAAAATAAAACCTTCCGGCAAAGACTGTGCGGTCAGCGACATAATATGCGCGCGACCGTCTACCACCAGGGTGACTTCGCTGTCGGTAAACCCTTGCCCAGCCTCAATACTTTCACGCATAAGCTCAATATTGAGCGAAAAGTAGCCCACCAGATCGGGTAAAGGTGTCCCGAAAAGCTTACGTGAACTCTGCGCTAATAATTGCTGAGCCGCCGGATTGGCGTAATGCACGGCCAATTCGTCGTCCAACAGCAGAACGCTGTTGATAAGAGAATTGAGGATCTGCCCAGCATCGGGCAGCTTGCCAGTTGCCATACAGCAGTCTCCCGCACCTGATTGGTGCATTTAAACCGCTACCCGCCAAACAGTCGGGTCAGAGGTGTCACACAGGAAAGTAGCGTGGAGAAAAAAGCCCATCCGGAGATGGGCTAGAAATTTCCACGGCAACAAAAATATCTCGATATTTTTTGTTCTGCGCCGCCGTGGTCTGAAAAGACCTGCGGCGCAGAGTAAAGCTCGGCTCGGGGAGCGAACCCATCTACTCCCGTTGCGCTACGACGTTATTAAACGCTGTAGTACAGTTCGAACTCTACTGGGTGTGGCGTCATGCGTACGCGGTCGTTCTCTTCGGTGCGCAGAGCGATGTAAGCATCGATAGCGTCGTTAGTGAACACGCCGCCACGAGTCAGGAACTCGCGGTCTGCATCCAGCTCGTTCAGAGCTTCTTCCAGAGAGCCTGCAACCTGTGGGATCTCTGCCGCTTCTTCTGGTGGCAGGTGGTACAGGTCTTTGTCCATCGCGTCGCCAGGATGGATTTTGTTGATGATGCCGTCCAGGCCAGCCATCAGCAGGGCAGCAAACGCCAGGTATGGGTTAGCCGCTGGATCAGGGAAGCGAGCTTCGATACGCATTGCTTTCGGGCTAGAAACGTGTGGGATACGGATAGAAGCTGAACGGTTACGCGCTGAGTAAGCCAGCATAACAGGCGCTTCGTAGCCTGGGACCAGACGCTTGTAGGAGTTGGTGGTTGGGTTAGCGTACGCATTGATTGCTTTTGCGTGCTTGATGATACCGCCAATGTAGTACAGAGCAGTTTCAGACAGGCCGCCGTATTTGTCGCCAGAGAACAGGTTGTTACCGTCTTTGGACAGAGACATGTGGCAGTGCATGCCTGAACCGTTATCGCCAAACATTGGTTTTGGCATAAAGGTCGCAGTTTTACCGAATGCGTGAGCCACGTTGTGAACCACGTATTTGTAGATCTGGATTTCGTCAGCTTTCTTGGTCAGGGTGTTGAAGCGGGTTGCCACTTCGTTCTGGCCAGCGGTAGCCACTTCGTGGTGGTGAGCTTCAACGACCAGGCCCATTTCTTCCATGGTCAGACACATGGTAGAACGCAGGTCCTGAGAAGAGTCGACCGGAGGAACTGGGAAGTAACCGCCTTTAACTGCTGGACGGTGGCCTTTGTTGCCGCCTTCGTATTTGGTACCAGTGTTCCATGCGCCTTCGATATCGTCGATTGCAACGTGGGAACCCGCGATGCTGCTGCCGAAGCGAACGTCATCAAACAGGAAGAATTCTGGCTCAGGTCCGAACAGAACGGTGTCCGCGATGCCTGAAGATTTCAGGAAGTCTTCAGCACGTTTTGCAGTTGAACGCGGGTCACGGTCGTAACCTTGCAGCGTGTTTGGTTCAACGATGTCGCAGCGGATGATCAAGGTAGATTCTTCAAAGAACGGGTCAAGAACCGCAGTGCTTGGATCTGGCATCAGAACCATGTCTGAGTCATTGATGGTTTTCCAGCCGCCGATGGAAGAACCATCGAACATTTTACCATCTTCGAAGAAGTCAGGGCTTACCTGATGAGATGGAATGGTAACGTGCTGTTCTTTACCCTTGGTGTCAGTGAAGCGAAGGTCGATGAATTTAACTTCATTTTCCTTGATGATCGCAAAAACGTGTTCAGCGGACATACTAGTTCTCCCGAATTTCTCATTATGTCATCGTCGTTGGAACGAAACGAATAAACAAACATTGTTGAAAATGGCGTGTGGCTTAAACAGCTTTTCTAATTGCTCTGATAAGACTCATTTCACCCTTGGTTAAGGGTTGCGAAATCTGTGCCAACTTTGTGAAAGAGGATTGAATGCCATTCTATGCGGGTTGCATGGTTATTCAGTATGCACCATAACGGAATTAATGCACTATTTTGGTTCAATGGATCGCGAATGGTGAACCAAAATGGTGCGCCATTTTGGTTCAAGAGGTCTTTTGCACCGTGAAAGGGATCGTTAAGTAACCATACAGAACTTGTTTCGAAGAGAATCTTGTGAACTTGTTTAGAACCTAGCCTAATACGTGTACAATAGCGCGCTATTTCTATATTTCTAAATGCCTGAGGCAAAGCTGTGATCGAAAATTTGCGTAACATCGCCATTATTGCCCACGTTGACCATGGTAAAACTACCTTGGTTGATAAGCTGCTACAACAATCCGGTACTTTCGGAGAACGTGTAGAAGCCACCGAACGCGTAATGGACTCCAACGATTTGGAGAAAGAGCGTGGGATTACCATCCTCGCAAAAAACACCGCCATTAATTGGAAAGACTATCGCATCAACATCGTTGATACCCCAGGACACGCCGACTTCGGCGGTGAGGTAGAGCGTGTGATGTCAATGGTTGACTCGGTGCTGCTGGTTGTGGATGCAATGGATGGCCCTATGCCGCAAACCCGCTTCGTGACCAAAAAAGCATTTGCTAACGGTCTGAAGCCGATCGTGGTAATCAACAAGGTCGACCGCCCTGGCGCGCGTCCTGACTGGGTTGTAGACCAGGTATTCGACCTGTTCGTAAACCTTGATGCTACCGACGAGCAACTTGATTTCCCAATCATTTACGCATCAGCTCTGATGGGTATCGCGGGTACCGACCATAATGATATGGCCGAAGACATGACCCCGCTGTACCAGGCAATCGTTGACCACGTATCTGCTCCAAAAGTTGAAGTAGAAGCGCCATTCCAGATGCAGATTTCTCAGCTGGACTACAACAACTATGTAGGTGTTATCGGTATCGGTCGCATCAAGCGCGGTACTGTTAAGCCTAACCAGCAGATCACTATCATCGATAGCGAAGGCAAAACCCGTAACGGTAAAGTTGGTAAAGTTCTGACCCACATGGGTCTTGAGCGTATCGAAGCGACCATCGCTGAAGCTGGCGACATCATCGCAATCACCGGTCTGGGCGAGCTGAACATCTCCGACACCATCTGTGATCCACAGAACGTCGAAGCGCTGCCAGCACTGAGCGTTGATGAACCAACCGTTACCATGTACTTCAACGTCAACACCTCTCCATTCTGTGGTAAAGAAGGTAAGTTTGTGACCTCGCGTCAGATCCTTGACCGTCTGAACAAAGAGCTGGTGCACAACGTGGCACTGCGTGTTGAAGAAACCGAAGACTCCGACGCATTCCGCGTTTCAGGCCGTGGTGAACTTCACCTGTCGGTTCTGATCGAAAACATGCGTCGTGAAGGTTTCGAACTGGCCGTTTCTCGTCCTAAAGTAATCAACCGTAAAATCGATGGCCGCATGCAAGAGCCGTTCGAAAACGTGACTTTGGACATCGAAGAGCAACACCAGGGTTCAGTCATGCAAGCCATGGGTGAGCGTAAAGGCGACGTTAAGGACATGATCCCTGACGGCAAAGGTCGTATTCGTCTTGATTACCTGATCCCGGCTCGTGGCCTGATCGGCTTCCGTACCGAATTCATGACCATGACTTCTGGTACCGGCCTGCTGTATTCAACCTTCAGCCACTACGATGACGTTCGTCCAGGCGAAATCGGCCAGCGTCAGAACGGCGTACTGATCTCCAACGGTCAGGGTAAAGCTGTTGCGTTTGCTCTGTTCGGTCTGCAAGATCGCGGTAAGCTGTTCCTGGGTCACGGTGCAGAAGTGTATGAAGGCCAGATCATCGGTATTCACTCACGTTCTAACGACTTGACTGTTAACTGTCTGACCGGTAAGAAACTGACCAACATGCGTGCTTCTGGTACTGACGAAGCAACCACGCTGGTTCCTGCTATCAAGATGTCTCTGGAACAGGCGATCGAGTTCCTGGATGATGACGAACTGGTAGAAGTTACTCCTCTGTCTGTGCGTATCCGTAAACGTCACCTGACTGAGAACGACCGTAAACGTGCTAGCCGTGGTCCTAAAGAAGGTTAATCTTCTTCCCGGTTAAACGCTTATCGTCATGAGGGCACCTTTGGGTGCCCTTTTTTTTATCTATTTTTTCATTAAACAAGCATCAAGCTTGTATCCGTGTCACTGTTCAGACCCATGATTTACCGCTAACCTACTATTTACTCTTAGGGGCTGAATCTATGACTGACAAATTCACAGTCTCGTAAATTCAGTCCTTACTAAAGTAGGCTTCATCTTTGAAATCAGGAGCGTGCAATGCTGTATATATTTGATATGGGCAACGTATTAATTGATATCGATTTCAAACGTGTGCTGGGTGTATGGAGCAATCTCAGCGGAGCGCCGCTGGCCCATTTGATGGAGCGATTCACCCTGGGGGAAGCTTTCCAGCAGCACGAGCGCGGCGAAATCAGTGACGAGCAGTTTGCCGAGACGCTTTGCCTGGAGATGGGAATTGCGCTGAGCTTTGAACAGTTCAGTGCGGGTTGGCAGTCAGTATTTGTTGCCTTGCGTCCTGAGGCTATCGAAATCATGAGAAAGCTTCGCCAGCAGGGCCATCGCGTTGTTGTGCTCTCAAACACTAATAACCTTCATCTTGAACACTGGCCTACCCACTACCCTGAAATTGAGCAAAACGCCGATGCGTTATACTTGTCTCAGGAAATTGGCCTGCGCAAACCTGACCCGGCTATCTTCCAGTACGTATTGGAAAAAGAAGGATTCAGCGCACAGGAAGCCGTGTTCTTCGATGACGTAGCTGAAAACGTCAACGCAGCCAGCGCGTTAGGCATTCAGGCTATTCTTGTTACCGATGACCAGACATTACCGCGCCATTTCTCTGGAAACCAAATCACCTGAGATTTAAAAGGATGTAATAATGCCGAGGCTCCATCCGAGAATTAAGTGTGCTGCTCGTTTTAGTCATATGTTGATCAAGCGCGCCGACAACGATGGATTAACCTTGTTGGCGGGACATTTGGCGTATGTTTCTTTGCTTTCACTGGTGCCGCTCATCGCGGTTGTTTTTTCGCTATTTGCGCTTTTTCCGGTGTTTTCAGATATCAGTACTCAGCTGAAAGATTTTATCTTTGCCAATTTTCTGCCAGCGACCGGCAATATCATTCAGCGTTATCTTGAACAGTTCGTTGCCAATTCCAGCAGGATGACGGCAGTGGGGACGTGCGGGCTTATCGTGACCTCTTTGCTGCTGATTGCCTCGGTCGACAGCGTGCTCAACAAGATCTGGAATAGTCACACCAAGCGACCCATCGTTTATTCCTTTGCGGTTTACTGGATGG
Source organism: uncultured Serratia sp. (assembly GCA_963922555.1). Taxonomy (GTDB): domain Bacteria; phylum Pseudomonadota; class Gammaproteobacteria; order Enterobacterales; family Enterobacteriaceae; genus Rouxiella. The sequence continues at coordinate 20,872 of CAWUIY010000010.1, read as the reverse complement.
TGCTGACGTTGGGGCCGATCCTGCTGGTTGCTAGCGTGGCAATCAGCTCTTATCTTCTGTCACTCAACTGGCTGAGCCTGAATGGCGTCCATTCCCTCGTAGACTGGATGCTGCGCGCGCTGCCGTTGCTTATCTCGTGGATAAGCTTCTTCCTGTTATATTCGATAGTGCCAAAGGCACGCGTCCCCTATCACGATGCGTTAATTGGGGCGCTGGTAGCCGGAGCGTTATTCGAGTTAGGCAAGAAAATCTTTGCCCTCTACGTTCAGCTCTTTCCTTCTTATCAGCTGATTTATGGTGTGCTGGCAGTGATCCCGATTTTATTTTTATGGGTCTATGTGAGCTGGTGTATCGTATTGCTAGGGGCTGAAATCACCATCACACTGGGTGAATATCGAGCCAGAGAACAAGAAGCGGCCACAGCACAAGAGGCCGCTGCGCAGGAGAAATAACGCAGTTATGATCGCATTAATTCAACGAGTTTTAGAGGCCAGCGTCACCATTGACGGTGAAGTCTGTGGAAAGATTGGCCCAGGGTTACTGGTGTTACTGGGCGTTGAGCAGGGCGATGACGAGCAAAAAGCCAAAAAGCTGTGTGACAAAGTAGCGGCTTATCGGGTGTTTGGCGACAGCGACGACAAGATGAATTTGAATGTGACTCAGGCCGGAGGCAGTCTGCTGGTGGTTTCACAATTTACGCTGGTTGCCGATACCCAAAAGGGGACGCGTCCCGGCTTTTCGCGCGGCGCTGCACCGGCAGAAGCCGATCGGCTTTATCAATATTTTTATGGCCAGTGCCGAGAGAAAGGCATTCATACCGAAACCGGTCGTTTTGCAGCGGATATGAAGGTGGCTTTAGTCAATGACGGCCCCGTCACCTTCTGGCTGCAGGTTTGAAGCAACGGCGCACTGCCTGAGAGAGAAAGTATCTATGTATCACCTTAGAGTTCCCGTTACCGAATCAGAATTAGCCGCCTATTATAAATTTCGTTGGGAAATGCTGCGTAAACCTCTTCATCAACCAGAGGGATCGGAGCGTGATGCTTATGATGCCATGGCCCACCATCAAATGGTGGTCGATGAACAGGGAAAGACCGTCGCCGTGGGGCGTCTGTATATTAATGCCGACAATGAGGCATCGATTCGCTTTCTGGCGGTTGATCCCGATGTGCAGGCCAAAGGGCTGGGAACGCTGGTCGCAATGACTCTTGAGTCTGTGGCGCGTCAGGAAGGAGTCAAACGCGTGGTCTGTAGCGCGCGTGAAGATGCCGTCGAGTTTTTTGCCACCCTGGGATTCATCAACCAGGGTGAGATCACTACGCCACAGACCACGCCGGTGCGCCACTTTTTGATGATCAAACCGGTCGAAACGCTGGACGATATTTTGCATCGCCCCGACTGGTGCGGGCAGCTACAACAGGCCTGGTACGATCATATCCCGCTGAGCGAGAAGATGGGCGTTCGCATCAGCCAATATACCGGCCAGCGTTTTGTGACTACTATGCCGGAAACCGGTAACCAGAATCCTCACCACACGCTGTTCGCCGGAAGTCTGTTCTCACTGGCAACCTTGACCGGCTGGGGGCTGATTTGGTTGCTGCTGCGCGAGCGGCATCTGGGAGGCACCATTGTGCTGGCCGATGCCCATATCCGCTATAGTTCGCCAGTGACGGGTCGCCCAAGAGCAATTGCCGATCTTAGCTCTATCAGCGGTGATTTGGACCGCCTGGCGAAAGGGCGTAAAGCACGAGTGCAGCTAGACGTGCAGCTGATGGGCGAAGAGGGTGAAGGGGCAATTTTTGAAGGGACTTATCTGGTACTTCCGGCCTCAGCCGATGCACCTCTTGAACCTGCTATAAACTGACAAGCACGTCGAACTTAACGCTGCCACTGTGCTAATTAACTGCTTTTTGGGTTGGGACGCAGCACGCCGTGTTCGAATCTTCTTTCGGCTGATGTGTGGCGGCACTGGCGCGCCCCAGTCGCTTATTGATATAAGCTCCTGGGGGACTTGCCTACCTGCCGCCTTGCTACCACGCCAGTAACTCAGGGTGTTTAGCTGTTTAAATAATACGTCTTATTTATTGAGTCGGGCCAGCCACGCCCTGGTTCATCTGCTGCTGGATCTGCTTACCTTCATTGGCGGTGGCATGCAGCGTACCGGTCAACGTAGGTTTAAAGTCGATGTTGGCTGGCATCTGGCCTTTCAGGTTCAGCTGCATATTCACATTGCCCTGCAACGGGATCTCCGGCCATCCCCAGTTTTGCAGTTCGTTAGCAGGCACCGCGCGGCCATTCAGAGTGACGGTGAAATCACGCTGTGGCTGTTGGCTCACTGTTCCGGTAGCTTCCAGCAGTCCCTCTTTGGTATAGGCGCTCAATGTGGTGATGTTGACCTTGTCTGAACTGGCATCCAGCGCCAGAGAAAGGCGATGCAGGTCATTTTTGTTAAAGGTTGCATCACCGGCATTAAGGTTAAGTTTACCCGACCACATTCCCCATTGATGATTCTGCGCCAGTTTGAGATCGGTGCCGTAGCCTTCAAGTCCGGTAAGCTGGAACGGGAAGTCGGGGTTAATGTCGATAATCAGGTTTCTGTTGGCGGAGAATTTGCTGACAGTGACGTCCGACAGCCAGTCTGGCAGGCTATCAAGCCACAGCTGACGCCAGTTTTGCGGCAGCGTGTATTCCAGCGAGGTGATGCTGAGGTCATCAAGATTCAGGTTGTGGCTGGCGCGATCCCAGTTGCCAGAGGTGCGCAGCAGTCCACCCTCCCAGCGGGTTGCAAACTGCCTGATGGCAATACCCTGTGGTGTCAGGTCCAGGTTGATATTCGGGTCGATAAAGTGCAAATTGCCGTCAATCAGGTCTGTGGCATTCAACGACAGCTGACCGTCGTTACTTTGCCAATTTCCTTTTTCAAACGTGACGTCATTTACCGTCAGATCCAAATCGGTAAAGGCCCAGTTATCCCCTTGCAGTCGGGCATCAATCAAATCCAGGCGTTTGATATCGACCTTCGGAAGCTTGATGAATTCCTGCCAGAAACTCGAGAGCGGCTGCGCACTTTGCAGGCGCACATTGCTTAGACGCAGATTATCGAGCGTCCAACTGCCGTCGCTGCTGCGGCTGGCGTTGCCGGTGAGTTGCCCGCGAGAAATGTCGCCACCAAAATTGCTCAGAGTCAGTTGCTGATTATCAATGCGCCCTTGAATCAGCACATTGCTTGCCGGAATATTGTCGAGCGCGAGCGTGTCGGCACTAAGCTGGAATTGTGCATTGTTGCCCAAAACTGCCGTTTTGGTTGGCTGCCATGGCGTGATACCCGCATTGACGTTTTTACCGTCGACCTTCCATTGTTCGATATTCCCCTTCAGAACAATATTATTGAGTTGCAAGGTATTGGCCTGCAGCGGCAGATTGAGCGGATCGGGAGAGAGATTCAGCGTTCCGTTGACCAGCACGACACGGTCAAAGAAACGCGGCGCGGTGATCTGACGCCAGCTCAGATCAAAATCCACCTCTCCGGCATCAAGCACGTCAGGTTTATTCTTCTCGGCGAATTTCACACCAGACAGCGTAATGCGTGCAGGGTCAGACCAGGAATGATCGACTCCATCAATCGACAGACGGTATTCGGTATTATCGGTGACCCAGCGGCTAATCGAACCCGCAGCCCAGCGTGTTTGCACGAGAACGTACAATATGACGATCGCCAGTAGCAACAACAGGGCTATTGTCAGCAGCAATTTACCGAGAAATTTCATCGTCTCAATCCATATCCGTTGGGTAAGTCGGAAAAACGTACAACAGTTTATGCCGCACGCAGCAATCTTTCTCAATAGGTTAGCATGTTACAGATAAAAAAAACGGCGGAGGGGATGACCCTACCGCCGTTGTTTGACTCTCGTTAAGCTTAAATCTTATGGCTCACGTGGGAAGATAAGATTCAGTACGATAGCGGTAATGCCACCGGCCGCAATTCCTGAAGACAGCAACGTTTTCAGCCAGTCAGGTGCAAACTGTAAAATCAGCGGCTGTTGCGATACGCCCATACCCACGGCCAAAGACAGCGCCATAATCATGATTGCACGTCGGTTAAGGCGCTCGCGTGAAACGATACGCACGCCGGACGCCGCGATGGTGCCGAACATCACGATGGTTGCGCCGCCCAGAACCGGTTCAGGAATGTGCTGCACAAAACCCGCTACTGCCGGGAAAAGACCCAGCACAATCAGCATCAGCGCCACGACGAACCCAACATAGCGACTGGCAACACCGGTCAGCTGGATCACGCCATTGTTTTGGCCGAAACAGGAGTTAGGGAAGGTATTGAACACCGCGGAAAGCATCGAGTTCAGACCATTAGCCAGCACGCCGCCCTTGATGCGTTTCATATAAACAGGGCCGCTAACCGGTTGCTCGGAGACGTCAGAAGTCGCAGTAATATCGCCGATAGTTTCGAGCGAGGTAACCATAAAGATCAGCATGAGCGGGATCAGCAGGTTCCAGTCAAAACCCAGTCCGTAATAAAGCGGGGTTGGGATGGTGATCAGGTGCGTTGCAACAGCAGGTGCGGCGGCAGGCAACATGCCCATTGCCCAGGCGACCACATAGCCCACAGCCATCGCAATCACCAGAGAGGCAACGCGAAGATAAGGGTTACGCTGGCGGTTAAGCAGGATAATCACAGCCAGAACCACGGCGGCCAGAATCAGATTTTTTGGCGAACCAAAGGTGTGATCGCTCATGGCCGAGTAACCGCCACCGATTGAGGTCAGTCCGACCTGAATCAGCGACAGGCCGATGATCATAACGACAATCCCGGAAACCAGTGGCGTGATAATGCGGCGAGCCAGGTGCAATACGCGTGAAAGCAGGATTTCGGTACAGGAGGCGACCATCAGTGTGCCGAACAGCGCGGCCATCATGGCAGGAACGGTTGCACCCCCATTTTTTAGCGCCATGCCACCCATGATTAACGGGGAAACAAAGTTGAAACTGGTACCCTGAATCGACAGCAGTCCTGAGCCGATTGGACCCCAGGTTTTAATTTGTAAAATGGAAGCCAGACCGGAGGCGAACAGCGACATGCTGATAATGTGCTGCGTATCCTGCGCTGGCAAGCCCAGTGCCTGGCAAATCAGCAAGGCGGGAGTGATCACCGCGACAAACATCGCCAGTAAATGCTGGCAGGCCGCAAACACGGTTTGTGGCAAAGGCGGACGGTCTTCTAATCGATAAATTAATTCGCTGGTACGTGGCGTTTCCGCCGCCTGGCGCTGAGCTTCTGGCTCGGCTTGTTGTGTAATCACGTTGCGCATTTCCCCGGTTTGCCGCAAAGCGGGCATTTTTCATGATATCGGGGACAAAAGCAATCGGTTGCCATCAGCATTTTTCGTCGATAATTGCCGATTAGCCAGCATAGAGAGGAGGAAGATTATTGTGTCTGGGAAACAGTAGCCGTTGAGGCAAAATCAGGCGTTAGTATAGCGGGCGCGCTCAGGCAGCCAGCGTTCGATTAGCGCACGGGCATGTTCTGGATACTGTTGTTGAATATGGCGAGCTATACGCTGTACCTCTGGGATCATCGCCTGGTCACGCAACAGGTCGGCTACCTTGAATTCTGCACTACCCGTTTGTCGCGTTCCGAGCAGTTCGCCCGGTCCGCGGATCTCAAGATCCTGCTGAGCAATAACAAAACCGTCATTGCTGTCGCGTAAAACTTGCAGACGTTTCTGAGCTGTCTTGCTTAGCGGCGTTTTGTACAACAATACGCAGTGAGAGGCGATAGCCCCACGGCCCACGCGCCCGCGCAGCTGGTGCAGCTGCGCCAGACCAAGTCGCTCAGGATTTTCGATAATCATCAGGCTGGCGTTGGGCACATCAACCCCAACTTCGATAACCGTGGTGGCAACCAGCAGCTGAATCTCGCCCTGTTTAAAGGCCTGCATCACTGCCTGTTTTTCCTGTGCTTTCATGCGACCATGAACCAGGCCGATTTTCAACTCGGGCAGGGCGATCTTTAGCCCTTCCCATGTCGCCTCTGCGGCCTGAGCTTCAAGCATTTCAGATTCTTCAATCAGCGTACACACCCAGTACGCCTGACGATTTTCTTCCACACAGGCACTTTTCACCCGTTGGATAATGTCACTGCGGCGAGTATCGGGGATCGCAACGGTGGTCACCGGCGTGCGGCCCGGCGGCAGTTCATCGATCACCGAAGTGTCGAGATCGGCGTAGGCGGTCATCGCCAGCGTGCGCGGAATTGGGGTGGCGGTCATGATCAGCTGATGCGGATGGAATCCCTGCTGTTTGCCTTTTTCCCACAGCGCAAGACGTTGGTGCACGCCGAAACGGTGCTGCTCGTCGATAATCACCAGAGCCAGCGCCGAGAATTGGATTTGTTCCTGGAAGATCGCGTGTGTGCCGACAACCATTGAAACTTGTCCGTTGGCAATCGCCTCTTGTTGGGCAATGCGCGCTTTGCCTTTCTGTTTTCCGGCCAGCCAACCGACTTGAATGCCTAGCGGTTCAAACCATTGGCGGAAGTTATTAGCGTGCTGCTCTGCCAATAACTCTGTTGGTGCCATCAGGCCTACCTGCTTACCCTCAGCAATTGCGCAAAGCGCGGCAAGGGCGGCGACCAGCGTTTTACCGGATCCCACATCGCCCTGTACCAGTCGCATCATCGGATATCCGAGCGCAAGATCGTGCTCGATTTCGCCGACAACACGCTTCTGAGCATTCGTCGGGCTAAACGGCAGCGACGCCAAAAATGCGTCCATCAACTTGTGATCTTTAACCAGCGGCAGCGCCTTGTAACTTTGCGTGCCGGCGCGAACTGCCAGCATGCTGAGATTGTGCGCGAGCAGCTCTTCCATAATCAGCCGACGCTGGGCCGGATGCTGACCTTTTTCAAGATCGGCAAGCTGCATATCGGGAGGCGGGCGATGGAGCAGGTGCAAGGCCTTTGACAAAGGCATCAGCGTACGGCTCAGCTCTTGCGGAAGCAGCTCGGCAATCGGCTGAGTATCAAGCAGCGATAGCGCCTGATCGGTTAACTTGCGCAAGGTTGCCTGACGAATGCCTTCTGTGGTCGGATACACCGGCGTCAGCGATTCTTGCAACACGACCTCGCTGTTCTCTCCCTGAACGCGATATTCAGGATGAATGATTTCCGGGCCTATCGTTCCCCGCTTGATTTCACCATAGGCGGTGACGCGGCGGCCGGGCGCAAGGCTGTTTTTCATCGCGGCGTTGAAATTGAAAAAACGCAGCGTCAGCAGGCCTGTTCCATCGCTAATCTGACAGGTCAGCATGCGGCGGCGGCCAAAGCTGATGTCCGTGCGCAGCACTTCACCTTCGACAGTGGCGAATATAGCGGGAAGTAAATCGTTGATAGCGTAAAGGCGAGTGCGATCTTCATAGCGCAACGGCAAATGAAGCAGCAGATCCTGAATAGTTTCGAGGCCGATTTTTGCGAGCTTTTCTGCCTGACTTGCGCCAACGCCGGTCAGGGACGTAAGCGGGACGGCATCCAGCAGGCGGCCCTTCATCTGGCAACCGTCATTTGCATAGCGGCCCACCAGTCATCGTCGGCAACGATGCTGCCCGTGTCGTCAATAAACGGGCGTGGCAATTTTTTGCGTTTGGCGACATTGGCCAATACCGGATACCCACCTTCGAACAGCAAGCGTTGCTGCTCTTTTTCTTTTAACAGGCTGGTTTCGCGTTGGTACATTCCGGCATTTTCGCGCTGGCGCTGGGCCTCATACAGAATCAGCGCCGAAGCGACTGAAACGTTAAGCGATTGCACCATGCCGACCATCGGAATAATGATATCGCTATCGGCCAATGCCAGAGCTTCTGGAGTGATACCGGTTTTTTCCTGACCGAGGAGAATACAGGTCGGGCGGGTATAGTCGATAGCGCGGAAATCGACTGCCTTTTCAGACAGATTAGTCGCCAGGACTTGCATGCCCATTGCCTTCATTTTGGCAACGGCTTCCTGAATGGTTTTGTGCGTTTTAACCTGCACCCAACTGTTGGCACCCGCAGCAAATGAACCCTGAGTTCGCATTTTGCTGGTGGGCCAGACTGCATGGACTTCGTTAACACCCACGGCATCGGCGGTGCGGATAACGGCTGAAACGTTATGCGGCTTGTGCACCTGTTCCATACAAACGGTCAGATCAGGTTGGCGGGCTGCCAGCATTTCGCGTATGCGCGCATAACGTTCAGGAGTCATCAGATCAGTTTCTATTACGGGTGACTTTAATCACATCCGGCATGATACGAATTTTACGCATAATGTTGGCCAGATGTACGCGGTCGCGGGTGCTCAGGCGAATGATTGCACTGTAGACGCGGCCGTCTTTTTCTTCACTGCTCAGGCTCTGGATATTTGACTGCGCGGCGTTAATCGCGGCGGTCAGGTTCGCCAGTCCGCCTTGATGGTTGAACATATCAACCTTAATCTCGGCGATAAACTCTTGCTCAGTTTCCTGATCGTCCCATTCGACAGCCATAAATTTCTCAGGCTCTTTCTGGTAGCCACGAATATTACGGCACGACTCATGGTGCACCACCAGACCTTTACCCGGACTGACGTGGGCAATGATCGGGTCACCAGGAATTGGGCGGCAGCATTTAGCGAAGGTAATCAGCACGCCATCTGCGCCCTTGATCGGCAAGTTGCGCGAACCCGAGGTTGCCATTGAAGACTGGTCACCCATCAGGTTTTTAGCGACAACCAGACTCATCGCATTACCCAGGCCGATTTCAGCCAGCAGGTCATCCATTTCACCGAGCTTCATACGATCTAGCTCTTTGCGGATGTTTTCCGGCGGCAGATCGCTGAGTTTGCGTCCACTGCCCAGTGCATGATTCAACAGGCGGCGACCGAGTGAAACCGAGTCATCGCGCTTGAGGTTTTTCAGCATCTGGCGAATTTTGGCTCGCGCTCGCGAACTGACCACAAAGTTGAGCCAGGCCGCATTCGGACGAGCGCCCGGCGCGGTGATGATCTCGATGGTCTGTCCGCTGGTCAGCGGTTGCGACAGCGGGTAAGGCTGTCTGTCGACACGCGCGCCGACGCAGGCGTGGCCGATATCGGTATGTACCGCGTAAGCAAAATCGACCGGTGTTGCTCCGGCAGGCAGCTCAACGATGCGGCCTTCCGGTGTAAAGACGTAGATTTCATCAGGGAAGAGGTCTGATTTAACGCTCTCGATGAATTCAAAAGAGTTACCCGCACTTTGCTGTAGCTCAAGGAGACTCTGCAACCAACGCTGTGCGCGGATCTGCGCCGTGGTGCCGTTGCTTTCGCCGTTTTCTTTGTAAGCCCAGTGCGCTGCCACACCCATCTCTGCCATTTGATCCATATCTTCTGTACGGATCTGTACTTCAACCGGTACGCCGTGCGGGCCGATTAACGAGGTATGCAAAGATTGATAGCCGTTGGCTTTTGGAATGGCGATATAGTCTTTTACTCTGCCTGGACGCGGCTTGTAGAGGCTGTGTGCCTGCCCAAGAACGCGATAGCAGGTATCGACTTCCTTCACGATCACCCGAAAAGCGTAGATATCCATAATGGAATGGAAACGCTGCTCTTTGAGATGCATCTTGAGGTAAATCGAGTAGAGGTGCTTTTCACGGCCGCTCACCCGACACTGAATGCCGGCTTCGGTCAGACGTCCCTCAATCTCGGAGAGGATTTTTTGAATCATCTCTTTACGGTTACCACGTGCGGCTTTCACCACTTCTTTGATAACGCGATAACGATTAGGGTAAAGCGCCTCAAAACCTAGCTCTTCAAGCTCGGTTTTAAGGTGATGAATACCCAGCCTGTGTGCCAGAGGGCTATAAATCTCCAGCGTTTCACGGGCAATACGACGACGTTTATCCGGGCGAAGAGAGCCAAGCGTGCGCATATTGTGGGTACGGTCAGCCAGTTTGATCAAAATGACGCGGATGTCTTGCACCATCGCCATGATCATTTTGCGGAAGTTCTCCGCCTGGGCTTCTTTCTTGTCGCGGAATTTCAGCTTGTCGAGCTTTGAAACACCCTCAACCAGTTCAGCAACGCTTTTACCAAACAACTGCTCCATGTCTTGATAAGTCGCGGGCGTATCTTCAATGACGTCATGTAACAGCGCCGCCATCAAGGTTTCATGGTCGAGTCTCATTTCAGCTAATATGCAAGCCACGGCTACCGGGTGAGTAATATAGGGCTCACCGCTCGAGCGTGTCTGGCCCTCGTGCGCGTCCCGCGCGACGAGGTATGCCTGCACGAGGCGCTTGATCTGGTCCTCTGGCAGGTATTTTTGAATCAGCTGATTCAGGCTTTCAAAGATATACAAGATTGACCCGCTGATTAGGTTGGACGACGACCTTCGGCGATAGCAGTAACCGCTTGAATCTCAGTGGCTTCCTGATCTTTTTGCTCCTGACGATCGCGAGCGTCGAGGATCTGATTAGTGATCAGACCTTCTTCGATTTCACGCAGGGCAATAACGGTGAATTTGTCGTTTTCTTCAGCGACCAGTGGATCTTTACCACCAGATTGCAGCTGGCGAGCGCGACGAGCAGCCACCAACACCAGGTCAAAACGGTTACCAATTTTTTCTACAGCGTCTTGAACAGTTACGCGTGCCATATTTGTGCTACTCCACAGGGTGACGAAAGACTGGGCATAATACTGAAAGTGTCTTCAGTCTGCCAATAGTTTGGTGATTAATCCGTCATGACGGAGCTTTTGACGGCCCAGACGAAGACGTTCTGCGCGAATAATGGTTTTGAGATCGGATAACGCCAAATCAAAATCGTCATTCACAATTAAATAGTCGTATTCAGCGAAGTGGGTCATTTCCGCCACGGCTTGCGCCATGCGTTTAGCGATCACTTCTTCGCTGTCTTGACCACGGCCACGCAGGCGGCGGTCGAGTTCATCTTTCGACGGAGGCAGCACAAAAATACTGCGCGCCTGAGGCATGCGCTGGCGAATTTGCTTCGCGCCCTGCCAGTCGATATCTAAAAATACGTCAACGCCGGTATCTAAAACCTGCTCAATGGCCTTGCGTGAAGTGCCGTAATAATTACCGAACACTTCTGCATGTTCCAGAAACTCATCCTTCTCGATCATCTCGCAGAATTCGTCTTTGGAAACGAAATAATAATGCTCGCCGTGTTTCTCACCCGGTCTGACTGGACGGGTAGTGTGAGAAATCGAGACCTGCGTATCGTAGAGCGGTTGAGTTTTTAGGTAAGCCTGAATCAGACTTGATTTACCTGCTCCACTGGGGGCGGAGACAATATATAAAGTGCCTTGAACCATGTTGACGTTTCAGCTGATTGGGTTGATATGGAAATACAGAAGAGTGATCTTTGGCACAGTATACACGTTCACCGCTTTGGGTGCAGCGTTCCGACACATTTGAACGCAAGTAATCAGGATAAAACAGCCCGAACTCGCTCTTTTGCGGGGCTTACTCCATTAAAAAATGACACTTCTGCAATTTCGAAATAAGTTTCCGCGATTCCTCGAGAGAATAAGCACTGCCCCTGGTTAAGACAAAAGTAATAGCATTGAATGGGCGCAACAAGGAGAGTCGCCATGCGCTATTTAAAATCCACCGCTTTGATTTTTGGATTATTTATTACCCAGCCTGCACTGAGTGCTTCTGCACCTGCGTGTCCATCCTGGCCAGCATCAAGATTGGCAATTGAAATCACTTCACTGTCTGCGCAGCTGCAAAACTGGGATGTTAAATATCACCTGCTGGGGCATAGCCAGATTGATGATGCGACCTACGATAGCCTGCGCGAAAAGCATCAGTTTTGGCTGCAATGTGCCAATCAAGCGGCTGAACAGCCCATTTTGCCCAGAGGCGATGCCAAAAGTAGTCATCCGATTGCCCATACCGGGCTTAAAAAATTACCCGATAAAATCGCCTTAAAACGTTGGATGGATAACAAAAGTCAGCTATGGGTCCAGCCCAAGATTGATGGCGTCGCGGTAACTCTCCTTTATGAGCACGGAAAACTGGTTTCATTACTGAGCCGTGGCGATGGGCTATATGGCCAGGATTGGACCCATAAAGCGAAAACTATCGCCGTAATTCCTCAGCTAATCCCCGACAATTCCCAGCGTGTAATCTTGCAAGGCGAGCTATTTCTCATGATGAACGGTCATCAACAGAATATCTCTGGCGGACTTAATGCCCGTTCGAAAGTCGCGGGAGCCATGATGCGCGTGTCACAACAAAACATGCCAGCGTTAGGGATCTTTATTTGGGAGTGGCCAGACGGCCCAGGGGACATGAAGACGAGAATTAATCGGCTCAGTGAAATGGGATTTCCCTTAACTGCCGAATATACCTGGCCGGTTGAAAACGTCGAGCAGGTGGAGGAATGGCGGGAGAAGTGGTACCACTCCCCGCTTCCCTTTACTACCGATGGCATCGTAATTCGCCAGCAGGCTGAACCGGAAGGGCGTTTTTGGAGAAATCGACCGGCTAACTGGGCCGTTGCGTGGAAATATCCTGTGGTGCGAAAGCTTACGGATGTAACAGGTATTGAAATGACGACCGGCAGAAGTGGCAAAAAATCGGTGGTGCTGCATCTGCAACCGATCGTGCTGGATGATAAAAGAGTCACCCGAGTTAGCCTGGGTTCACCAGAACGATTAAAGCTGAGAGATATTGTTATTGGTGATCGGGTGGCTATCAGCTTGGCTGGACAGGGAATTCCACGCATTGATGAGGTGGTATGGCGAGTCGCGGTACGCGGCGAGAAAACAACGCCTACAAATGATAATGCAAAACTCAACGCTTTCTCATGTTTCAGGCCAGACAAAGATTGCCGGGAGCAGTTTTTGTCGAGGCTCGTTTGGCTTAGTGGCCCGCAGGGATTAAATATGACGGGATTAGGGACTGCGACCTGGAAGAAGCTCATAGATGCCAACCTGTTATCAGACCTGGTTAGCTGGCTTTCATTAACCCGGCAGCAATTAGCAGCGATACCGGGCATCGGTGAGAAACAGGCAAACAGTCTGTTTGCTCAGATGCAGCTAGCGAAGCAAAAAAACTTTCAACAGTGGATCTCTGCGCTAGGATTTCCCGCTGCTGGATTAAACGTCATTGATAAAACGAACTGGTTAGAAATTACCGCAGTGACCACAGAGCAATGGCAATCAAAAGCGGGTATTGGACAGAAGAGCGCAAAACAAATTCGTCGTTTTATCGAGCACCCGGAAGTGATAGCGATGGTCGAAAAGCTTGTGCAGGAAGGGCTGCCAGCCTTTGATCAGGCCAGCAGTTAGAATGAGTAAACTTTTAATGCTCTGAATCAGGGTAGTTAAATACCGGCAGGCCAAGTTTAAATCGTAAAGCCAGCAGACGAGCAGTGAAGCCGATAATCAGGGTGGCAATGACGACTAAATTTTGCGGTACCGAAAGATACTGCATAAAGATGTATATCCAGGCTGAAGCGAAAGAAATACCCCCGTAGATTTCCTTTTGGAAAACCAGAGGGATTTGATTGCACAGCATGTCGCGAAGCACGCCACCAAAAACGCCAGTAATTACGGCTGAAATTGAAGCAATCAGGGGGCCGTGGCCGGTATCTAAAGCGATTTGCGTGCCGATAATTGAAAATACCACCAGGCCAACGGCATCCAGTACCAGAAACAGCTTACGCAGATGTTTCATTAAAGGTGCCAACCAGGTGGTTAGAATAGCTGCGGCAGCTACAATCAAAACGTATTGCGGATGTTTAACCCAACCGAGAGGATAATGCCCCAATACCATATCGCGCACAGTTCCGCCGCCAATCGCAGTAGCACAGGCAATAATAATGACGCCGAAGACGTCCATTTTTCTACGGCCGGCCGCAAGCGCGCCAGTCATAGCTTCGGCAGTTATGCCAATGATATAAAGAACAGTGAGCAACATAGATTTCGCCAGTCAAATACGCGTAAGATTACTGACTATAGGGTAATTAGCTTTAATGACACCCTCGACTGAGTTTTTTTCACAATAGGATTATCGGATTAATTTTTCTAATCCAAATGTAATCATAATCCTAATCACAGCTGCTTTCTTTCAGTATGTAATCTTATATTCACATTAGAATTAATTGCATTAAAAACCTCTTTGTTGTCTATTACCCCCTCGATTCGCATTAACCAAAATAAAATAATTAGGGTTAATGGTGACGAATGTGTATATTTGTCACCTGTTAACCTAAGCTATTTGTATAGCTTTAAAAATGCCCTGGAGAGCTGCATGAAACATGAAACCCCGGTTGTGTTGCCGCAGCGTGGACCTGCGTTGCATGAGCGCCGAGAGCAGATTATCAGGGCTGCGCTGGATCATTTTCGCCATTATGGTTATTCCAAGACCTCAGTGGCCGATCTGGCAAAAGCTATAGGTGTTTCAAGTGCTTACGTGTATAAATTTTTTGAGTCAAAACAGGCGATTGGCGAAGCTGTTTGCACCCATTGCCTGGGGCAAATCGACGATGCACTGCGGGAAATTGCGCTGAGCAATCAGGCAGCCTCTGTCCGCTTAAGAGAATTGTTTGCCTCGTTATTGACCAGAAGTTTGGCGCTGTTTTTTGAAGAGCGGAAACTGCATGACATTGCTGCCGTAGCGGCGGCAAATCATTGGGACTCTGCTAATAATCACCGCGCCGCGCTATACAGCATTTTGAAACAGGTAATTGTCGAGGGGCGTGAATCGGGCGAGTTCGAATCTGAAACGCCGCTTGATGAAGTTTGTATGGCGATTGCCAGCGTTATGACACCTTTTTCACATCCGCTCATGCTCGAGGAAAAAACGCCCGAGCAGCTCGAAGAGCGAGTTGTGGTGATTACCAATTTGGTTTTACGAAGTTTGGTGAAACTTCCAAACTGATAAAAACGTGTGCTACTCACATCTAAACTTTTAATGGACTGATCCGTAGAGGAATATTTATGACTCATCGTCGCGTAGTGATTACTGGTATGGGGGCGGTGAGCCCGCTCGGTTGTGACATCGAAACCATTTGGAAACGACTGCTTGCCGGTCAGTCAGGTGTGAGTTTACTGCCTGCTGAAATCAGCGAAACTTTGACCGTTAAAATTGGTGGTCAGGTTCCCTCGCTGGAACAAGATCCAGAATCAGGTTTCGATCCAGACCAGCACGTGCTGCCAAAAGATCAGAAGAAGATGGACCGTTTTATTCTTTTCGCTATGGCCGCTGCGGACAAGGCTCTCGCACAGTCAGGCTATACAGCTGAGACTCTTGATCAGCAAGAACGCGCCGCTACGGTGATTGGTTCTGGCATTGGTGGTTTCCCTGCAATTACCAATGCGGTACGCACCAACGATCAGCGTGGCCCTAAGCGCCTGTCTCCTTTCACCATTCCTTCATTCCTGGTCAACCTGGCTGCGGGTCAGGTATCCATCAAGCACCAGTTCAAAGGCCCGATCGGTGCCCCAGTGACCGCTTGCGCGGCTGGCGTACAGGCCATTGGCGATGCGGTTCGTTTGATTCGCAATGACGAAGCTGATGTTGCCCTGTGTGGCGGTGCGGAAGCGACTATCGATACCGTTACCCTCGGCAGCTTTGCCGCGGCGAAAGCGATGTCTACAGGTCATGAAGATCACCCAGAGAAAGCGTCTCGTCCATTCGACAGCGCGCGTGATGGTTTTGTGATGGGCGAAGGTGCAGGCATTCTGGTCATTGAAGAGCTGGAGCATGCTCTGGCACGTGGCGCGAAACCGCTGGCAGAAATCATCGGTTACGGCACTAGCGGAGATGCTTACCACATGACTTCTGGTGCTGAAGACGGCAACGGCGCAGGTCGTGCAATGAAAATCGCTTTACGTCAGGGTGGCGTCACACCAGAGCAGATCGACCATTTGAACGCTCACGCGACTTCAACCCCGGTTGGCGATCTTGGCGAAATCAATGCCATAAAAAATCTGTTTGGTACTGGCGACAAGCTGGCTATCACCTCAACCAAGTCAGCGACCGGCCATTTGCTGGGCGCAGCGGGTGGTCTGGAAACTATCTTCACCGTGCTGGCCGTGCGTGACCAAATCGTGCCACCTACGCTGAACCTGGATAATAAAGATCCCGCAGCCGAAGGTCTGAACATTGTTGGTAACAATGCGCAGAAGCACGAGATTAACTATGCATTATCAAACGGTTTCGGCTTCGGAGGCGTTAACGCCTGCGTACTGTTGAAACGCTGGGAAGCGTAATTAATTTCGCATCCTGATGAAAAGCTCGATTATTCGGGCTTTTTTTATGCACGATCCCTATCACTTATTATAATTATTTTTCACTTGTTGAATTTTTGAAATGAAAATTCGAATAAAATCTCAAGGGAAAAATAGATGAACAGAAGAGAGTTTTGCAGGGCATCACTTATCGCTTCCAGTGCCGCGCTTCTATTTAGCAGTCGTGCCGGATTGGCAGCAGAAAAAGCCACTGATTACGGGCTTAGCAAAGGATTGGCTCCCCAGTTACAACAGGTCGCATCTCTGAAATGGCTTTCAAATGCTGTCTCTGTAACTCGCAGCGGCCGCACTTTTGTCGGCCTTCCCCGTTGGCCCACCAATGAACAAACCCCGGCAGTCGCTGAAATTCTTTCTGACGGCAGCCTCAAACCCTTCCCGGGTGGAAGCTGGAATGAATGGCAACCTGGCCAGTCGGGAGCCGATGCCTTTGTCATGGTGAATACCGTACATATTTTCGATGACGACACGCTGTGGGTGGTTGATCAGGGGGATCCAAAGCTCGGCCAGGATGCGCAAAAGGTACTGCAGTTTGATACTCAAACTGGCAAGCTATTGAAGAAAATAACTTTTGATGAAAAAGTTCTCCCTAAGGGAGGCAATATCAACGATATCCGACTCGATGCCCAGCATGCTTATTTCACCGATTCAGGCCTCGGCGGCATAATCATCACCGATCTGAAAACTGGAAAATCAATCCGTCGTTTAGGAAATCATCCAACCGTGAAAGCCAAGATAGAACGCCCGGCATTGGATGAGACAGGAACCGTTTTACAGAAAGAAGATGGCAGCCCCAAAATAGTCAATTCCGATCCTCTGGAACTTTCACCTGACGGCAATTGGCTGTATTACCAGACTTTATCCGGGCCAATGTATCGGGTACCAACCTTGTCGCTGCGTGATGAAAGGATTTCGGAGCAGGCGCTGGGACAGCAGGTCGAGTTTGTCTACGATACTCCCGCGCTTTCTGGGACCGCGATCGATACCCAAGGCAATATCTATATGGCCGAGGCGCAGAGACCCAGGATAACCATGCTGACCCCTGATGGGGATTTGAAAGTTATTGTCGAAGACGACAGAATTTGGGGACCCGATGCGCTCTTTATTAGCCATCAGCGTGAACTGTATATTCCGTGCCCGCAGACCGCAAGACTGGCTTATAACCGTGGGCCGGGCGGCAAAGACCTGGTGCAGCGTCCCTATAAAATCTACAAAGTTAAATTGCCCGATTCCTTAGGCAATCGGGAAGCCGTGCCGCCGGTGTCTCACAGTATTTAATCTCTTGGGTGCAGATAAAAAAACAGCAGGCTTTTGCCTGCTGCTCTTGAAAGCGTTAAAGCCCGTCCGGACGTGGGATCTCGAAGTACTGGCCCGAAGGATCACGTTGGTAGTAGTGACCGTGGCTGACGTAGAAACGTTCTCCGTGGAAATCTAACGGGGTCAGGTCCGGCGGCGCAGAATCATATTCTTCTTCTTCATCTGCTGGTGGCGGCGGAGGAGGCGCTTCGTCTTGAGGTTGTGCTTCATCCTGTGGCGGTGCCTGAACCTCGACGTACTGGTCGCCATGTTTCTGATAATAATTTCCGTTGAGTGCCCAGTAGGTCAAACCACCAATCACCACGGCCGCAGCCGCATCAGGTAAAATATTGAATCCATGTCCGCCCGGACCACCGCCGTGCGCCATGGCAAGCGTAGGTGAGAGCAGGCTCAGGGTTAATAGTGATGCAGCAAGCTTTTTCATTTTATTCCCCTCAGGGGTCAACAACAAACAATGACGAACTTCTTCCGACTGATATAAGACCTAAAACTATTGCCGTCAATCATGTAACCGTTTTTTACATATGCGGTTACAACTATCTACGCGATCCTCACAGCGCTGCGAGAAGCTGACAGTAGTTAACGTAAATAGTGTGGGATTTATCCGAAGAAAAATATGAGAAAAGCCCGCAAAAAGCGGGCTTCTGAACGCTAAAATCCGTATCAGTCATGCAAAGCATTACTCGATATTCTGGATTTGCTCGCGCATTTGCTCGATAAGAACTTTCAACTCGATGGCGGAGGTGGTCACGTCAGAGTTGATGGACTTCGAGGCCAGCGTGTTGGACTCACGGTTGAACTCTTGCATCATGAAGTCCAGGCGGCGGCCGACAGCCTCTTCTTTCTTCAGGATTTTATGCGTTTCTTTGACGTGAGCTTCTAAGCGATCCAGCTCTTCGGCGACGTCAACACGTTGTGCCATAAGAACCAGTTCTTGCTCCAGGCGGTTGTTTTCCAACTGCACCTGCGCGTCTTCTAGTTTGCTGACCAGGCGCTCACGCTGCCACAGCAGCACGTTTGGCATCTGGGCGCGGACTTTAACGACTTCAGCGCTCACACCATCAAGACGTTGTTCAATCAGCGTTTTCAGGGATGCGCCTTCGCTTTCGCGTGCCAGAATAAAGTCGTCCAGCGCGCCGTCGAGTGCAACCAGCAGTTCATTGCTAATGGCATCGAGATCTTGCTCTTCAGCAACCATAACGCCCGGCCAACGCAGCACGTCGAGAGGATTGATTTCACCTTCGTCGCTTTGCATTTTAACCCACTGCGCAGCCTCAACCAGCTGTTTTGCCAGTTTTTCATTGAGTTGCAGGGTGCCTTGCGCGCTTGGATCAAGATCGAAACGCAGGTTACATTCTACTTTGCCACGAGTCAGTCGGGCGCGAACGCGTTCACGAATAACCGGCTCCAGACTGCGAAACTGCTCTGGCAGACGGATATAAGTTTCCAGATAACGTTGGTTAACGGAGCGAAGTTCCCACGCTGCGCTGCCCCAGTTACCCTTGATTTCACGTCGGGCATAAGCGGTCATACTACGGATCATGTCTGTGTACCTGTTAATGTAAAGATGCAAGGATTATAGCCTCGCTGCATCCGTCATGATAGGCATTACCTCACGAAGCCCGTATAATGCGCAGCCAACTATGATTTGCGAGCCGGAGAATAACCCCATGCGTCCAGCAGGCCGAAATGCACAACAAGTGCGCCCACTAACCCTGACCAGAAACTACACAAAACATGCTGAAGGTTCTGTTTTGGTTGAATTTGGCGACACCAAAGTCCTATGCACCGCGACCGTTGAAGAAGGGGTTCCACGCTTTCTGAAAGGCCAGGGTCAAGGTTGGATCACCGCTGAATACGGCATGCTGCCGCGTTCAACCCACAGCCGTAACCCGCGTGAAGCGGCGAAAGGCAAGCAGGGCGGTCGTACTTTGGAAATCCAGCGTCTGATTGCGCGTTCTTTGCGTGCCGCTGTTGATCTGAAAAAGCTCGGTGAGTTCACTATTACTTTAGACTGTGACGTATTGCAGGCCGATGGTGGCACACGTACTGCTTCAATTTCAGGTGCTTGTGTAGCATTGGCCGATGCGTTAAACGCTCTGGTTGCTGCAGGTAAACTGAAAGCTAACCCGATGAAAGGCCTGGTTGCCGCGGTGTCTGTTGGCATCGTTAAAGGGGAAGCGCTTTGCGATCTCGAATACGTGGAAGACTCTGCCGCTGAAACCGACATGAACGTGGTGATGATGGAAGATGGCCGCATGATTGAAGTTCAGGGCACCGCAGAAGGCGAGCCGTTCAGCCACGAAGAGTTGCTGAGCTTGCTGACCCTCGCACGAGGGGGAATCGAGACTATTTTCCAGGCGCAGAAAGCGGTTCTGGGAGAGTAATTATTTAAGGCGACTTTATTATTAAGTCGCCTTTTTTGTATATGGCCTTCGGGTCAGTGAAAAGATTAAAAGAATACGAGGAAAAGCATCCATGAAAGCCTATCAGCGCCAGTTTATTGAGTTTGCACTGAACAAGCAGGTTTTGAAATTCGGCGAATTTACCCTGAAGTCAGGCCGTATCAGCCCCTACTTTTTTAACGCAGGCCTGTTTAATACCGGTCGCGATCTGGCTTTGCTCGGCCGTTTTTATGCCGAAGCCCTGATTGATTCAGGCATCGATTTTGACCTGGTGTTTGGCCCGGCCTATAAAGGTATTCCGATTGCGACCACGACCGTTGTGGCGCTGGCCGAGCAGCATGAACGCGATGTGCCTTACTGCTTCAACCGCAAAGAAGCTAAAGACCATGGCGAAGGCGGCACGTTGGTAGGCAGCCCATTACAGGGTAAAGTGATGCTGGTAGACGATGTGATCACCGCTGGCACCGCTATCCGCGAATCAATGGAAATCATCAACGCAAACAACGCCTCATTGGCCGGTGTGCTGATCTCGCTAGATCGTCAGGAGCGTGGTCGTGCAGATATCTCGGCAATTCAGGAAGTTGAGCGTGATTACGGCTGTAAAGTGATTTCAATTATCACTCTGGCTGACCTGATTGATTATCTGGAAGAGAAAACTGAAATGGCCGATCATCTGGCCGCGGTACGTGCTTATCGTCAGCAGTACGGCATTTAGTTGCGTGGGTTTAGCGATAAAAGAAAAGGGCCAATGGCCCTTTTTTGCTTTTTGGCGATCGAAAAATTTTTACAGCAACTGTGCTGCAATTAGCGGCCAGCGAGTATCAAAATCCTGGGTCGGGCGATACTTGAACTCTGAACGCAC
>CAWUIY010000009.1:0-35429 GCA_963922555.1 uncultured Serratia sp. | reverse complement strand
CATCACCATGCCTTTTTGGGATGTTTATATGAGCATTGGCGGTTCGGGCTGCACTATTGGCCTGCTGCTGGCGGTGCTGATGGCCACTCGCCGCAAAGAGATGAAAGAGATCGCCAAACTCTCGCTGGGGCCAAGCTTCTTCAATATCAACGAGCCGGTGATTTTTGGTATGCCGATCATGCTCAATCCAATCCTTGCTATCCCGTTTATTGTCACTCCGCTGATTACCGGCACTATCGGCTATTTTGCTACCAGCCTCGGTTTTGCGGGACGAGCAGTGGTCATGGTGCCGTGGACTACGCCGCCGATAATCAATGCCTGGCTCTCAACCGCCGGTTCGATGGGGGCGGTGATCACACAACTGTTATGCATCGCGGTGGCAACCGGAATTTATCTGCCGTTTGTCAAGGTAGCTTCGCGCCGCGCCGAGCAGGCTCAAAAAGAAGCCCAGCAAAATCAATCTGCCGGCGTACAGCGTCCGGCCTGACTTTAATATGGAGATAAGCCATGAGTAAGGTTTCAATGACGATCCCGACAGATTTTATTCTGGGGGCGGCGGCTTCGGCCTGGCAAACAGAAGGTTGGGACGGTAAAAAAACCGGCCAGGATTCCTACCTTGACCTGTGGTACAAAAACGATCGCCACGTATGGCACAACGGTTTCGGACCTGCCAGAGCGACTGATTTTATCAATCGCTATAAAGAAGACGTGGCACTGATGAAAGCCAGCGGCCTGACGCATTATCGAACCTCAATTAACTGGGCACGCTTCTTTACCGATTATGAAACTGGCATCGTTGATGAGCAGTATGCGGGCTACATCGACAGCCTGCTGGATGAAATGCGTGGTGCAGGTGTTGAGCCTATGCTGTGCCTGGAACACTACGAGCTTCCCGCCTATCTAATTGAAAAATATGATGGCTGGAGTTCAAAGAAGGTGGTTGAACTGTTTGTTCTTTACGCCGAAAAAGTCTTTGCGCGTTATGCTCATAAGGTAAGCCGCTGGTTCACCTTCAATGAGCCGATTGTGGTCCAGACGCGGGTTTATCTTGATGCGATCCGCTGGCCTTATGAACAAAACACCACCAAATGGATGCAGTGGAATCACCATAAGGTGCTG
This sequence comes from uncultured Serratia sp., assembly GCA_963922555.1. Lineage (GTDB taxonomy): Bacteria > Pseudomonadota > Gammaproteobacteria > Enterobacterales > Enterobacteriaceae > Rouxiella. The sequence goes on along the minus strand of CAWUIY010000009.1, from coordinate 34,310 downwards.
GCGACGGCCAAGGTCGTGGCGCTGTTTCGTGAGCAGGGCTATTCCCAGCACGGCAGTATTGGCGTCATTCTCAACCCTGAAGTGACCTACGCTCGATCCTCGGCCGCGCACGACAGGCAGGCGGAACATCTTTATGACCTGTTCTATAACCGGGTATTTCTCGACCCGCTGATTAAAGGCGCTTACCCGCAGGAATTACTCGACCTGCTGGAAAAGCACCAGATTAACTTTGTTTATTCACAGCACGAGCTGGATATTATCCGCAAAAATACCGTCGATGAGGTGGGTATCAATCTTTATTATCCGCATCGGGTAAAAGCGCCTGGTCGTGAATGGAATAAAGAAACGCCTTTCCATCCTGCTTATTATTATGAGCATTTTGAATTACCTGGTCGCCGCATGAACAAATCGCGCGGTTGGGAGATTTATCCAAAAATCGTTTATGACATGGCGATGCGGATGAAAAGCGAATATGGCAATAAGCCGTGGTTTATCTCGGAAAATGGCATGGGTATTGAGGATGAAGGCCGTTTTCGCGACCCCGCAACGGGAGAAATACAGGACGATTATCGTATCGAGTTTGTTGCCGAGCATATTTATTGGGCATTAAAGGCTCGCGAAGACGGCGCGAATTGTCTCGGATATATGCTATGGGCATTTACCGACAATGTTTCTCCTATGAACGCATTTAAAAATCGCTACGGGCTGATCGAAATAGATTTAGAAAATCAGCGCCAGCGCCGCAGAAAGAAGTCCTCCCACTGGTTCAAATCGCTGGTCGATGAACGCAAATTGTTTTTAACCCTGGATGATGAAGATAAATAACCCGGAGAATTACGATGAAACGTATTGTGTTAGCCTGCTCTGCAGGTATGTCGACCTCGCTGGTGGTCACCAAAATGGAAAAAGAGGCAGCGGCACGTGGGCTGGAATATAAAATTTATGCCATTCCCGAGCAGAACCTGCGCGATGAGCTGGAAGCTTATTCGCAGGACGTGGCTGCGGTGCTGCTCGGACCACAGGTCCGTTTTAAACTCGCGGAAAATAAAAAACTTACCGATCGTTATCAGATCCCTATCGCGGTGATCGATTCTGTGGCGTATGGCACCTTAAATGGTGCAAAGGTACTCGATCAGGCGCTGGGTTTGGTAGACTAGGTCACAACGAGGGCCGTCCCGCTGTGTGAGGGCGGCCTGTCACGGGGCATAATTTGCGGTTGCTGCCGCGCGAAGGTGAGAAAGTGGACAAGGCCGTGGTTTCGCAGGAAAGAAAGCAGTATCAGGAAATTGGTCACGATCTGCGTGAAAAAATCAAACAGGGGCATTTTGCGATCGGCTCGCGCATGCCGCCTGAGCGCAACATGGCGGAAACCTATGGCGTGAGCCGCACCATCGTTCGCGAAGCGTTGCTGATGCTGGAGTTAGAAGGGATTGTCGATATTCGCCAGGGATCGGGCGTTTACGTGGTGCGCATTCCGCTGGAAGAAGAAGGGCAGGACGATTCCCTGTATCAGGGGCAGATTGGACCTTTTGAGCTTCTTCAGGCGCGCCAGCTGATTGAAAGCAATATCGCGGCCTTTGCCGCCAAGATGGCCACTAAAGCTGACATCGAAAATCTGCGTCGCACGCTGGAACAGGAGCAAAGCGCCATTGTTGCCAATGATGAAAGCGGCGATAACGACAAGCTTTTCCACCTGTTGATTGCTGGCGCAACGCAGAACCAGATGTTGCTGGATTCAGTCAAAAATATCTGGGCGCATCGCGAGTCTAGCCCGCTGTGGAAGCAGTTGCACAGCCATATTGCGACACGGGGTTATCGCCTCAAGTGGTTAGCCGATCATCAAAACATTCTGGCGGCGCTGCGCCGTCGCGACGTGATGGGCTCGTATCAGGCAATGTGGCAGCACATGGAGAACGTCAAGAATACCCTGATGGAGTTGTCCGATGTTGATGCACCGGAGTTTGACGGCTATCTGTTTGAATCAGTGCCGATATTTCAGGGCAAAATGGTTTAGCTGCGATGGGCAGAAAACTGTTGATGCAGTTTATCAGCGGTAAAGTGATGCCCTTGATTCTTTAGCACCGCCAAGGGCTTACGCTAATTATTGATTAGGTACGCTGACCGAGTGGCGGCGCACCAGCGTCGGACTGAACATATTGGTGGTTTCCGGCAGAGGCTGGCCTTTTGCCAGAGCCAAAGCCAGCTGCGCCGCCTGATTCGCCATGGCAATCACCGGGTAACGGATCGTTGTCAACCTCGGGCGCAGATAGCGCGAAATCAGTACGTCATCAAAGCCAATCAATGAAATCTCACCCGGCACGTCGATGCCGTTATCACTTAATACAGACAGCGCACCTGCGGCCATCGGGTCGTTGTAGCAGGTCACCGCCGTGAAATTTTTGCCGTGTCCGAGCAACTCGGTAATGGCCTGTTCGCCGCCGACTTCATCGGGTTCGGCAGAAACGATTAATCTTTCATCGACCGGAATTCCGTGCTCGTTCAAAGCATCCAGATATCCCTGCAAACGGTCGCGGGCGTCGGAAATATCATGATTGGAGCAGAGAATCGCAATACGCTGATGCCCGGCCTGAATGAGATGGCGGGTTGCGAGCCACGCGCCATAGCGATCGTCGAGCGCCACACAGCGATGCTCAAAGCCCGGTAAAGTCCTATTAATCAATACCATGCCAGGGATTTGCTGCATCAGATCGCCTAGCTCTTCCGCTGGCAGCATTTTGGCATGCACCACCAGTGCCGCGCAGCGATGACGGATCAGTTGCTCAATGGCCTGCCGCTCTTTGTCGATATCATGGTAACCGTTACCAATCAGCAGAAAATTGCCGGTGGTATAGGCCACCTGTTCGACGGCTTTAACCATGGCGCCAAAAAAGGGATCGGATACGTCAGAGACGATCAGGCCCAGTGTTTCTGTCGCCTGTTGAGCCAGAGCACGAGCATTGGCATTCGGGTGATACTGCAAGTGTTGCATCGCGCTCAGTACTGCATCGCGCGAGCTTTCGCTGGCTTTAGGAGAGTGGTTTATCACGCGTGAAACTGTTGCGACAGAAACGCCCGCCAGTCTTGCGACATCCTTAATCGTAGCCATAGTGAGTATCCAACGTATTGAGGGTAAACGTTTACATAGCCTAGTTTTGCGGAAAAAGCCGGTGTCTGCAAGGGATGTAGATCGCAACTTCGCAAGCAAGGACATTGAAACAGCGAATAAACCTTATCAAAAGAGGATTTTTTAAGCCTTTCATAGCCGAGTGATTGGCAAACGGTGAGTTTAGACATTATTCCGCTTTTAAATTGCGGTTTATGCTCAGAGTCTCATGGGCAGATATTCTTAAAGCCATAACGATTGTTCGGCAGAAATGAGCAATAGGCCAACGACGCTGGGTATCGGCACAACCCGCCTGACACAGTGGCCTAATGGTATACGTTGTCTGGTAGAAGTATCGGCTGTTTGAATCTCACCGCTGGTTACACTTTGCGGATCAATGTTGCGATTCGCCGCTGGAGGCCAGGAGGCCCAAGCGGCTACATTAACAGTCCCAGAGGTATTGATTGGTGAATCATCAACATACTTTGTGTGTTGATACCGATTTAAATTGCACCAACCTACGCAGATGCGTAGGTTTTTTTTTGCCTGTCGCCTTTGATTTAACTTCTGCATCACAACTAAAAAACCTTTATCTTACATTCGGTGTGGTAATTTTACAGTTGGTTGCAGTTTGCGCAGAACTCTTGCGATTGAAAGGTAGTGCACAGCGGCACTGTTCTTTAATGTTGGTGGTCCCAGAGGTATTGATTGGTGAATCATCAACATGTTCTGCATGTTGAAACCGATTAAAATTGCACCAACCTACGCAGATGCGTAGGTTTTTTTTTGCCTCAGATTTTTCTCTGATTTTTTTCTTAAATCCCCTTAGCTGTCGTCAATCAAAGCGCCCTTATGCTAACCTCGTTAACTGCCTGTTCTTATTCGGATAGGTTAAATTAATCAGGAGAACGGGATGCTCTATCGGTTGTTACACTCATTTTTTCGCGCCTTATTTAAGGTGATATTCCGCATTAGCGTAACGCCGGAGCACGCTCAGTTTTCCTATCCTAAAATGTTGCTTACGCCGAACCATGTTTCGTTCATTGACGGCATGCTGTTGGTGCTGTTTCTGCCGATAAAACCGGTGTTTGCCGTTTACTCCAATATCACTGAAAGCTGGTATATGCGCTGGCTAAGCACTTATATCGATTTTGTGCCGCTGGATCCGACCAAGCCGATGGCGATAAAGCGACTGGTGCGTGAGATTGAAAAAGGGCGTCCGGTAGTGGTATTCCCGGAAGGGCGAATTACCGTGACCGGCTCGTTAATGAAGATTTATGACGGTGCCGCCTTCGTGGCCGCTAAATCTCAGGCAACCGTGATCCCGATCCGCATCGACGGCGCGGAATTCACAATTTTCAGCCGCTTGCTCGGCAGTTTTAAGCTGCGCTGGTTCCCGAAAATCTCGATCAACATTTTGCCACCGCAGACCGTGACTATGCCTGATGCCCCGCGCGCGCGTGAACGGCGTGTACTGGCAGGGCAGCGCCTGCATACCATCATGATGGATGCCAGAATGGCGACTCGCCCGCCTGAGACGCTGTATCAGGCGCTTCTTTCCGCGCAGACCCGCTACGGCCGCCGCAAACCCTGCATCGCCGATATCTCTTTCAAAGAGGATTCCTATCAGGGCTTACTGAAAAAATCGCTCGGTGTGAGCCGTATCCTGCAGCGCTTCACCCGCGAGGGGGAACACGTTGGTATGTTGCTGCCCAATGCCACCATTACTGCGGCGGCAATTTTCGGGGCCTCGATGCGCAACCGCGTTCCCGCTTTGCTTAACTACACTTCCGGTGCCAAAGGTATCAAGAGCGCAGTTAAAGCGGCGCAAATTGAAACCATCGTCACCTCACGTCAGTTCCTGGAAAAGGGCAAACTGACTCAGTTACCTGAGCAGGTCACTGAGGTCAAATGGGTTTATCTCGAAGATCTCAAGGATACCGTGACCAAAGAGGACAAGCTGTGGATCCTCTTCCACCTGATTTTCCCGCGCCGCGCCATGCTTTATCAGCACCCTGACGACGCAGCGCTGGTGCTGTTTACCTCGGGTTCAGAGGGCAATCCCAAAGGGGTGGTTCACTCTCACGCCAGCCTGATCGCCAACGTCGAACAAATCCGTACCGTAGCTGATTTTACCCCGCGTGATCGCTTTATGTCGGCGCTGCCATTGTTCCACGCGTTTGGCCTGACAGTTGGCTTGTTCACGCCGTTGATGACCGGCGCGCGGGTATTTCTCTATCCTAGCCCGCTGCATTATCGCATCGTTCCCGAACTGGTTTACGACCAAAACTGTACCGTGCTGTTTGGTACTTCAACATTCCTCGGTAACTATGCGCGCTTTGCCCATCCTTATGATTTTGCGCGCGTTCGCTACGTGGTGGCGGGCGCGGAGAAGCTTGCCGACAGCGTGAAGCAAATCTGGCAGGACAAGTTTGGCCTGCGCATTCTTGAGGGCTACGGCGTGACAGAGTGCGCGCCGGTTGTCGCTATCAACGTGCCGATGTCGACCAAAATCAATACCGTGGGCAAAATTCTGCCGGGTATGGAATCGCGCCTGATGCCGGTGCCGGGCATCGACAAAGGCGGCCGATTGCAGCTGCGTGGTCCTAACATTATGAAAGGCTATTTACGGGTTGAGAATCCCGGCGTGCTTGAGCTTCCTGCGGCAGAAAATGCGCAGGGTGAAGTGGAAGCCGGCTGGTACGACACCGGTGATATCGTCACGCTGGACGATCAGGGCTATTGTGCAATCCGCGGCAGGGTAAAACGTTTTGCCAAACTGGCCGGTGAGATGATTTCACTTGAGAGCGTGGAGCAATTGGCGATTAAGGCCTCGCCCGAGGCGCAACATGCCGCAACATCGCGCAGTGATACTAGCAAAGGCGAAGCGCTGGTGTTGTTTACCACCGATCCCCATCTGGCTCGCGATCAACTCAGTAAAAGTGCGCGCGAGCTGGGTATTCCAGAGTTGGCCGTGCCGCGTGATATTCGCGTAATCAAAGCCTTGCCGCTGCTTGGAAGTGGTAAACCTGATTTTGTCACCCTGCGTGAAATGGCAGAAAAACCGGAGAGTAAAGCATGATTAAGCCCCTGGGGAGCAAATTTCCCCTGATGTCTCGCGGCATGACCGCGGTGATTGTCGCGCAGTTTTTATCCGCCTTTGGTGATAACGCCTTGCTGTTCGCGACGCTGGCGCTAATCAAGCAGGAGCTTTACCCGGACTGGAGCCAACCGGTATTACAAATGGCCTTTGTAGTCGCCTACATAATCCTTTCGCCTTTTGTTGGCCAGTTTGCCGACAGCTTCGCCAAGGGCAGGGTGATGATGTTTGCCAACGCGCTGAAGCTAATTGGCGCGCTGGTGATTTGCTTTGGCTTTAATCCTTTTCTCGGTTATGGGCTGGTGGGCGTGGGTGCGGCGGCTTATTCTCCGGCCAAGTACGGCATTCTGGGGGAAATCACTTCGGGCGATAAGCTGGTTAAGGCAAATGGCCTAATGGAGTCCTCGACCATTGCGGCAATCCTGTTGGGATCGGTAGCGGGCGGTGCTCTGGCTGACTGGCATATTACGGCCGCGCTGGTAATTTGCGGGCTGGCCTATGCGGCCGCAGTGGCAGCTAACGTGTTTATTCCCAAACTTGCGGCGGCACGTCCGGGACAATCATGGGATCCCCGTCGTATGTCATCGACCTTTTTCCGTGCTTGCCGCTCGTTGTGGGGCGATGCCGACACGCGTTTCTCTCTGGTCGGCACCAGCCTGTTCTGGGGTGCAGGAGTGACACTGCGTTTCCTGCTGGTACTGTGGGTACCGGTCGCATTAGGGATCAGTGATAACACTACGCCAACCCTGCTTAACGCAATGGTGGCCGTAGGGATTGTCTTTGGAGCCGGAGCCGCGGCGCGCCTGATTACTTTGAAAACGGTTCAGCGTTGTCTGCCTGCCGGGATCGGCATTGGTATCGTGGTGGTGCTGTTTACACTGCAACACAGCATGCTGAACGCCTATGCATTGCTGGCGCTAATTGGCGTGCTCGGTGGGTTCTTTGTGGTGCCATTGAATGCACTGTTACAGCATCTGGGCAAAGAAACGGTTGGCACCGGCAATGCCATTGCTGTGCAGAACCTTGGTGAGAATACCGCGATGCTGCTGATGTTGGGGCTTTACTCGTTGGTCGTGCTGATCGGTGCGCCGGTTATCGCCATCGGAGTAGGCTTCGGAGTGGTATTTGCGCTGGCAATTGCTGCTTTGTGGGCCTGGCAGATTAAACAAAAGCGCGGTAGAAAGTAAAAATCCTCATTAAAAAATAAAGGGCGCATCAGCGCCCTTTTGCATTTTCCAAAACGACTAGGGTGCAGGGATGGTAAAGCGCTTGTGGATCGCTTCCAGCTCGTTGAGCACATCTTCGCCCAGCGTCAGGTCCTGGCTGTCGATATTAATCTTCAACTGCTCAAGAGAGGTTGCGCCGAGCAAAGTGCTGGCAACAAACGGCTGTTGGCGGACAAACGCCAACGCCATCTGTGAAGGATCCAGATTCAGCTTTTTCGCCAGAGCGACATATTCAGCAACCGCAGCTTCAGACTGGGCAGAAGAATAGCGGGTAAAGCGGCTGAACAACGTATTACGTGCGCCTGCTGGTTTTGCGCCATTCAGATATTTGCCACTCAGCGTGCCAAATGCCAGGCTGGAGTAGGCCAAAAGCTCAACGCCTTCGTGTTGGCTAATTTCCGCCAGACCAATTTCAAAACTGCGGTTTAGCAGGCTGTAAGGATTCTGGATGGAAACAATGCGCGGCAGATCGTGTTTTTCCGCCAGTTGCAGATAGCGCATTACACCCCATGGCGTCTCGTTAGACACACCAATATAGCGAATTTTACCGGCTCGCACTTGCTCGTTCAGCGCTTCCAGAGTTTCCAGCAGAGTTACCGCGGAGTTGTCTTCAGTGTAGGTATAACCCAGCTTGCCGAAGAAATTAGTCGGGCGCTGAGGCCAGTGCAGCTGGTACAAATCCAGATAATCGGTGTTGAGGCGTTTCAGGCTGGCATCCAGGGCAGCTCGGATGTTCTTGCGATCCAGAACCTGGCCTGGGCGAATTGACGCATCATTGCCGCGCGAAGGCCCGGCAACTTTACTGGCGAGCACGATCTTTTCGCGGTTTCCACGCGCCTTGATCCAACTGCCGATATAGCTTTCGGTCAGACCCTGAGTTTCAGGGCGAGGAGGGACAGGGTACATTTCTGCAGTATCAATCAGGTTGATCCCTGCCGCAACGGCGTAATCGAGCTGCTGGTGAGCTTCGGCTTCGGTGTTCTGTTCACCATAGGTCATGGTGCCCAATCCCAGTACGCTCACTTCTAAAGAACTGTGGGGTATACGATGATATAGCATTGCCTGTCTTCCTTAGTGTCTGAGAATGTCTGGCTGGCGCTTGAATGTGTGGTCGTTGAATCATGCCGCAAGCATCAGGCACGGTCCTCTTATAGCCAAAAAAGCGCGTATCTAAGCAGCCACGCATTATTGACTATATACAAGGGATGCAAGAGGGGGAAGAGCAAAGGGGCAAAGCGCTCGTTTTGCTACCCAGCTTGTTAAGCTAAGAATCTAAGAAATGTACTCAGTCGTCGCTGAATCATGTCTGAGTATGGATGTTTAATATTTTAGAATATATCTATAAGTTAAATTTAAAATGGCTCTGTTATTTTAATTCATAAATAATAGTTTGGGTTTTGTAATTTGATGGCGATCTCTATTTTATAAAAATAATAGAGAGGTGTGGAGTTGGCTCTTCTTTTTTTATTAATAAGTAATTACCCTGTTCAAGTTATTTAGCGAGTGTAATGGTTTTTATTAATGAAGGTTGCACGATAAATTCTCAGTCATCTTACCTCATGGAAGTAGGAGAGATAATGTATGTGTAAAATGAATAACAAGATTAGTATCTTAGCAGGAAACTTTAGGGTTTCTTTAAATGATCAAAATGAGGTCGAGGTCGATTGCCAGTTTTTCGCTTTTGAAGCCGCTCTCAGGCTGGCAAAAAAATCCAGGCGAAAGAAAACTATCTACCGGCAATATCAGTAGCTTTTGATCATATTGGGTTTTTTCGGCTTCAGTTTTTAGCTAAAGGTTTGACAAATTCTCAAAAACGTCATCCAAGATTAAACAATTTACATCCCGTTATAAGGGAAATTTTTTTACCTTATTCAAGAAAATTTAATATATCTTTGGAACAGATAGTAGCAATTCATGAGGATTCAGCAAGGCAACATACCTAAACGGAATTTCAAAAAATGAGAACCTCTTCAGCAGTATATCTATTATTTGGAACGTTATTTATGGCTGCAGGTTATGGTGCCACTTTTCTAATATCAAGTTACTTAATTTCTTTAGGTGGTAACGATATTGATACAGGAATCACCATGTTCTTTGCATTAGTAGGAACTTTCATTGGTGTTCCTTTGGTTGGGTGGTTTGCCGGAATTTTAGAAGCGGCCTGGCTTGCTGCATTAGCAGCATTAATTCTTGCAGGAGGTTTTTTGATTTTAGGCGTTCTGGGTGATAAATCAGGCGGTATAATTAACTTCGCTACATTGTTGATAGGCCTTGGTTGGGGGATGTTTTATATAGGCGGGCCTATGGCATTATCAGAGCGGGTAAATGATCACGAGCGGGGAAGCTGGTTTGTCCGCTTTAGTGCTTTTCAGATGGCAGGAATTTGTGGCGGACCTGTCTTGCTGGGTGCGGCTGTTGAACAATTGGAAATCAGTACTAAGTCTGCATTCATATATGTTGGAATTGCTGCTGTTTTTGCCTCAGTTCTGCTAAGTGTTTTTGGCAGGAAAGAAATATTAATCATCAACAATCCTGCACTGAGACCTTGGTTCAAAAACTTATCCCAAATAAGCTCCAGTAGCGCAATCAGGCCCATCATTATGGTAGGATTAGGCGGCTGTGTATTTTCTGCAATAATGACTTTTCAAAATTCCTTAGCTGCTGGCACTGGTTTGCTAGCGAGTACTTTTTTTACCGTCCATGCAATTACCGTTGTTCTATCAAGACTTTTATTTGCTAAGTCTCTTTCAGTTTTCCCAAGATTGAAACTGATATATTTTTTGATGCTGTGTCTGATATTCGGCGTTTTATGCCTGCAGGGAATGCCTATCCATCCGTCTTTTCAGATCATGTCTGCTGTAATGACTGGATTAGGCTATGGGCTGGTTTATCCAATAATTCAAACTTGGGCTATCAATGAAACTACGTTAGATAACAGGCATGCTGCGATGACTTGGTTTGTTATGTCTTATTTCGTAGGCATTTTTGGTTTTCCGGCCTTTGGGGGCTGGATATTGGTAGAGGCGGGTAAATCATGGTTTATTTTACTCGTCGCTGCAATTGCTGGACTAGAACTCGCAGTGGCAGGTTTTCCTACGTTTCGTCGAACAAAAATACCGGCGTAACATCACGCCGGTATGCATTTATTGCGGTAACTAAGCGGATTTAAAGAAAGGCAGGAGCATGCCAAATCAACGTTCCATGATTTCGCTAACCTGATTGTTATTGATTTGGCGATGATTGCCTTGCTGATCGACATAACTCAGTAACCCGGTGCTTTTATCAAGCTCAGGCTTACCATTGGTTAAAATCATATTACCGTCTTTGGTTGCCATCACGTAATCGCTGGTACAACCTGCAAGGGCTAACGCCAAAGCCATCGCACCGACGATCTTTACAGCATTTTTCATTGTGCATCCCCTGGATCCGGTCCTGTCAGACCACTCATTTAAGATTAGCAAAAAAAGAGCCTGGCGCAGCCTTAACGCCGGTTATAAGCCGTGATCTGGCTTATATAAAAACTTACAGTAGAAAATGGCGCGCCAGCAATTCACGAGTAAAACGTTTCTTTAAATAAAAGCCGCGGGGCAAGGTCATGATCGGTTGACCCATTTCTCCAATGGCTTCGGTTCTCGCCTTATTATTAGCGGCTTTAGGGCGCAGTTGTAGAAAGTCACCATGCCGCGCGGTAATGCTTTCAACTTTTCCCAAAACGATAAGATCCATTAACTCTTCCCAATCCTGGCGCAGTTGCTGGTCCTCTTCGGCAGTCGGACTCCAAAGCAGTGGCGTGCCGACCCTGCGTACTGCGAGGGGGATCTGACGTTCGCCCTCGACAGGTATCCATAGCACACGAGCCAGTTTGTGCCTTACATGGCTACTTTCCCACGTCACGCCGCTGTTGCCGGTTAACGGAGCAACGCACACAAAGGTAGTTTCTAAAGGATTCCCTTCTGCGTCTATCGGAATGGTTTTAAGTTCTACACCAATCTCGGGAAAGTCCTGCTCTGGCTTGCTTCCAGCACTCGCCCCCAGGTAAATCTCAAGTAGCATGCCAACCCAACCTTTTTCTCTCTTCAAGTCCGGCGGGATCGCCATATTTGCCCGCTCAGCCAGTTCTCCCAGCGTGTAACCGGCAAGAGATTGGGCGCGGTTTAACAGCGCGTGTTCATCTTGTGGGGGTTGAAGAGCAGGTAAGGGGATCGACATAAAAAAGTCTCATTATCTTTGGTTAAAAAACGCACACTCGTTGGCATCAATAGAAAAATTAATTTCGATGCTGTGATTAACCCGAATAATAGCATGATTTGTAGCGGGTTTTTTTGCCTCCTAAACCTAATGAAGGGGAGGGTTTTTAGAGTTGATCACCTGTTGACGGGCGCAATGAACAGGATCTTCCACCTGGTTATCCACAGATTTGTGGGATAACCCACAGTATTTGATAGCACTGTTTCCATTTACAGGCTTGACGAGGGGGTTTTTATGAGGTTTTGTCCCATATATAACCTGTATTGAGTATTTATCTGTGGATAAAATCAACATTGTGCGATCTTTCGCCAGTTTAGGATCTCTGTTGGTTTTGCCTGAGGATAACCCCTGTATTAAAGCAGTGGATATCTTATTATTTACATGTTTTATATGAATTTTATTTTAAACTTTTGTGAGGTTTTACGCAGACTGGAATTAGTTTTACCCGTCTTACTCTTATGTTCTTCACACATCTATCCACAGAAAAAGTGAATAAAATTGGTTAAAAACACCGACAGCTGTTTATAACTTTGATATTTTCCCAAAGTTATCCCTGTTTTCATCAATTGAACTGAGTGATAACCAGTGGTTTACCGCCTAGTGGTAGTATGAAACAATCAGTGTATCTATGCATTTTAAGCTTATCGAGGTAGTCCGGTGATCGATGATGATGGCTACCGCCCGAATGTTGGTATCGTAATCTGTGACAAACAGGGGCAAGTTTTATGGGCCCGTCGGTATGGACAGCACTCATGGCAGTTTCCGCAGGGGGGAATTAATCCCGGAGAAACCGCAGAGCAAGCCATGTATCGTGAACTGTTTGAAGAAGTGGGACTGAGTAGAAAAGACGTTAGAATTCTGGCTTCGACTCGCAACTGGTTACGTTATAAATTGCCAAAACGTTTGGTGCGTTGGGACACAAAGCCGGTCTGTATCGGCCAAAAGCAAAAATGGTTCCTGTTACAACTCATGTGTAATGATGCAGACATCAATATGCAACGCAGCAGTACGCCCGAATTTGACGGGTGGCGCTGGGTGAGTTTCTGGTATCCGGTTCGTCAGGTTGTTTCATTTAAACGTGATGTCTATCGCCGGGTCATGAAGGAATTTTCCACTACTGTGATGCCAATGCAGGAAGTAACGGTTAGCCGAACTCCCCCTGCGTATCGTCGTAAAAGAGGCTAAGTCACGAAGAAATGCTCACGCGGTTGCGAGAAATAGTTGAAAAGGTAGCGATGGCGTCCAGCCTGAATGATGCGCTGGATGTGTTGGTTAATGAAACCTGCATGGCGATGGACACAGAAGTGTGTTCGATCTATCTCGCTGATAACGATCGTCGTTGTTACTACCTGATGGCTACGCGAGGTTTGAAAAAGCCTCGTGGGCGAACTATTGCGCTCGCATTTGACGAGGGTATTGTCGGGCTGGTGGGAAGATTGGCTGAGCCGATTAACCTTGCTGATGCGCAAAGCCATCCAAGCTTCAAATACATTCCTCAGGTTAAAGAAGACCTGTTCCGCTCGTTCCTTGGCGTACCGGTTATCCACCGCCGCCAGTTGCTGGGCGTATTAGTTATTCAGCAGCGTGAGCACCGCCAGTTTGACGAAAGCGAAGAATCTTTCATGGTCACGCTGGCGACGCAGATGGCGGCGATCCTTTCCCAGGCGCAGCTCAACGTTTTATATGGGCGCTTTCGACAGACTCGCGTCAAGGCTTTACCTGCTTCACCTGGCGTAGCTATCGGTATCGGCTGGCAAGACAGCAATCAGCCATCGCTCGATCACGTTTACATGGCTTCCACGCTCGACCCTATTCGCGAGCGCGAGCGCCTGACGCGCGCGCTAGAAGATGCGGGCGCCGAGTTTCGTCGTTTTAGCAAACGCTTTACCGCCAGCGCGCAAAAAGAAAGTGCCGCCATTTTTGACCTTTATTCCCACCTGTTAAACGATGCCAGGCTCAAGCGCGAACTGTTCGATGAAATCGATCATGGCGCTGTTGCCGAGTGGGCGGTTAAAAAAGTGGTAGAGAAGTTTGCCGCTCAGTTTGCCAGTTTGCAGGACACCTATCTGCGAGAACGCGGCAGCGACTTGCGTGCTTTAGGGCAACGGCTGGTTTTCCACCTTGATGACAATGCTCAAGGTGACACTCAGTGGCCTGAAAACTTCATCCTGGTTGCTGACGAGCTTACCGCCACGCTACTGGCAGAGGTTCCGCAGGAGCGCCTAAAAGGCGTCGTAGTGCGTGATGGCGCTGCCAACTCCCATGCGGCGATTCTTGTGCGCGCGATGGGCGTACCGACGGTGATGGGGGCCGATATTCAGCCTTCATTGTTAAACCAGAGACAGTTAATTGTCGACGGCTATCGCGGTGAGCTGTTGATCGATCCTGAACCGGTGCTGGTTACAGAATATCGCCGTCTAATCAGCGAAGAAATGGAGCTTAGCGAGCGCGCAGAAAGCGACGTTGAACAGCCGGCAAAAATGCACAGCGGCGAGCGAATTCAGGTGATGCTGAATGCGGGGCTGAGTGCCGATCACGAAAAACTGTTCGGTGGTCGGGTAGACGGAATCGGTCTTTATCGCACAGAAATACCTTTTATGCTGCAAAGCGGCTTCCCTTCGGAAGAAGAGCAGGTTGCCCAGTATCAAGGAATGCTCCAGCTGTTTCCTGCAAAGCCGGTGACCTTACGTACCCTGGATATCGGCTCTGACAAACAGCTACCGTATATGCCTATCAGCGAGGAGAACCCTTGCCTTGGCTGGCGCGGGATTCGTATTACCCTTGATCAGCCTGAAATTTTTCTGATCCAGGTCAGAGCTATGCTGCGTGCCAATGCGGCGACGGGTAATCTGGGCATTCTACTACCCATGATCACCAGTCTCGAAGAGATTGATGAAGCTCGACGACTCATTGACCGCGCTGGACGAGAGGTTGAAGAAGCGCTGGGCTATGCACAGCCCAAACCGCGTATCGGTGTGATGATTGAAGTACCTTCAATGATTTTCATGCTGCCATCACTGGCTGGGCGCGTCGATTTTATCTCCGTTGGCACTAACGATCTGACCCAATATCTGTTGGCTGTGGATCGCAACAATACCCGTGTTGCCGGGCTTTACGATAGCTTGCACCCGGCTATGCTACGCGTGCTTAATCAGATAGCTCGTGACGGTGCGACAGCCGGTGTCGATGTTAGCCTTTGCGGCGAGATGGCCGGTGACCCAATGGGCGCGCTGTTGCTGGTTGGCATGGGATATCGCAACATCAGCATGAACGGTCGCAGCGTCGCGAGGGTCAAATATCTCCTGCGACAGATTGATATTGCCGATGCACAAGAGTTGGTTAGCCGAGTTTTACAGGCGCAGTTTACCAGCGAGGTACGACATATGACCTCAGCATTTATGGAGCGCAGGGGCCTTGGTGGCCTAATCCGCGGTGGTAAATAGTTCCGAATTCAGTCTTTTTCCTGCCTAAAAAGTCTCAGCATGTTAATGCGTTGCATCATGAGGAGACTTTTTTTTACAGATCTTTTCCCGCACCGTTGGACCAGAGATCTGTTGTCTTATGCTATGCTTTGCACCCTCTGGCCTTGAGTTGCTCATTTTGTTACCCGTTGTACTTGAAGCTGTAGTTGTGCTGGCAGTGTTGATATGCTGCTTTGCTGCAACTCCAATTACTGCCGTTAACAACCTGAACAATATGAACTTTTGGCCCACAACAACTTATAATTTGTGGTGATGGATGAGTAACAGCTATCTGGCGTTTCCCAAGTTTGATCCGGTCATTTTTTCATTAGGGCCGATTTCACTTCACTGGTACGGCTTGATGTATCTGGTAGGTTTTGTTTTTGCCATGTGGCTGGCCGTTCGTCGTGCTAACAAACCTGGCAGCGGTTGGAAAAAGGAAGAAGTCGAAAACCTGTTGTATGCAGGCTTCCTGGGTGTCTTCGTTGGCGGCCGCGTTGGCTACGTATTGTTCTATAACCTGCCTCTGTTCATAGATAACCCACTTTATCTGTTTAAAGTCTGGGATGGCGGTATGTCATTCCACGGTGGTTTGATTGGCGTTATTCTGGTGATGCTGTGGTTTGCACGCCGTACCAAGCGCACTTTCTTCCAGGTATCAGACTTTATTGCACCTTTGATTCCCTTTGGTCTGGGAGCTGGTCGTTTAGGCAACTTTATCAATGGTGAGCTTTGGGGTCGTGTAACCACCGATGTGCCTTGGGCAATGCTGTTCCCGGGATCCCATGATGAAGACGTTGCTATCGCGGCCGCGGATCCGAAATGGCAGCCGCTGCTGAACCAATACGGCGTTCTTCCACGTCATCCTTCGCAAATTTATGAACTGCTGCTCGAAGGTGTAGTGCTGTTTATCATTCTTAACCTGTTTATTCGTAAACCGCGCCCTATGGGCAGTGTTTCTGGCCTGTTCCTGATTTTCTATGGTGCTTTCCGTATCATCGTCGAACACTTCCGCCAGCCAGACGCACAGCTTGGTTTATTTGACGGTTTCATCAGCATGGGGCAAATTCTCTCCATCCCGATGATCGTATTTGGTATCATTATGTTCGTCTGGGCCTACCGTCGCCCGCAGAAACAATTGTCTTGAGGTAATATGAAACAGTATCTGGAATTAATGCAACGAGTGCTTGATGAAGGCACGCCTAAAGCCGACCGTACCGGCACCGGTACATTGTCGATTTTTGGCCATCAGATGCGTTTCAATCTGCAAGAAGGTTTCCCGCTGGTCACTACCAAGCGTTGCCATCTGCGTTCCATCATTCATGAGCTGCTTTGGTTCCTGAAAGGTGAAACCAACATTGCCTATTTGCGTGAAAATAAAGTCACCATCTGGGACGAGTGGGCCGATGAAAATGGTTCTCTCGGCCCGGTATATGGCAAACAATGGCGTGCCTGGGGTGCTCCAGATGGCAAGCAAATCGATCAGCTTGCCAACGTGGTTAACCAATTGAAGCAGGATCCAGATTCCAGACGTATTATTGTTTCAGCCTGGAATGTCGGCGAGCTTGATCAAATGGCTTTAGCACCGTGCCACGCGTTCTTCCAGTTCTATGTGGCCGACGGCAAACTCTCTTGCCAGCTTTATCAGCGCTCATGCGACGTTTTCCTTGGCTTGCCGTTTAACATCGCCAGCTATGCGTTGTTGGTGCACATGATGGCGCAGCAGTGCGATCTTGAAGTCGGTGACTTTGTCTGGACCGGTGGAGATACCCACCTTTACAGCAACCACATGGAACAGACGCATTTGCAATTGACGCGTGAACCACGTGCATTGCCGAAATTGATCATCAAACGCAAGCCTGCGTCACTGTTTGATTATAATTTTGAAGACTTTGAAATCGAAGGTTACGACCCGCATCCGGCGATTAAAGCTCCGGTTGCCATCTAGGCTTTCTTTAGGCCAACCGGCGATTTTGCCGGTTGGTTTTTCATCTTCCCCGTATTTCCCATGCCTCTTTTTTACTCCTGATTTTTAGTTTTACCAATCCTTTCTTGCCCTATCTCAATGAGTTGGAATATAGGTTCCTAAAACTTTGTCTGCTGATGTAATCCTCTACGTTTTTTTGCGAGACGTCCTGGGAACGCCCAATTTCTCGCTTTTCAGGACATCTGTTCGTCGTAAACTCGCCCCATGAAAAATCATATCTCAGCAAGAGAACGCGGAATGACGCTGATTGAAATTATGCTGGTCCTTGGGCTGGTAGCCATGTTGAGCATTTGGTCATTGCAGGGTTGGCGTGAACATCAGCAACGCGCACAGTTGGAACAGCAAGCGCAAAGACTGCGCATTTACCTGACCGGGCTACAGTCTCAGTCATATCGGTACAATCAAACCCTGCTTTTATGGGCGATTGTCGGAAAAGAAGGTTGCGTGGGCAGTGGCGTTAAACCCGTGGGATGTTCTTTATCTCAGACGGGCCTGTTCGAACCAACAGCTCCGGATATCACGGTGGGCATTTTCTCTGAAAAAATTATGGGATTTTATGGGCTGCGTAATATGGCTCAGGCTGGACATATTACCTTAAGTAACGCGGCAGGCACGGTGAGAGTCATCCTTTCTGCACGAGGCAGAATCCGGCTGTGCAGTGAGGGAAAATCAATCGCGGGGATAGCCATATGTTAAATGAAAAAGGCTTCACCCTGCCCGAGGCGATGCTTGCAATGGGGATCGGTAGCATGTTGATTATTGGGGCCATGCAATTTTTACCGATGTTAAGACAGCGAACACAGCAATTGAGCCAGCATTATCAGTTAGATCAACTGTTACGACAAACCGCACGCACCTTACAGAAGGACATCAGAAGGGCCGGGTTTTGTGCTGGAACTTGCAATGGCAAACCGCTGGTAATCAGCCAGGCAAGCAGTGAAGCCAAGAATTCATGCATTATTATCGCTTATGATCTCAATCGAAACGGCCGATGGGAACCAATAGGCCATACCGATTCAGAGTATTTCGGTTACCGATTACGCGACGGCATGCTTGAAAGCCAACGAGGCGTGGCGAGCTGCGATGGCTCTGGCTGGGAGCGAATGCTAGATCCTACAGAGGTTCGGCTGAACCAATTCGAATTAACGCTAGTGAGAGCCGCTAACGGAAGCGCGTTGTTGAGTTTGGCAGTCACCGCTCAATGGAAGAAAAGGCCTAATATTAGCAGTAGGTTATACTCGGTGGTTAAAATCCAATGAACCAGCTAGGTGATGGGCAAAATACTCGGCAGCGTGGTAGCGCTCTGATTCTGGCAATCATGATGATGATGGCTCTGGGGCTATTGGGGCTGAATACGGTAAACCAGCACCTTAACGGGGCGTTAGCACTGACTCGAAGCGAGAAAAACTATCTTCTTTCCTGGGAACTGGCAATTTCATCACTTAACTGGGGGCTTTCAAATAGGTGGAGTTATCAACACGATCCTCAATGGCAATGTGTTGAATCAACAACATATAGCGAACTTTTGTTACCTTCATCTCATGTGAGTTCTTTTCGCAGTTGTGTAAAACCGGGCGAGGCAGAAGGGCAGTACGTATTGAGAGGCGAAGGGCGATTCAATGCAGATGCCTTGCCGGTGTATGCCTACCAGCTTGCAACTTTTCAGTCGGAGGCCAGTATTGGAGGCTATTTTAAAGCTATTCCTAACACCTGGCTGGACTTTTGCCCCTTCAAGGAAGAGAACAATTGCCATGAATAATGCCAATTCAGGAGACCTCCAGGCTGGACTAAGTTTGGCGGAAACGCTTTTAGCCATGTTTTTACTATCGATCTCGGTGTTGGGGTTATTACATTACTATCAGTCTTTGAGCCAGGGATTTAGCCGCCAATGGCAGGTACGCCAGGCCTGGAGTGAGGCGCATGAGCAACTCGAGAGTTTTGCTGTTACAGGGCAGGGTAAGCCTACAGAAAAAGTGGGTTGGCAGGTAAATATCAATCCTGTTCAAACCTCGCCTGGATGCCAGCGAGTAACGGCTGTCGTCACGACCCCTTTGCACTACACAAGCCAATTGACTCGTCTGATTTGTCAGCCTATCGACGGATTTTCCGGCAAATAACGGCTATTCCTGGCGATAACGGCACAGACTACCCGGCTTTGTTTGCATTAAGGCGATCGGTCAGTAAAGTATGAAATATTCCGGTAGCTTGGTTGCGAGTTACAGTGGATCCACTTAATTGCTGCTTAAGGGCCTCAAGGAAACAGCTATGTTCACGGTGTATCATTCCAATCAGCTAGATTTGCTTAAAATGCTGACCACTAGCCTGATTGAAGGACGTCCATTGGATAACCCTTTCGAGCAGGAAGTCATTCTGGTTCAAAGTCCTGGAATGGCGCAGTGGCTGCAAATGGAACTGGCGCAGTCAATTGGAATCGCCGCGAATATTGCTTTTCCGCTGCCCGCGACTTTTATTTGGGACATGTTTACTAAAGTTTTGCCTGGTATCCCTAAGGAAAGCGCATTCAGCAAAGACGCGATGACCTGGAAACTGATGTGGCTTCTGCCAGGCAAGCTTCAATTACCAGAATTCGCCCCGCTTCAACACTATTTAACCGACGATCGCGATAAGCGAAAGATTCACCAGCTTGCTGCGCGAGTCGCAGACTTGTTCGACCAATACTTAGTTTATCGCCCCGAATGGCTCAAAACCTGGCAACAGGGAAAACTGGTTGAGGAAGAACTTGATGCCTCTCAGCAATGGCAAGCACCTCTGTGGCGTGCGCTTTGTGAATATACCGAAGAGTTGCAACAGCCTGAATGGCACAGGGCCAACCTCTACGAACGCTTTATTCAGGCTCTGAACAAAACCGATATTTGTCCTGAAGGATTGCCGAAAAGAGTATTTATTTGCGGCATTTCCGCATTGCCACCGGTTTATCTCCAGGCATTGCAAGCCCTGGGTAAGCATATCGATATTCATCTGATGTTTACCAATCCTTGTCAGTATTATTGGGGAGATATTCAGAATTATGCTTTTTTAGCGCGTCTGCAAAGCCGTAAGCGCAGACATTATCTTGAGAAAAGCGAATCAGGTCTTTTCCGTGACCCTGCACTCGCCGAGCAGCTCTTTAATGAAGAAGGGGAACAGAATCTTAGCAATCCGTTGCTGGCTTCATGGGGCAAGCTAGGCCGTGATCACATGTATCTGCTTTCTCAGGTTGAAGGAATTCAGGAAGTACACGCTTTTGTCGACGTGGGTGATGAAACGTTGTTGCATGCGATTCAACAAGACATGCTCGATTTGGAGGACCGCGCTGTTATTGGCATGACACCTGAAACGCTCAACAGCAGTGAAACAAAACGCGTATTGCAGGCTTCAGATAGTTCAGTAAGTGTTCATATATGTCATAGTCCTCAACGTGAGGTAGAAGTTTTACACGACAACCTTCTGGCAATGATGGAGCAAGATCCAGGCCTGACTCCCCGCGATATTATCGTGATGGTAGCCGATATTGATGCTTATGCTCCCTACATTCAGGCAGTGTTCGGCAACGCGCCAAGAGAACGTTATTTACCCTTTGCAATCTCTGACCGCAAAGCTAGCCAGTCTCACCCCGCGTTGCAGGCTTTTATCTCCCTGTTGGATTTGCCGCTGAGCCGTTTCACCTCTGAGCAGGTACTAGCATTGCTGGAAGTCCCGGCCCTGGCGACTCGTTTTTCGATTGATGAAGACGGCTTACGATTGTTAAGGCAGTGGGTTGGCGAGTCGGGCATCCGCTGGGGGTTAGATGACAACAACGTGCGTGAGTTGGCGTTGCCTGCCACCGGGCAGCACACCTGGCATTTCGGGTTGACCCGCATGCTGCTCGGTTATGCCATGGACAGTCGTGCAGGGGACTGGCAAGGCGTGTTGCCTTACGATGAATCTACCGGTTTAGCGGCTGAACTGGCTGGGCATCTTGCCGAATTACTGATGCAGCTTAGCGAGTGGCGGATTCGCCTTTCACAGTCCCGCAGCCTTGAAGATTGGCTGCCGATTTGCCATGAATTATTGATGACTTTCTTCTCTTCAGAAGGAGAAACCGAGGTCGCGCTTGCCTTGATCGAACAACAATGGCAAAAGGTTCTTAATCAAGGGGTTGCAGCTCGTTATCCAGATGATGTTCCGATATCTATTCTGCGTGATGAACTGGCATCGCGTTTAGATCAAGAGCGGATTAGCCAGCGTTTTCTCGCTGGTCCAATCAACTTCTGTACCCTTATGCCTATGCGCTCAATTCCGTTTAAAGTGGTTTGCCTGCTAGGAATGAATGACGGCATTTACCCCCGCACTTTGCCGCCATTGGGTTTTGACCTGATGGCAAAGCAGGTTAAACGGGGCGATCGCAGCCGTCGTGACGATGACCGCTATTTGTTCCTGGAGGCGATATTGTCGGCTCAGGACAAGCTTTATATCAGCTATATCGGGCGCTCGATTCAGGATAACAGTGAACGCTATCCGTCCGTTTTAGTCAGTGAATTAATGGAGTACATCGGGCAGAGTTACTGTCTGGAAAACGATCGCGATCTCAGTGCGGATGATAGCGAGAAAAAGGTTTGTGAACATCTTGAGCACTGGCATTCGCGCACGCCTTTTGATGCTAGCAACTTTGAGGCTGACGCTCAGACGCTGAGCTATGCGGTGGAGTGGTTGCCTGCAGCGGGTGGTCATGGAACACCGGTCAGTGATTTCAATCAACCCTTGATTGATTTGCCGATCAATGAAATCTCGGTGGATAATTTGCTGCGTTTTTATCGACACCCGGTGAAAGCTTTTTTCCAGATGCGACTTAACGTCAGTTTCCTGATTGAAGAGACAGAGCTGTCTGATGAAGAGCCATTCATCGTCGATAATTTAAATCGTTATCAGCTCAATACTCAGTTGCTTAATGCTTTGATAGATGAGCAGGATCCGGCGATTTTGTTTAGTCATATCAAAGCTTCCGGAGGGTTGCCTTACGGATCTTTCGGGGAGATTTTCTGGAACAAACAATGTGAAGATATGGCAGAACTCGCTGCACAGGTGCGAGAAGAACGCGCCAATAACAGCAGTATTGAGCTGGATCTTGAGGTACAAGACTACAAGATAACGGGTTGGATGCATCAGGTGCAGGATGATGGCCTGTTGCGTTGGAGGCCAGCTGCATTGCTTGCTCGCGACGGTCTGCTGCTATGGATTGAGCACGTTATTTATTGCGCCAACGGCGGCATGGGAGAAAGTCGGATGTTTGGACGTAGCGGCACGGCATTCCGTTATGGAAATCTGACCCCAGAAGTTGCCAAAGAGCATCTACAGATATTAATAGACGGCTATCGCCAAGGCCTTTGCTCGCCATTGAAATTATTAACTAAAAGCGGCTGGGCATGGTTGAGTATTTGTTTCGATAAGGCCAGCGGCACAGTTAATAATGATCCTGAAGTACAAAATAAGGGAATAAACAAGCTGGTACAGACCTGGCAGGGAGACGGCCGAGTGCCGGGCGAGGGGCAGGATCCTTATATACAACGTGTGATGCGTCAGCTAGATACTGAAAACATACAGTCAATAATCGCAGAAGCACAGCGGTTCCTTTTACCCGTGTTACAACATAATCTGGCATAAGGGTCCGAAGAGGCTGAAAAGGGCAGTGAAACAAAAACTATCTGCTACCCCTGAGGTCTGAGTTATTGAGCACGCTTTTGGTTACGGGTTCGCACAACGTCGATTCTTTAGCCTCGTTTTTTACTTTTATTCAAGGGAGACAGGTAATGTTGAAACAGCTTACCCGTGTAAGCGGGTTACTGTTGTTGATGACGTTTTGGACCCCCGTAGTCTGGTCCGCGACAGACTGGCAACCCATTGCAGAAACAATTCATAAAAGTCAGAACGATCCTCGCCAGTATCAGGCGATAAAACTGGCTAACGGTATGACGGTATTGCTGGTTTCTGATATCCAGGCCTCTAAATCTTTGGCAGCTCTAGCTGTATCGGTTGGCTCTCTTCAAGATCCTGACGGCCAGTTAGGCCTGGCACATTTTACCGAACACATGTTGCTTATGGGTTCGAAAAAATATCCCAAGCCGGAAAGCCTTTCAGAATTCCTGAAAATGCATGGCGGGAGCCATAACGGCAGCACGGCATCTTATCGCACGGCGTTTTACCTCGAGGTTGAAAACGATGCGTTGCAAGAGGCGGTGGATCGCCTGGCTGATGCAGTAGGTGAACCGTTGCTCGATGCGAACTATGCCGATAAAGAACGAAATGCCGTTAACGCAGAACTCACCATGGCCCGCTCGCGTGATGGCATGCGCATGGGACAGGTCAGGGCTGAAACATTGAATCCTGCTCACCCAGGTTCTCGCTACGCGGGGGGGAATCTGGATACTTTGCGCGACAAGCCGGGTAACAAGCTGCATGATGCGCTGGTGGATTTTTACCACCGCTATTATTCCGCAAACCTGATGGTCGGGGTTATTTATAGCAATAAACCGCTGTCTGAACTGGCGCAGATTGCGTCCGATACCTTCGGTAAAATAGCCAATCATAATGCTGTTGTACCGCCGATTACCGTTCCCAGCGTTACACCTGCCCAGCAGGGAATTATTATCCACTATGTACCGGCAGAACCACGCAAACAGCTGCGTCTGGAATTTGCCATCGACAACAATAGCGCTGCTTTTCGCAGTAAGACAGATACCTATATTAGCTATCTGATCGGCAACCGCAGCACCAATACATTGTCTGATTGGTTACAAAAACAGGGGCTTGCAGACGGCATTAGCGCCGGGGCCGATCCGATGGTGCAGCGTAATCAGGGTATCTTTGCTATATCCGTTTCCCTCACCGATAAAGGAATGGCCAATAAAGATCAGGTTATTGCCGCCATCTTCAATTATTTGTCATTGATTCGTACCCAAGGTGTCAAAAAAGAGTATTTCGACGAAATTGCTCACGTTTTGGCTCTGGATTTCCGTTATCCGGCCGTGACACGAGATATGGACTACGTCGAGTGGCTGGTTGATACCATGATTCGCGTACCGGTAGATCATGTACTGGATTCGCCTTATATCACTGACCGTTTTGATCCTCAGGCGATAGATAGTCGATTAGACAGTCTGACACCTGAAAAGGCGCGGTACTGGTTTATCAGTCCTAATGAGCCGCACAATAAAATGGCTTATTTTGTTGATGCGCCTTACGAAGTGGATAAAGTACCTGCCGATGATTTCACCAAATGGCATCAGATGGAAGGGCAAATCAGTCTGTCGTTGCCGAAGCTGAATCCCTATATTCCTGAAAATCTGGATCTGGTAAACAAGAGCAATAAGCAGACTCATCCAGAGCTGATTGTTAATCAGAAAGGTTTGCGTGTTCTATACATGCCTAGCCACTTTTTCGGTTCTGAACCAAAGGCCGATGTCACACTGGCATTTCGCAGCCAGGAGTCACTTGATACGGCTAAAAAACAGGTTCTTTATGGCCTGAACGATTATCTGACCGGGGTTGCCTTTGATCAGCTCAGCTATCAGGCATCCATTGGAGGGATAAGCTTTGCAACCTCGCCAGATCACGGCCTGGAATTCAATGCGAACGGTTTCACCGACCATTTGCCTGATTTGCTCAGTGAACTGGTAGAGGAATATCCGAAGGTAGTGCCTACCCAGCAACAGCTTGATCAGGCCAAGTCATGGTATCTCGAGCGGCTAGATTCTGCCGACAAAGGCAAGGCGTTTGAGCTGGCATTGCAGCCTGTGCAGCTCATCTCGCGCATCCCCTACAGTGAGCGTGAAGTTCGCGAGAAACTGGTGAAAGGTATTACTTTACAGGAGGTTACGGATTACCGTAAAAACCTACTCAAAAAAGGTGCACTTGAAGTTCTGGTCGATGGAAACATGACTGCCGCGCAGGTCAAAAAGATGGTCAAAAATATTGAGACCAAAATTAAACCTCAAGGAACTCAATGGTGGCGGGGTAGCCGCATCGTTATTAATCATCCGCAGAAATATAATATGCAGCGTGTAGGAACCTCCACCGACTCCGCATTGGCGGCAGTCTATGTTCCTGTTGGCTATGATGAAGTCCGCGGCATGGGCTATAGCGCACTTTTAGGACAGATTATTCAGCCGTGGTTCTACAGCCAGTTGCGCACCCAGGAGCAGCTAGGTTATGCCGTGTTTGCCTTCCCGATGCCAGTAGGTAAACAATGGGGGATTGGTTTCCTGCTGCAAAGTAATAGTAAACAACCAAAATATCTTTATGAACGCTATCTGGCATTTTACCCTCAAGCCGAAAAGCGCCTGCGAGAAATGAAAGACAGCGAGTTTAATCAGTACAAGCAAGGACTGCTAAGTGATATGCAGCAACGTCCGCAGACGATGGGCGAGGAAGTCGGAAGATTTTCTGAAGACTTTAGCCGTGGCAACGATCAGTTTAATACTCGCGAGAAAGTGATTGCCGTGATCCAGGGGCTGACACAGAAAGAGCTGGCTGATTTCTATCATCAGGCAGTGATTAAACAGACCGGGTTCGCGATGCTTTCCCAGGTTTCAGGTAATGATAGCAAAACGCCGGATTACGCGGCGCCAGCGGGTTGGAAAACCTTCCCGACGACCTCAAGTTTGCAAAAAGTTTTCCCACATCAGGTTAATAAACAATGACAGCAATAATCCCGCACAAGCTCGATCCTCTGACTTTGCCGCTTTCTGGCGAACGGCTGATTGAAGCTTCTGCGGGCACTGGAAAAACGTTTACGCTGGCTTTGCTGTATCTACGTTTGTTATTGGGCTTGGGGGGTGAAGCTGCTTTTGCCCGCAGGCTGACCGTAGAAGAGATTCTGGTGGTGACTTTCACCGAAGCGGCAACTGAAGAGCTGCGCGGTCGTATTCGCAGTAATATCCACGAGCTGCGCCTTGCCTGTATTCGTCAATCCAGCCCTAACCCGATGCTGACGGCGTTAATGGACGAGATTGCCGATCTCTCCGAGGCTGCCTCAACGTTATTGGCGGCTGAGCGGCAAATGGATGAGGCGGCAATTTACACCATCCACGGTTTTTGCCAGCGAATGCTGATGCATAACGCCTTTGAGTCAGGGATCTTGTTCGAACAAACGTTAATTCAGGATGAAATGCCGCTGCGTCGACAGGCGTGTGCAGATTTTTGGCGGCGCTACTGTTACCCGCTGCCGCTGGATATAGCTCGCGTGGTTTCTCAGGAGTGGAGCGGCCCCGAAGCGCTGTTAGCTGATTTATCGTCTTATCTGCACGGTGAAGCCCCGCAACTACGTTTCCCGCCAGACCAACAGGAAACACTTGAAAGCCGCCACTCGCAAATTGTCGCGCGATTGGAAGATATCAAACAGCAATGGCTGTCTGCTGCTGGCGATATTGAGAGCATCATCACTCAGTCAGGAGTGGATAAGCGCAGCTACAGTAGCCGCTATCTGCCGGTTTGGCTGGTCGCTGTCAGTGCATGGGCTTCTCAGCCTACCGAAAGTTACACATTGCCTAAAGAGCTGGAGCGTTTTAGACAGTCAATTTTGCACGAAAAAACCAAGAAAGGGGAGCCGCCGCAACATGCGGTTTTTGAAGCCATCGACAGGCTTTATGAAGAGTCACTGACTATTCGCGATCTGGTTATTGCCCGTGCGCTTACCGAGATACGTCAGTCGATTGCCGAGGAAAAACGCCAGCATGCCGAACTGGGTTTTGACGATTTACTCAGTCGCCTCGATAGCGCGCTCGGCCAGCCGTCAGGAGAAATGCTGGCTCAGGCTATTCGCCAACGTTATCCGCTTGCGATGATTGACGAGTTTCAGGACACCGACCCGCAACAATACCGTATTTTTAATTATATTTACGGTAATCAACCTCAGTGTGGATTACTGTTAATCGGCGATCCCAAACAGGCGATTTACGCTTTTCGTGGCGCTGACATTTTTACCTATATGCGTGCACGTTCCGAAGTCAGCGCGCATTACACGATGGATACTAACTGGCGTTCGTCTGTATCCATGGTCAACAGTGTTAACCGGCTCTTTTCGAGACTGCCAGCGCCGTTTCTTTTCTCGGAAATTCCCTTTATTTCGGTGCAACCTGCGCCCAAAAACTCCGCATTAGGTTTTGAGCTTCACGGCCAGACACAGCCAGGAATGCAATGCTGGGTTCAGCAGGGAGAAGGCGTTGGCGTTAGCGAATATCAGCAATTTATGGCAGCCCATTGCGCAGCGCAGATCCGCGAATGGTTAACCGCCGGACAACAGCACGAAGCCTGGCTGATAGAGGGTGAAAAACGTCGTGCGGTGCAGGCTTCTGATATTACAATTCTTATCCGCAGCCGTCGTGAGGCGGCGTTAATCCGTGATGCGCTCGGCATGCTCAACATTCCTTCCGTGTATCTCTCAAACCGCGATAGCGTGTTCGATACTCCGGAAGCAATGGACGTGCTATGGCTACTGCAGGCCGTGATGACGCCGGAGCACGAAAGAACTTTACGTAGCGCTATGGCTACCGGGTTGATGGGGTTAGATGCCCTGACACTGGACGCATTAAGCCAGGATGAAGTGGCGTGGGATAAGCTGGTTGATGAATTTGACGGCTATCGCCAACGCTGGATGCAGCGCGGCGTATTACCCATGCTCAAAAACCTGATTATGCAAAGGCACATAGCTGAGGATCTGCTAGCGAACCCAGGTGGAGAAAGGCGACTTACAGACTTATTGCATCTGGGGGAATTATTACAGGAAGAGGCGGCTCAGCTTGATAGCGAACATGCGCTAGTGCGCTGGCTGGCCCAGCAAATAGCCCAACCTGACGCCCAGTCGCAAAACCAGCAACTGCGCCTTGAGAGTGACAAGCATCTGGTTAAAGTGGTCACTATTCATAAATCTAAAGGGCTGGAATATCCGCTGGTCTGGTTACCATTTATCAGCAACTTCCGCCAGCAACAGCAGGGCCTCTATCACGATCGTGAAAACTTTGCTGCATTGCTGGATTTAAGCGAAGACGAGCAAACCAGGCAGCTTGCGGAGGAGGAACGGCTGGCGGAAGATCTACGCCTGCTCTATGTCGCTCTGACCCGGTCTGTGTATCACTGTAGCATCGGCATAGCCCCATTGATTCAGGGGACGCGCAAAAAGCAGGGAGAAACCGATCTGCATCTCAGCGCTCTGGGTTATCTGGTTCAAAACGGACAGGCGGGTGACGCCGGTTATCTGTCTGAATCTCTGAAGGCCATTGCGGATGAAAACTTCGCGGTTACGGTTATCGAACCTGTGGAGCCAACAGTCTGGATCCCGCCACAGCTAGAGAGTTCACAGCTGGCCGCTGCGCAGTTGAAGCGTACTCTTGCTGATTTCTGGCGCGTGACCAGTTATTCCGGGCTGCAACAACACGGCTCTGCACTGGCACAAGATCTGCTACCGAAACTGGATGTCGACGCCGCCGGAGAGCAACCGCAAGAGATCGAGCCGCAGATGACGCCGCACAGTTTTCCTCGCGGTGCTTCACCCGGCACATTCTTGCACAGCCTGTTCGAAGAAATCGATTTTAGCCAGCCGGTAGACTCACAGTGGTTGTTGGAGATGCTTACAGCGCAAGGTTATAGCGAAGAATGGTTGCCCATTTTGCAACAGTGGGTTGATGCCGTCTTGGCTATGCCGCTGGATGAGTCAGGGATGTCGCTGAGCGAATTGGCCCCCGGACAGCAACAGTCCGAGTTGCAGTTCTATCTGCCTATTGATGGCCTGCTAAAATCTCAGGATCTTAATACTCTGGTGCAGCATTATGACGACTTATCGGCTCAGTGCCCGCCGCTGAATTTTCAGCAGGTGCGCGGAATGCTAAAAGGTTTCATCGATCTGGTTTATTGCTGGCAAGGGCGTTATTACCTGCTGGACTATAAGTCTAACTGGCTGGGCGAGGACAGCAGCGCCTATACGCAGTCGGCCATGGAAAATGCCATGGCGCAACATCGTTACGATCTTCAATACCAGCTCTATACCCTTGCATTGCATCGTTATCTGGGGCATCGGCTGGCAAACTATAGCTATCAACACCATTTTGGTGGCGTTATTTATCTGTTTTTACGCGGCGTAGATTCTGAACATCCCGGAAATGGCGTTTTCCGTCGACGCCCCAAAGAGGAGTTTATTACTTCGATAGATAGTCTGTTTAAGGGTGAAGCTCTGCCGCAGTTGGCATCCTTGCAGCAGCAGGAGTCAGAATCATGATAGCACTCTATGAACAGGCGACGGCGTTGGGTGCACTGCGAGCGCTAGATGTCCAGTTTGCGCGCATGGTGGCAGGCGAGGATCCGGCAATGATGCTGGCTGCAGCCTGTCTTAGCGCTGAGGCTGGACGAGGTCACGTTTGCCTGCGTTTGAGTGAGTTGCAGCCTGACACCTTGTTTGAAGGGCGTTTTCCCGCTTTGGCAAGAGGGCTGTGGCTGGCCGCAGGTGAACCAGACGAGGCAATGTGGCTCGCTGTGTTAGAACAACACCCGGCGATAAGTGATGGAAGCCAACCCACTCCGCTAGTCTTGCAGCAACAGCGGCTTTACCTACAGCGGATGTGGCAGGATGAGGGGCAGGTTGCGGCGTTCTTTATTAATGATAAATCCAACCCGTTATTGGCAATGGATGAGCCGAATAATCAACTCGCGGTAGATGAACCTCGCCTGCGAGCGGTGCTTGATTCTTTATTTGGTCCTGCTAAAACAGGTGAGGTTAACTGGCAGAAAGTCGCAGCAGCGGTAGCGGTAACGCGTCGAATCTCGATTATTTCTGGGGGACCGGGCACTGGAAAAACGACAACCGTGGCCAGGCTTTTGGCGGCGCTAGTGCAACTGCAAAGCGACAGGCGTTTGCGTATTCAACTTGCCGCACCTACCGGTAAGGCGGCGGCGAGGCTGACCGAATCACTGGGACAGGCCAGTCAGCAATTGGATCTCACTGAAGAAGAACGGGCACAGTTCCCGGACGAGGCCTCGACTCTGCATCGGCTTTTAGGCGCTCAGCCAAATAGCCAAAGAATGCGTTACCATCAGGGCAACCCGCTTCATCTGGACGTGCTGGTAGTCGATGAGGCCTCAATGGTTGACTTGCCGATGATGGCACGACTCATTGCTGCGTTGCCCGAACAGGCGAGGGTGGTTTTTCTGGGCGATCGCGACCAGCTTGCATCCGTTGAAGCGGGGGCGGTGTTGGGCGATATTTGCCGCTTTGCCGAACAGGGATACAGCCCGGCACGTGCTGCGCAGCTTGAACGTTTGACCGGTTGTCAGGTTGAAGGCGTTGAGCTGGAGCACCCCGCCAGCGTGCGAGACTCGCTGTGCCTGCTGCGTAAAAGCTATCGTTTTGATGCCAACTCGGGGATTGGTATTTTGGCCGCCGCGGTTAACGCTGGCGACAGTCCATCGGCGCGGCGAATACTCTCGCGTGATTTAGCCGATGTCGGTAGTTTCCCGTTAAATGAAACCGATGATTTCAAGGCGTTGCTTGAGGCTTGCGTTGCCGGATATCGCCCTTATCTGGAGGCGGTGGCAGCGAATGCCCAACCGGCAAACATCCTCAAGGCCTTTAGCCACTTTCAGGTGCTTTGTGCTCTGCGCGAAGGCCCCTTCGGCCTCTCGGGCTTAAATGAACGAATAGAGCAATCTTTGCAACGCAGCGGCTTAATTCGTCGTCCGGTTGCGCTTGGCGGCCGCTGGTATGCAGGCAGGCCAGTGATGATCAGCCGTAATGACAGCGCGTTGGGCCTGTTTAATGGCGATATTGGTATTGCGCTTCGCAACGAGCTGGGAGAACTCAGGGTTTATTTCCAACTGCCTGATGGTCAAATTAAATCGGTGCAGCCAAGCCGCTTGCCGGTGCACGACACCGCCTATGCAATGACGGTGCACAAATCGCAAGGCTCCGAGTTTGACCACACACTGTTGGTGCTACCGAATCATTTTCTGCCGGTCCTGACGCGTGAACTGGTGTATACCGCTATTACCCGCGCCAAACGGCAACTTTCGCTTTATTCCAGTGAGAAAGTATTGGGATTGGCAATCCGTACGCCAACGCAACGGCGCAGTGGATTAGTTGAGCGGCTGACGGCGAGTTAACGTCAGAAAAACAAAAGGCGCGGAGATTATCTCCACGCCTTTTAAGCTGTTTTATTCAAGGCCTAACTTTCAGCTTTGAACTTACAAATCGGCAATCAAAATCTTCGAACGGCGCTGATAGTTGTACATCTCTTGCTTTTGAATTGGCAAGACATCGACGTCGGCCGGCTTGAAGCCGCGCTCCTGGAACCAGTGAATGCTGCGTGTGGTTAATACGAACAGCTTGGTGAGACCCATCTGTTTGGCATGGCTGGCGACGCGTTTCAGTAGCATTTCACCGCGCGAGGAGCTGCGGTAGTCAGGATGTACTGCCACGCAGGCCATCTCACCAATCTTCTCATCCAGGAATGGATACAGCGCAGCACAGGCGATTGTCAGGTTATCGCGCTCAATAATGGTAAATTTATCGATTTCCATTTCAAGCTGTTCGCGAGAACGACGCACCAGAATACCTTGCTGTTCTAACGGGCGAATCAGTTCAAGAATGCCGCCAATGTCGTTAATCGTTGCACGGCGAACCTGCTCTGCGCTTTCCATGACGACCTGGGTGCCGATACCGTCGCGGGAGAATAGCTCTTGTATCAGTGCGCCGTCTTCCTGATAGCTGATCAGATGGCTGCGACGCACGCCGCTGCGGCAGGCTTTGACGGCCCCACGCAGGAAACGTACGGTTTCTGAATGGTATTCGCCAACTTCCTCAATCTTGTCGATAAAGCTCTGAGCATCGTTTGGAAACAGCTCGGAAATAATGTTGCCTTCTTCGTCGCTCACCCCTTGCTCGGCACCAAAGCCAATCATTTTCTCGGCCTTGAGTTTAATCGCCAGCTGAGTTGCCACTTCTTCGGAAACCAGATTAAAACTTTCACCGGTAACGGAAACGGCAACCGGGCCTAAAAGCACGATGGCATTGTTGTCGAGTTGACGATGAATCGCCTCTTCGTCGATACGGCGGATGCGGCCGCTGTGGCAATAATCCACGCCGTCATCCACGCCCAATGGCTGGGCAATAATAAAGTTGCCGCTGACGACATTGATATGCGCGCCCTGAAGCGGCGTATTGTTGAGGCTCATCGACAGGCGAGCGGTGATATCAAGCTGCAAAAGTCCGGCTGCCTGCTTTACCAGTTCCAGCGCACGGGCATCAGTAACGCGGGTATTTTTATGGTAAGTCGGCTCATAGCCATGCTCGGCCAGATTGCTGTCAATTTGTGGACGAGCGCCATAAACCACAACCAGCCTGATTCCAAGGCTATGTAATAACCCGATATCATTGACTATGTTTGTGAAATTCTCATGTTCAATGGCCTCACCACTGAGCATGATAACGAAAGTCTTACCCCGGTGAGCATTGATGTAGGGAACTGAGTGGCGAAAACCTTGGACCAATTCAGTGCTTCGTTCCTTCACGGCAAAACCTCTTTTGCATTTTTATTCGTAATTTTCGTATTTTTATTCTTTTAAGGCCGTGTGGCAAGTAAGAAATCTCTGTTTTTGAAATTCAATTATTTCTAACCTTCCAAAAACTGAAAAATCCTGACAATCCTCTGGGTGACAGCGTGAGGAGAGTTCGTTAAAGTTTGTCTTATTGCTTTTTGTTACTTTTATTCATCTTTTGATATCTTTGAGACTACATGCCTGACGAACAACATAATTCTGGCCGTCGCCTGCTGCTTAAGAGCGCTGCCGCAACCTGGTTGTTAAGCGTGAGTCGCATTGGCCTGGCTGCCAGCCCGCACGTGATTGCCGTTCGTGTCTGGCCTTCAGCAACCTATACCCGCGTCACTCTTGAATCCAATCATCCGTTCAAGTTTAAGCAATTTATCTTAAAAAATCCTTCAAGGGTGGTCGTGGATATTAGCGGCATTCAGCTGAGTTCGGTGCTTAAAGATATTGGTCAAAAGATCACTGCTGCCGATCCCAATATTCAGCAACTTCGCGTCGGGCAGTTTGATCAATCCACCGTACGGCTAGTCATCGAATTAAAACAGCCTATCAACCCACACCTTTTTACTCTGGCACCAATCGCAGAATTTAAGCATCGATTGGTCATCGATCTCTATCCAGAAAATTCGCCGCAGACCAACAGTGAGGGTGAAACCGATGATCCGCTGTTAGCGTTGCTTGAAGATTACAATCGTGGAAATGTCGCCAGAACGTTGCCAGCAGAAAAAAAGAAAGACGGCAGAGCAGGGCATGAACGGCCGATTGTGATTATGCTCGACCCCGGTCATGGCGGTGAAGATCCCGGTGCGATTGGCAAACATAAAACTCGCGAGAAAGACGTGGTGCTGCAAATTGCGCGGCGTTTACAGCATTTGATCAAACAGCAGCCCAATATGAAAGTTTACATGACCCGTAATGAAGATATTTTCATTCCGCTAAAGGTTAGGGTCGCCAAGGCGCGAAAACAGCGAGCAGACCTGTTCATTTCAATTCATGCCGATGCGTTTACCGATCGGTCTGCCCGTGGTTCATCGGTGTTCGCACTGTCGACCAAGGGAGCTACTAGCGCCGCGGCCAGATTTTTGGCTCATACTCAGAACGAGTCGGATAAAATCGGCGGCGTCAGTAAAAGCGGAGATCGCTATCTGGACCATACCTTGTTTGATTTGGTACAAACCGCCTCGATTAATGACAGCCTGAAATTCGGTAAGGAAGTACTGACGCGCATTGGCAAGGTGAATCATTTACACAAGCATAAGGTCGACCAGGCTGGATTTGCGGTGTTGAAAGCGCCAGACATCCCATCGATTTTGGTGGAAACCGCCTATATCAGCAATCTTGAGGAAGAGCGCAAGTTGCGGACAGGCCATTTTCAGCAACAGATAGCCGAGTCGATTCTTGCTGGGATCAAAGCCTATTTCGCCGCTGGCGGCATGTTGGCAAGGAGATGAGCTCTAGGAAGGTTAAGGCGTGGGTAAAATAGGCAAATCGCAGGCAAAAAAAAACACCCTAATGGGTGCTTGTTTTTAACAGCTTCTTGATAAGAGTCATTAGATTGGTTGCGGAGGCCGGATTTGAACCGACGACCTTCGGGTTATGAGCCCGACGAGCTACCAGGCTG
>CAWUIY010000008.1:0-36942 GCA_963922555.1 uncultured Serratia sp. | reverse complement strand
GGTTTCACGCGTATTAGCCCAGGCTTTAATATTTGAACTTGTCATAGTTTGCTCCTCAGTTTTGACTCCCCTTAACTATGGACGCTGGATCAGCGAGTCGCAAATCTGACTGTTGAAAGCTTGTCCGGTGGCGATTCTTCTCGCCGCAATGATAACGATCCAACCCTTTTGAGCCTGGTTTAACATCGGTGGCGTGTCCCTGCACAGCACAGATTAATGGTATCTGTGGTCTGCTGTCGTTTATACTTATTGCAGACTAGCCCGTGGCTGAAAAGCAGGGGCCTATAATGATGAGAAACACGCGGTGTTTAAAAAAGGTGACAACAATGAGTGACGATATTTTTGATTTCGATATAGATGCTGCGCTGGAAACTGCTGAAGAGAAAGCGGCCGAGAAAGCTGCGGCCTTGCCTGAGATGGTAGAAGATGAAGCAGACTGTGAAAGCTGTAAAATCTGAGTCAGCACTCGTTTAGAACGAGACTAAAAGAACCGCTTCGGCGGTTTTTTTATGGGCTGAAAAGGCCAAATATTTTTTTCAAGCATTTTTTTCAAAATAATTTTCTGAAAACTTCTGGCGCTTAAATACTCAATTTATTAAGCAGGTTGTTAATTTTTTCTTTAGCGCCATAGCCTTACGTAATCATGACAATTGCAACCGGATTGACGCAAATGTAAGGAAATTGTGAGGCGCCGGTAAATGGGATAAATTCCTATAGAACAGCTAGATAGCCGGAGTAAACTCAGCTTCATCAGATCGGACAGATCGTGGAGTGTAATATGAAAAAAATAATGTTGATGCTCGCTGTGGTATCCGCCTTGTCAGGCATCCCGGCAATAGCACATGCAAATGTATCGGTCGGGATTAACGTTCCCGGATTATCACTGAATATCGGTGACCGCGACCATCGTGGTTACTATTGGGATGGTGGTTACTGGCGTCCGCCAGGTTGGTGGGCACAACACCGTTATTATGGCGGTCGTTGGGTATATTACCAGCCGGCTCCGCCGCCACCGCCACGCGCTTATTACTGGCGTGAAGGCCCACCGCGCTGGCATGAGGGACCTCCTCCAGGCCATTGGCATGAAGGCCCACCGCCAGGAAGATGGCATGACGGTCCACCTCCGGGTCGCTGGTAACGGTCGAGATCCCGCAGGCAATATAACTAGTTAGGTTTTAAAGATTTTTAGTACAGGGTTGGCGCTGGCTATGCGAAGGCATCCCCAACGTCAATTCTGTACTTCTTGTTTTGAAAAGGCTAACACCCACGGACTTCTATCAGTACCGGGCAGGGTGCATTCTCAATAACCTCTGCGCTCACCGACCCCTTTAATATCCTGCCAAATGACGTTAAATGACGATGGCCCATGATGATGACTGACGCATTCTTGCTTTTAGCTTCTTCAACCAGCTTTTCGCCTGCCGCTCCCACTATCAAATTTCCCTGCGCGCTAATGCCTGCCTCAGCCAACTGGCGTAAAGCGTTGGCGACCACCGCCGATGCCGTATCCTGTTCGGCCGCCGCTGCGGGATATTCGAGTACGTCTCCAGGCTGTTGATGCTGATTTTCAAAAGCATAGGCTTCATCAATACAGCAGGTGACAAACACCTTGGTTGAACCGTTTTGCGCAACCTCACAGGCAAGCGCAACCACGTGAGGCGTTTGTGGCGAACCATCAACTGCGAGCAAAATCACATTAAACATGGCCATTCCTTTTACTTTCTTTAAGACAATCTTTTGCCGCTTAACTTACCAATCTCGCTGATTAGCGATTCTTTACAGCGCCAGATAGCTTCCTCAACACGTTGCTTTTTGCTGCTGAAACGCTCGGTTGGCATCAAAACAGAGATAGAGTATTGCCCAAGGATTGTGTCAATTGCCGTAGAGATGGTTGAAACGCCGAGCACGGTTTCGCCACTTTCCATAGAAATTTGACTGGATCGCACTATTTCGACCTTGCCTAGCAGCGCGTCTATATCTTTCACCGTGTTTTCAGTCGCAGGCTCTAGCGTTTCACCCACCAGTTGGCGGATCTCCTGATCGCTTTTAATTGACAGCAGAGCGCGTCCGGCGGATGTGCTGTAGATCGGCAAATTAAGGCCAAACTTGGGGACGACTCGAAGCTCACGCTCGGCAACGATATAGTGAATATTGGATATCTGTCGGCCGCTGGCTCTGCCTAAGGACACGGTTTCTTCGGTGTCGTTACACAGCTGTTGCAGGTAGGGCGAGGCGATGGCGATAACGTCTGTGTGAATAGTAGAAACCAGTCGCAGCAGCATCGGCCCGAGCCGCACACCGCCAACACCTTCGGTACGAACCATCTTTTCTTCTGCCAGCGCGGCGACTATTCGTTGTACCGTTGAGCGCGGCAAATTGACCTCATTGGCAATTGCGCCAAGGCTCAATCCTTCCGGATGACTGCCTAATGCATTGAGGATAGCGGCGGCACGAGAAATGACCTGTATTCCACCGCTGCGTTCTTCTTCCGCCGTATTTTCACTGTTCATTGCGCTGATTTTTCCATAACTATTTGCTTCCTTGCCAAGATTATACCTCTTAAATGTGCTGTAGACGCGAGCTAAAAATGCGCGATAACCACATTGCAATACACTGCATCGTATTATAGTATTTGCGCAGTGTATCGTATAGTGGTGCAGTGCATCATTAATTAAATTGAATAATTTTTCGACGCAAGTCTTTCAGCCCCTTTGGTTTAAAAATGATTATTAAAGCCGTTGAGCTAAACAATTAACTTATGAATCAGAAAATTACAATTCCTGTTGAGCCTTCTGGTGGGGCTGCACCTCCTCCGCCGATGCCGCAGCCTTTTACACTCAGGCTGGTCATTGGGATGATCGGGATCCTTATCGCCTCAATGTTTTCCGGCCTGAATGACCGCGTAACCGACATCGCGCTGGATGACGTGCAGGGCGCACTGAATATCAGCAGCGATCCGGGAAGCTGGACGATTGGGGCTTACCAGGCAGCCGAAGTCGCCGCCATGATGCTGGCTCCGTGGTTCTCGATGACCTTTTCACTGCGCCGGTTTGCGATTGGTGTCTGCCTGGGATTTTCGCTGTTGGCGCTAATACTGCCTTATTCTCCCAATATCAACGTTTTTATCGCTTTACGCGTAATACAGGGGATTTTCGGCGGGGCGTTGCCGCCGCTATTGATGACTGTCGCGCTGCGATTTTTACCCCCTAAGTTCAAACTTTATGGCCTGAGCGCTTACGTGCTAACGGCAACCTTCGGACCCAATGTGGCGACCACGCTGGCTGCATTCTGGACCGATGTCGTTGGCTGGCAATGGGTTTTCTGGCAGGTGATACCGCCTTGCCTGCTGGCCGCGGGACTGGTCGGTTATGGTATTCCGCAGGATCCCGTCCGCTTTGAGCGTTTTAAGCAGATAGACATTGTGGGCATGCTCACCGGGACCAGCGGTATCGCGCTGATGGTGCTGGTCCTGCAACAAGGCCAAAGGCTCGACTGGCTGAATTCACCGCTGATTGTAGTGATGCTGCTGTCATCAATTGCGCTGCTGTTGATCTTCTTTATTAATGAATGGTCCCACCCGCTGCCGCTGTTTAAGTTGCAAATGCTCAAGCGGCATAACCTGAGCCACGGCCTGCTGACGCTGGGAGGGTTAATGGTTCTGGTGCTTTCTGGATCGGCGCTGCCGTCGAGCTATATGGAAAGCGTACAGGGTTTTCGTGCCGTTCAGGTCGGCCCGCTGGCGCTGACCATCGGGCTGCCGCAACTGATTATCGCTCCGTTAGTGGCGGCAGTGCTTAACTTGCGTTGGATCAACAGTCGCCTGGTTCTGATTATCGGATTGGCACTCATCGGCATCTCGTGTTACGGCGGCAGCCATATTACTGAAGGGTGGGCCAGAGAGAATTTCTACTGGCTACAGGCGATGCAGGCGTTTGGTCAGCCAATGGCGATTTTACCCGTGCTGATGGGTGCGACAGGCGTTGTTCAGCCGCCAGAAGGACCCTTTGCCTCAGCAATGTTTAATACCGTGCGCGGTTTTAGCAGCGTGCTGGGGAGCGCTCTGGTCGGCGAGTTTTCCAGTAAGCGTGAGCAATTTCACTCCAACGTGCTGTTAAATCACGTTGGCAACGTTAACTCGCTGCTTTCCCAGCCTTATGACGGCGATGGAACTTATCTTGCGCCGCTAAATCCTGACGGCTCATCAGTTTCCACCCAGGCGTTGAGCGCATTTTCATCATTAGTGAAGCGACAGGCTACGATTCTTGGGATTTCAGATAGTTATCTAATGATTATCGGCATTGCCTTTGCCCTGGGGTTGTTAACGCTGCTGTTGCCCAAACGCACTTATCCGCCGCAGTCGTTGGTTAAGAAATCCGATTAACCCGGTCACGTTTGCTTAAAGACAATTTATAAGAACAATCGAGAGAACAATAATTATGTCCAAAACCTCTTCAATTAAACCGGTATGGCTGGTTGTTTTAGCCGTCGTCGTTTTACTCGCCGTGGCGGGCGGGTATCTGATTTTCGGCCAGACTGCACCGACTACCGATGACGCCGTGGTATCAGCGGACTCGACGCTGGTCGCTCCACGCATTTCGGGCACTATCCAGTCCGTGCTGGTCGAGGACAACCAGGCTGTAAAAGCGGGGCAGCTGCTGGCCAAGATCGACGACCGCGACTACGTCAATGCGGTACAAACTGCGCAAGCGGCTGTGGAAACGGCTCAGGCACAAATGCAAAGTCTGGTCGCGCAGATTGCCAAACAAGGGCCAACTATCGAACAAACGCGTGCGGTAGTCAGTGCTGACGCAGCGGGTCTGGTTTATGCCCGCAAGAGTGCAGAACGTTATAAAGCCTTATCGGCTAGCGGATCGACCTCACTGGATTTACGTGATGATTCAGACGCCAACTATCGTCAAAAGCTGGCTACCCAGCAAAGTGATATGGCCGCCGTGCAGGCCGCTGAAAAGCAGTTGGATGTTTTAAAAGCGGAACAGGCGCAGGCCAAAGCCGCCATCGATTCTGCACAAACCGCATTGCAACAGGCCCAGCTCAATTTATCTTATACCGATATCACCGCGCCGATTGATGGTGTAGTGGGAGTGCGTTCAGTGCGCGTCGGGGCTTACGTCAGTGCGGGAACTCGCATTCTTGCGGTGGTGCCAGTGAACAAGGCCTATATCGTTGCCAATTATTTGGAAACCCAGCTGGCACACGTACAGCCGCATCAGGCGGTGAGTATTAAAGTTGATGCTTTGCCGGATGTGACCTTCAAGGGCACCGTAGACAGCATTGCCCCTGCAACAGGCGTGACGTTCTCACCAATCACTCCGGATAACGCCACGGGTAACTATACCAAAGTCACTCAGCGTCTGGCTGTGAAGATTTTGCTTGATGCCAATCAGCAGGAATTGTCGCGCCTGAGGGTGGGAATGTCGGTCGTGCCGACCATTGATATTCACAGTCGTTAAGTTGTAATCACAGGAACTATCGAGAGGGGAGGGCCTGCTCTGCGTGGCGGCTCAACTTTCCACCACGCAGGACTTTTATCTCACTTAACTTTGTTGCTGACGACCCGTCGTAACGGGTTTGTCATCCGTCTCTTCTTTCATAAATTGCCACTTGCCCGAGAACAGGAAGCGCAACAGCGGGATGCGTTTGTGCACTTCATAAAGGAAGAAGGCAATACCAAATACGAATACCAGTCCCAGCCAGAAGCCCAACCAGTCACTCTTAATCAGTGGGGTAATAAAAGCCCCATAAATCAGCGTCAAAGGATGGTGGATCAGGTAAACAAATAGCGACGCGTTTACCAGATAAGTCACATACGGCGACTGGAAATTCAGTACGTAATGGCTAAAGGAGAACACCACGTTCACCATCAATATACCCAGCAAACTGGTAATGATTGCATCCAGCTCCATCGAATAAAGCTCTGGCGTATTCACATGCTGGTTAATCATGTAGGCGGCAAACAGCAGGATACAAACTGCGCAAGCCGGGACTGATGGTTTAAGAAACATGCTTTTCAAATTGGCAAATTTATAGGTACAAGCGCCAATGAAAAAGAACGGCAGATAAAAAAGGGTCTGCATAACAATAAAGTTAAATGCGCCATTACCTAACAACTCTGGAGCAAAAAGATACAGGCTGCGATTGAACGCCGCGTATATTAATCCGAAAAATAAAAATAATATTGAGATTTTTCCTAATGAATCCGCATCGCGAATTATTTTAATAATCCGATTATTCTTATTTTCTTTTAATGCACGGAATAAATAGAAGGAGATAGCCGTTAATATAACCAGCGTTAATAAGAACCATAAATGGGCGACTAATTCCCACACGGTGATGTTAACTTTCTGGTAAAAATCCATGGTTCCCCAGTTTGCAAACTTGTCTGTAAAGAAATACAGGAAGAACAACTGAGGAATGGTAATCAGAGGGAATGCCGCGGCCAAGGGAATAGCAACGCGCTCCAGGCGCACCTTGAGCCACTTGTGGCGCTCATAGCGCTCATACAGCATGTAGGAAAAGTAGCCTGAAATGACAAAGAAAACCTGCATGCGGAACGCATGAATAGTGTCGTTTAATATTGTCAGACCATCAGAGGGCGTAATGCTATTGACCGCCCAGATATGGCTGGAATAAATCAACGATATATGAAATGGAATACCGAGCAACATTAAGTATGCACGGATAGAGTCCAAAAAGAACTCACGTGGTTGAGTTTGTGGTTTCATAGTGATCCATTTTAGCAAAACATCCGTTGACCACCGCCTATTTTCTCATCAATTTACATATTAATAAGAACTGTCTGCTTTTTGTAAAGCGATAACAGTAGCGGGCCGCAACCCTACTATAGACTCAGACAAGTTTCCATAGCGGGACTTTCTCCGAATTGATATCCTTGTACAACTATGTGCTTAAACGGTTCATCAACGTGATGATCCAATCACCTCTCAGTTGTCGGATTTCCGACTATTCCTTAAAATGGACTAATGAGTAGAGCGCATTTAAAGGAGGGGACGTGCCGGGTAAAAATTTTTCCAAAGGGCCAGATATGACTAAAGTCCGTTTGCTGAGTGCCGCAGTGTTGATGACCTTGTTCACATCATCCGCCTGGGCTTTTTCTATTGATGATGTCGCCAAGCAAGCGAAAGCGCTGGCTGATAAAGGTTACGAAGCACCAAAAAGTAATCTGCCATCGCAATTCCGCGACATGAAATTTGCGGACTACCAACAAATACAATTCAATCATGACAAAGCGTATTGGAATAATCTGAACACGCCGTTCAAGCTTGAGTTTTACCATCAGGGTATGTATTTCGACACTCCGGTTAAAATTAATGAAGTCACCGCGAACAGTGTCAAGGAGATCAAATACAGCCCGGACTACTTTACTTTCGGTAACGTAAAACACGATGCCGATTCTGTTAAAAACCTCGGCTTCGCAGGTTTCAAAGTTCTTTATCCAATCAATAAAGCAGATAAAGATGATGAAATTATGAGCGTCCTGGGGGCGAGCTATTTCCGACTGATCGGCAAGGGCCAGGTTTATGGTCTGTCGGCGCGCGGTTTGGCTATCGATACCGCGCTTGCTTCCGGGGAAGAGTTCCCGCGTTTCCGCGAGTTCTGGATCGAGCGTCCTAATCCAGATGAAAAACATCTGGTCATCTATGCGCTGCTTGACTCACCTCGCGCCACCGGTGCCTATCGTCTCGACGTTTACCCTGGTAAAGAGGCCAGCGTAGACATTCAGGCCAAGGTTTATCTGCGTGATAAAGTCGGCAAGCTGGGTCTGGCACCGTTGACCAGTATGTTCCTGTTTGGCCCTAACCAGCCTTCAACCGTTATGA
The DNA here is from genome assembly GCA_963922555.1 of uncultured Serratia sp. Taxonomy (GTDB): domain Bacteria; phylum Pseudomonadota; class Gammaproteobacteria; order Enterobacterales; family Enterobacteriaceae; genus Rouxiella. The sequence goes on along the minus strand of CAWUIY010000008.1, from coordinate 29,083 downwards.
ACTATCGTCCGGCGCTGCATGATTCAGACGGTCTGTCTATTCACGCCGGTAACGGTGAGTGGATTTGGCGTCCGCTGAACAATCCTAAGCACTTGTCAGTTAGCCAGTTCACCATGGAAAATCCGAAAGGCTTCGGCTTGCTGCAACGCGGCCGTAACTTCCATGAATATGAAGATCTTGACGATCGTTACGATTTGCGTCCAAGCGCCTGGGTAGAACCAAAAGGCGATTGGGGTAAAGGTAAGGTAGAGCTGGTGGAAATCCCGACTGCGGATGAAACCAACGACAACATCGTGGCCTTCTGGACCCCGGACCAGCTGCCAGCTGCCGGTACGCCTATCGACATCAGCTACCGTCTGCACTTCACTCGTGATGAAGACAAACTGCATTCCCCGGACTCTTCCTGGGTATCACAGACCCTGCGTTCTGCTGGCGACGTGAAGCAGTCTAATCTGGTGCGTGAACAAGACGGCAGCATTGCCTATGTAGTCGATTTCGTAGGCCCTGCTCTGAAATCACTTAAACCGGACACCCCGGTTGCGTCTCAGGTCAGTATGGGCGATAACGCCACACTGCTTGAGAATTCTGTCCGCTATAATTCAGTCACCAAAGGCTGGCGTTTAACGCTGCGTCTGAAAGTGAAAGATCCTAAGAAGCCGGTAGAAATGCGCGCTTCTCTGGTTAATGGCGACAAAACGCTGAGCGAAACCTGGAGCAATCAGTTACCTGCCAATGAATAAAACAACGCATTCTACTCAAGAGTACGTAGAGGCATTGCCCCTGACTGAGACTCAGAAAGGGGATATTACTCAGCAGCTTCCGGCTGCTGATGATATTGCTTTCACGTCTCTGCATCACCGTCTGGGCGGTGATTCTACTGCGGCGATTGAAACGGCTGATCCACAGGCCCCGCTTGCTTCGGTTAAGGCGCGTATACGTGAAGCCTGGCCTGACGCCAGCGATCGCGGCCAGTTATCCGATGTCGATAACGAAGGCCGCGTCGTGGTTAAAGCCATGCCGCCCGTTAAGCGTTCCAGCATGTTCCCTGAAGTCTGGCGTACCAACCCGGTAGGCCGTTTCTGGGACACATTGATGGGCCGTAGCGCGATTGCCCGCCGCTATACCTCTTCTCAAATGCCAGAGTCCGAAAAGAGATGGCGCGCCACGGGTTCTATTCGTCGCTATATCCTTCTAGCGTTGATGCTGGTGCAAACCGCCATCGCTACCTGGTATATGAAAACCATTTTGCCGTATCAGGGCTGGGCGTTGATCGACCCTTCCGATATGCTGAATCAGGATCTGCTGCAATCTGTATTGCAACTGCTGCCGTACGTGTTGCAGACCGGGATCCTGGTGTTGTTTGCGATTCTGTTCTGTTGGGTCTCGGCCGGTTTCTGGACCGCGCTAATGGGCTTCCTGCAGCTGATGATCGGGCGCGATAAATACAGTATCACCGCCTCGACGACCGGCAATGAGCCGCTGAATCCAAACAACCGCACCGCGCTTATCATGCCGATTTGTAACGAAGACGTAGAGCGGGTATTTGCCGGTCTGCGTGCGACCTACGAGTCAGTGAAGGCCACCGGCGATCTCGACCAGTTTGATATCTATGTATTGAGCGACAGCTACGATCCGGATATCTGCGTGGCCGAGCAAAAGGCGTGGATGGAAGTGTGCCGCGACGTAGACGGTCATGGACGCATCTTCTACCGCCGCCGCCGCCGTCGTGTGAAACGTAAAAGCGGAAACATCGATGACTGGTGCCGTCGCTGGGGCGGGGAATATGCCTACATGGTTATTCTCGATGCCGACAGCGTCATGAGCGGTGAGTGTCTCACCGGTCTTGCGCGCCTGATGGACGCTAACCCTAACGCCGGTATCATCCAGTCTGCGCCAAAAGCGTCAGGCATGGATACGTTGTATGCTCGCTGTCAGCAGTTTGCGACACGCGTTTATGGCCCGTTATTTACGGCTGGCCTGCATTTCTGGCAGTTGGGCGAATCGCACTACTGGGGTCATAACGCTATTATCCGCGTAAAACCGTTTATCGAGCACTGTGCGCTGGCACCGCTGCCGGGTAAAGGGTCATTTGCCGGTTCTATCCTGTCGCATGACTTTGTTGAAGCTGCGCTGATGCGTCGTGCAGGCTGGGGCGTATGGATTGCCTATGACTTGCCGGGAAGCTACGAAGAGCTGCCGCCAAACCTGCTGGACGAGCTGAAACGCGACCGCCGCTGGTGTCATGGTAACCTGATGAACTTCCGCCTGTTCCTGGTTAAAGGTATGCACCCGGTTCACCGCGCCGTGTTCCTGACGGGCGTCATGTCTTACCTGTCAGCACCGTTGTGGTTTATGTTCCTGGCGTTGTCAACGGCGCTGCAAGTGGTGCATACGCTGATGGAACCGCAGTACTTCTTGCAGCCGCGGCAGCTGTTCCCGGTATGGCCGCAGTGGCGTCCTGAGCTGGCAATCGCGCTGTTCTCGACCACCATGGTGCTACTGTTCCTGCCTAAATTGCTGAGTATTGTGCTGATTTGGGCAAAGGGCGCGAAACAGTACGGCGGATCAATCCGTCTGTTGCTGTCCATGTTGCTGGAAATGCTGTTCTCCGTGCTGTTGGCACCGGTTCGAATGCTGTTCCATACCGTATTCGTGGTGAGCGCGTTCCTGGGCTGGGAAGTGGTTTGGAATTCACCGCAGCGTGATGATGACGACACTCCATGGGGTGAGGCATTCAAACGCCACGGTTCACAGCTGACACTAGGTGTCGTCTGGGCGGTGGGCATGGGTTGGCTGGATCTCCGTTTCCTGTGGTGGTTGGCGCCAATCGTCTTCTCCCTGATCCTTTCACCTATCGTGTCGGTGTTGTCGAGCCGCGCAACTCTGGGGATGAAGAGCAAGAGAGCGAAACTGTTCCTGATCCCGGAAGAGTACGATCCGCCGCGTGAACTGGTCGCGACAGAAGAATATCTGAAGCTTAACCGTGAACGTATGCTGAAAAACGGCTTTATGCACGCCGTGGTTAACCCGACCTTCAATGCGCTGGCGACCGGCATGGCGACATCGCGTCACCTGTTGCGTCAGGCGGTTGAGAACGGGCGTCAGCAGACGCTGGAAAAAGCCTTGCAGAGCGGGCCGAAGAGCCTCGGTAAAGCCGATCGTCTGGTGCTGTTGAGCGACCCGGTGATCCTGGCCCGACTGCACTCGGCAGTATGGACTAATCCAGAGCTGCACGAGTGGAGAGACTATTACGGCGAGCTGCCGCATAACGTTGAGGCTTTCCCCGAAACGCAAACGCTGGGAGTGAAAACCGCCTGATGAGAATGGGCTATCGGTTAACGCGGTAGCCAAAACTTTCAGGCCGTTGATGCTGTTGTTTAAAATAGAAGAAGGGCAGTTTGCGATATGCAGACTGCCCTTTTTTATGGCCTGAAACAGCGCGAATTAACGCGTTCTGGAGGGTAAATTATTTCGCAGGGGTTGGGTCAATCACGGCTGCCAGCTTCTCGACGGTGGTGTGGAATGTGTCTTCATCGAGCTTAGGCAAGCCATCGAATACCACCTTGTCACGGTAAAGATCGCGATCGGCTTCGACGATATGCGGTTGGGTGTTTAAGCTGCCGGTCGCCACACAAACGCTGTTCACATTCTGCAGTTTGGGATCCCAGATATTCCCCATCTTGCTACAGCTGTCAACCCAGACAAATTTTTCGTTTGGATCCAGTTTAGAGAGCTGCTTTTCAAGGGGATCAGAGAGATAGACGTCAAACATCGGGTCTATGCGCCCATCGTTCACCCGTAATATCAGCGGATACTTGAATGATACGCCGGAGAAGGTCAGCATTTTGCTGTCAGTGTGCAGCGCATAATCAGTGATGGTTTTCGGAAAGTCCCACATCTTGATAATGGCGGGTTTCCAGCGCAGGACATGGTGGCGAATATCGCGATAGTTATTGGCCAGAGATTCGCTGGTCAGGCTACTGCGACCCAGGCCGATAAAGTTATCACCGCCCATAACATCCAGCACCGTTGCGCCATTATCCAGCGTGGTTCGCTTCTGATCGATAACCTGATTGTTTGGCCCGTTACCACGTAGCACAAAGAACAAATCGCGACGGTTCTGTTTGGTGAGAATCGAATACGCGGTGTTATTCATTGCCAGGTGGTCGGAAGAAACCACGATCACGGTATTTTTAAAATACGGTGAGGCTTTGATTTTGTTGATAAGCTTTGCGACCTGTTCCTGGCTACAGGCAACGGCGCTCAGTGACTGGTTGCGTTTGTTGTCATAGGCATAGCTCTTTCTATTACAGGTTGCATCGATGTAGCCGTCAGGATGATGAGTATCGACGGTCAGGGCAAAGAGCGAAAATGGTTTGCCCGCTTTCGACAGCTCAATGAAACGGTTGTAGACGAAATCCAGCATCGTATCGTCATACCAGCCCCATTCGTTTCTGTATTTAGGATCCTGCACCATCGGCTTAAGTTCATCATAACCATAAAGATGATCGATGCCGTGGGTAGAAAGCAGCAGCTCTTTACCGGCAAAGGCCAGATTCGCACCCTGATAGAAATAGTTGGTGTAACCCGAGGCTTTAAGGATATCCCCCAGGCAGATACTGCGCGGGTAAAAAGTGGACAAGGAGCTTGAAGCGTTGCTGTCGAAAGGGGCAAATAACGGGATACCGCAGAGCGCTGATACCATGCCGGAAACGGTATTTTCAGCGCCGGGAATTTGGATAGTATTGCTGAAATCAAGTGACTCTTTTTTGATAGCGCCGAGTTCCGGGGTCAGGTCCGGGAAAACGTCATTGTCAAAATAGGTGCGTTCAAGGCTTTCGCCAAATATGTAAACCAGATTAGGTTTGCTGCCGTTTATGGTTTTGACTGCATCTTTGTAGTTTTCGCTAAAATCAGACTTGTCATCGCCATATTGCGAGGTCGTCAGGCTCACCAGCTGTGCCGTAGCCGGAGAAGTGCCAATAGCCAGCAAGGCAAGCAACAGTGCACCATAGTTGTAGACGGTTTTACGATCGTTATTTTTATTGCGTAAAATCATCCAGGTAAGCAATCCAAATACCAGGAAGATGAAGACTAACAGGCCAATCGCCGGGAGTATGTACTTACCGACACCCGCACCGGTCAGGCTGTTGGTGATGGTAAACAATACCTCGTCATTGACGCCTTCGCCGGTAAAGTAGTTGCTGGCGGTCCAGATTGCACTCAGCAGCAGAAATAGCGCTGAAAGTACCAGGTTGAGTGAGAGCCAGAAGGAATTACGTTTTGCCTTTAAGATACAAAGCGTGACTGAGGCGATAAAGAACAAAACGGAGATGATTTGAAGTGCCATTCACTTACCTTGAATAACGATCAAACGTTGGAATAATAACCTTATGATAAATTTAAGGTAATTTTGAAAGTGATGAATTTTACTCGATTGGACCCTTACGGTTCATCTTAATATAAAATTAATAAACAATTCATATACAGAACGATCACATAGCATTTTATTACGTTAGTCATTGTAAGAGGATAGGTCGGCAACAAGAGGCTTTACGTTTACTTAACGCGGGCGGGCGAGTCAGCTGTGATAAACTTAACAGTAGAAAGGGTCATTAAATGGGGTTGTTGGCGTGAATAAGGGCTTACTCGCAAGAGCGGCTGTTCTCGGCATTGCAGTGGCAAGCTTGTCCGGTTGTGGCAGTATAATTAGTCGAACGGTGCCTGGACAAGGGCATAATAATCAATACTATCCTGGCGTGCAGTGGGATTTACGCGACGGGCCGTGGCGATATGTCACCGTCATCGACGTTCCGTTGTCGATGATAGTGGATACCTTTATGTTGCCGATTGATGCCCGCCACGGGCCGTACGAATAAAATCAGACCGATTGCGTCTGATTAGCAAAAATTAGTCAATGTCTCGTCCTGGATAATCGTCTTCGTCGTCCCATTCTTCGGCCGCGGCAGCGCCTTCTTCAGTATCCAGCGGTGGCTCCAGCTGATATTCGCCTTCGTCCCACTCATAAAGCGTATTTTCGTCCTGCCACTCCTCGAGCAGTTCTTGCTTGTCGAAGTCATCATCGAAAACCGCCTGCGCCGCTTCACCGCTCAGGAAGCTAAGATCCTGAGTGTCTTCGCCTTCCTCGGCACCGAACTCGGCTTCCCACATGGTATCACCGTCTTGCATGATATATTTCTGCAGGTTCAGTTGGCTGACTGAGGGTGATTCGTCATCTAAGGTGTCGGCATTTTTCTCAAGAAACTCTTCGCGTGCCGCATCGATAGCCTCTTCCAGCGTGGCATAAAGTGACATATTTCCTCCTTTTACACAGGTTGCAGTGTTTTTAGGAAAGAATAGACGAAGATTTAGCGACCACAGCAATTTAGGAATAAAAAAACTTAATTCGTGGTTATAAGGTGATTTCTAAGGCAATAAGTAATAATTGCCTTCTGCACCGGCAGCAGCCAATACTTTTGCTGATAGCCTACAAACTGCGGATAATGCAGGGGATCAAAATCCAGCTCTTGTCCCAGAGTGAACGGTGGCGTGGGCAGGAGACGGGGGCAACCGAGTTTGTGCAAGATTGATTCGGTCAAAGATAACGGCAAACCGCAGTCCTTTGGCCAACCATCGGTAATCACCACATCTGCACTGAAATCGAGTTCAGAGGTGAAGGTTACGCCTTTCAGCTGGCGATGAAATTGTCGGTCGCAAAAATGAATTAGTTCAAAACCCAGCACATTTGCCAGCTGATGCCAGGAGCTAAAGACGTTGGTCGTCGGACCCCACAGGGCAATACGCAGGGTATTAACAGGGGCGATCGATTTGTTAATCCAGAATGCATCGGTTAAAACTTCACAAGGATGCCCCTGACTGGACATCGCGTTGATCACCGGTTTCGATGAATGCTCGGCAAAATGGCTGAGTCTCAGGTGATTTGATTCTCGAATTACGTAGAGATCGTAAAAAGAATCGAGATAACCGGCTAAATCCTCGACGCGCTCTGGTGTTTTGAGCAGATTAGGCAGTTCGATAAAAGAGATACCCAGTTCCTGAAAAGCACGGATAAACGTCGTGCGCGTCCGTATGCCGTTACCTTCAAATGACCAGCCGACGTTAGCGCTTAATGATTCGACAGGCGTGTCAACTAATCGCCAAATTTGATGAATTGAATCAGCGTCAATTTCACTCAGGCTTATCAAATTCATCAAGTTATCTCGGGTATTGGCTTCTTTTATAGTTCAGACTTTTCTTCACCGTCGGCCATTCGCTGTCGATGATGGAGAAAATCACGGTATCGCGATACGCGCCATCGGGATCGCGTTGCATATTGCGAAGCACACCATCTTGCTTGGCACCCAGGCGTGCAATCGCCGCTCGCGAAGGGTGATTGTGCCAATGTGTTCTGAATTCGACGGCAATAGCGGAAAGCTTTTCGAAAGCGTGCTGGAGTAGCAGGAACTTACATTCGGTGTTTACCGCCGTTTTTTGCACGCTTTTGGCGTACCAGGTAAAGCCAATCTCAACGCGATGGTGTTGCGTGTCCGCGCGACAAAAACGCGTTGTTCCGACAATTTTCTGGCTAGCGTTCAGTACCACGGCAAAGGGCAGGGAGACGCCCGCCTGCTGCTCTTTAAGCGCGGTTGCGATAAATCCTTCTACCTTGTCTGCGCTCGGAACCGTGGTGTACCACAATTTCCAAAGGTCACCCTCTGCTGTGACGCGAGCAAGGTCCTGAGCATGTTCGGCACGCAAGGGAATGAGGCTGACCACATCGCCGCGTAGGGTGATTTCCTGCAACCAGTTTTCAGAAGTCATAATCCTTTATTTTTCCTTGAATTGGAGTATTCCTATACCCTATAACTCTAAAACATTTTTGCCAACAAAATTAAGGGGCGAATGTGGCTATTTTCCAAACGTATTTGTCAATGGAGATTCAGCTTTGCAAAGGGGTTGAGACGATAGGGTAAAGGTTTAGCAAACGGGGTTTATTCGTTGGAAAGAGTGGCTCAAAGTAAACGAGAACTCATTTGATAAGGCCGTTGCTATGAAAATTTCTACTCGCAGTATTTTGCTACCGCTTTGTGGTATCGCCGCGTTAATCAGCGTGGGAAGCCATGCCGCAGAGCCAACCGACAAAGCTCCACAGAATGCGCCTATCACACACCCTCAGGACGAGCCGCCATTCCACGGTGAAGGCCCGCACTTCCCGCCAATGGGAATGATGATGCCACCACCACCAATGCACGGTTTTTGCCACGGTGGTGAGCTGTTCTGCGCCTCGGTTGCCAGCGATAATCCAACCGATACCCTGCAGAAACTGAACGGTGTGATCCCAGCTGCGACTGCTGGAAAGCATTATGAAGTCCGTGTTTCAGTGGTCGAAGTCCCTGACTTCCCGCACCATGATCACGAGCGTGGTCCTCGTGGTGCGCAGCCAGAAGGCAACAAGTAAGTTTCGACCGATTCAGCGTCGTTCATAGCAGGCAGGAGGATTTATTCCACGGCTGCCTGACTTGGACGGCGCTGCAAACTCCAGTAGGAATAGCACGCGTTAAACAATACCACCCCTGCAGTCACGCAAAATACCGCCCTGAAACCAAATCCTGCCGAAACCGATGCACCCAGCAACGGGCCGGTCACGTTACCAACGTCGCGGAACGATTGGTTATAGCTAAACACCCGTCCGGCAACTTGATTGGTACAGTTATAAATTAGCAAGGTCTGTACCGCAGGCAGCAATGCGCCATCGCACGCACCCAGCAAAAACCGCAGAATACCCAGCTGTAGCGGATTTTGCACGAAGGCCATCGGGATCAGTAATAGCACCGACATCGCCAGCATCGCCACTAAAATCCTCTCGGGGCCGATACGGTCACCCAGTTTGCCTAACCTGGGCGCGCTAATAAGTGCCGCTACACCTGGCACGGAAGCGATCATCCCACTGATAAACGCCAGGCTTTGCGTATTGCCTGCCAGTTCGCGGACATAAAGAGTCAAAATTGGGGCGATAGATCCGGTGGCTATTTGAATGATCAAGGTGGTGATAAATAGGCACAGCACCAGTTTGGGATCTTTAAGTGACGCGAAAACCTGTTTGCGATTAAGGATATCTTTCTTGTTAACCGGGACAAACTGTTCGCGAATCAGATAGAGGGTCATCAGGAAGCAAATAAATAACACGGTTGCAGTGATGAAAAACACCGGGCGCAGGCCGTAGCTATCGGCAAGAATGCCGCCAACCAGCGGGCCTATTAATGCCCCGCTTACCGCGCCGGTCGATAAGGTACCCAGCGCCCAGCCGCTTTTATTGCGCGGGATCTGCGTGGCGATCAGCGCATTGGCATTCGGAACAAATCCACCGAGCAAGCCCAATAGCGCGCGTAATATCAGGAATTGCCAGATATTTTGCGCCATTCCCATCAACGCCATGACGATGGCCATGCCCAACGCGGAGCGTAGTAGCATAATTTTGCGGCCTTTACGGTCAGCTAAACCGCCCCAGAACGGCGAGGCAACGGCAGAAAACAGGAAGGTGATGCTGAATACCAGGCCGGACCACATGTTGAGAGATTCATGGCCAGTAACGCCTAACGTTTCTATATATAGCGGCAGGAAGGGCATGATCAGACTGAAAGCTGCACCGGTTAGAAAACAGCCGATCCAGGCTACAAAGAGATTGCGCTTCCAGTTAATAGGTTCTGGTGCTTTATCCGATGCGGGTGCCGAGGTCATAAAATACCAATGAGTGAGGTCCATTTACTCTGTGAGAGTGGCAAAACAGAGCGCAAAATATGATGAATTAGCTCGATAATTATGCGCCGAATTATTACCCACTTCAATGATGTTGCTAACTTATTACGAAAAATTAAATAAGATTACGGAGATGAGAGTAGGCAAGAAGATAAGAAAAAAATCACAATAAAATCAGATTTTAAATGGGGCAACTCGTGGCTGAGTCACCCCTTTATGAAGAAGAATTTAGCGTAGGGCGGGATTACTCATTACTGAATAACGGCCACTGCCTAAGAGCATAATGGCCAAACCCCCGAAGAAATACAGCGCCTCGCCTTCCAGTCCCCAAGCGCCCACCTCGGTCACGGTAAAGAATTTACCGCCGACGACCAGCAGAACTGCAACAACCAGATTGAAAGACATCACCAGGGCAGCAGGGCGAGTGAAAATGCCCAAAATGATCAACACTGGCGCAATGACTTCACCAATGTAAGCACCATAGGCGATAAAACCAGGCAGACCATCGGCTTCCAGCATCTTGGCAATCCAGCCCACGCCATTTTCAATTTTTGCCACACCATGAAACAGGATAAGAATGCCAAAGGTCAGGCGCAACAGCAGTTTGCCAAAGTCCGGGTGATCGGTAATCCGGGTAAAAGAAGTGTTCAGTTTTGCCAGCATAATGATGTCCTTTAAAAGTGTTAACGCCGCCACCTGCCGATAATCAATAATCATGAAAAAATCAGAGATTAATCACGTCAGGAAATTATGACGTAGTATTGGCCGCATTTCGTTCAGAGGAAATCAGATAACTTTGATGAAGTCTGTCAAAAAAACTGTTTTAGCAAAACAGCCAGGCTGAAATAGAAAAACCCCCGGCAGATAAGCAGATCATTGCCAGGGGTTTAGATGGGCAGGGAATTTAAAATTAATACAGAGAAGGCTCACCCTCAGGACGAGTTTTAAAACGGCGATGCAGCCACATGTATTGCTCTGGTGCGAGTTTGATCTCGTCCTCAACCACTTTATTCATGTAGGCCGCCGCGACGACTTCGTCATCAAGCGGGAAATCCTCAACCGCAGGGTGCAGCAGTAGCTCATAGCCTTTACCGCCCGGCAGACGACGCGGGGTAAAAGGAATGATCGCCGGTTTACCCATGCGCGCCAACAGATAAGTGCCGGTCGTGGTGGCCGCTTTATCTACCGCAAAAAAGGGGACAAAAACGCTGGCTCTTGGGCCATAGTCGTGATCTGGCGCATACCAGATGATGTCGCCCTGTTTGAGGCTGCGGATCATCCCTTTGAGATCTTTACGATCCAGCATGGCTTTATTGGAGCGCATGCGACCTTTAGTCTGGATCCAGTCCATCAGCTTGTTGTCGTGCGGACGATAAACGCCGATGCCGGGGTTATGAATACCAAAAATACGCGCGCCCAGTTCCAGAGTCAGGAAATGCACGCCAATCAGCAAGACGCCCTGTTGGTTATCGCGGGCCTGCTGAATATGCTCCAGGCCACTGACCTTGAACCAGCGTTCGATACGCCAGTCAGGCCAGAACCAGGCCATGCCGGTTTCAAACAGGCCCATCCCCACGGATTCGAAGTTTTTAACGATCAGCTGATCGCGCTGCGTTTGCGGCATATCTGGAAAACAGAGTTCCAGATTGCGTTGCGCGATGCTTGAACGACGTTTGAGAAAGCGCATGGAAAAACGTCCGATGCCGCATCCCATGCGATAAATAATCGGGTAGGGCAAAAGCACCAAGAGATACAACAGTCCCAGACCCATCCAGGTAGGCCAGTAACGTGGATGTAATAATGAACGGTTAAAAGTTGGTACTTGAGTCATAAAATCTCTGCGTCATAGTTTGAAGTAGGAAAATATAAGCTCCGTTCAGATCGTGATCGCTAACCAATTGCTCAAGGCAAAGACTCGCAAAGCTTAACGATCTGCTAGCAGCCAGCCGAGGTAAACACCTGCATAATGTGATAGCTCATTGTTACAGGAGGTAAATCTTCCTCGGCTAAGGGGTTTATTTTGACATTATTTTTTATCAAGTTGAAAATTCAAGGCATTAAAACCTAATTTACAACGGCTTAAACACTGATTCCACGTAAAAATGCGTGAAATTTAGCCTCTGTTTATCATTTTTCAGCCGCACTATTTTTGTTCCATCCGGGCAAAATCACCCATAATGCTGCTGACCAGCGACTTGAATATTGTTAAAGAACCTGGGTTTGTCAATTTCGCGGCCGATTTCTTTAGTGTTAAAAGCTTGCATCACGCCCATAAAAAAGGACGTCTGGATAAGACGTCCTTAGGATCAATGGCTTTATAAAAACCTGATCGAATCAGAAATTATTTGGCGTTAAACAAGCCTTTGACCGCATGCGGCTCGCTGCGCCAGTACTGTTTTGGTGCGCTGACTTTCGCGCCCAGTTTTGCCGCTGCGTGCCACGGCCAGCGCGGGTCATAGAGAATACCGCGAGCCAGTGCCACCATATCGGCCTGCCCAGTGCCGATAATCGCTTCAGCCTGTTCCGCTTCTGTAATCAGGCCTACAGCAATCACCGGGATATCGACAGCCTGTTTGATGCTCTGCGCGAATGGCACCTGGTAGTTAGGCCCGACCGGGATTTTTTGCTGTGTGGACAAGCCACCGCTGGAAACGTGAACATAATTACAGCCCAGTTTTTCCAACGCCTTGGACAGTTCCACAGACTGTTCGATGTCCCAACCGCCTTCGACCCAATCGCTGGCAGAAATACGCACACCGATAGGTTTATTGTCAGAAAATACCTGACGAACTTCCTGATAAATTTCCAATAACAGGCGAATGCGATTTTCGAAAGAGCCGCCATATTGGTCGGTACGCTGGTTGGAGAGCGGTGACAGGAACTGGTGCAGCAAATAACCGTGTGCGCCGTGAAGCTCGATAAGATCAAAGCCCAGTTTGTCTGCACGTTTTGCGCTCTCAATGAAGGCTTTTTTAAATTCGTGGATTCGCTCAATCGACATGGCTTCCGGTGCCGCGTCGCTTTCAGAAAAAGCCACGACAGAAGGAGCCACGGTTTGCCAGCCACCCAGCTTGGCGCTGATTTGAGTGCCGCCTTCCCATGGCGCATAGCAAGACGCTTTGCGACCTGCATGACCGAGCTGGATACCGAGCGGAATATCGCTGTTATCACGCAGCGACTTAACCAGGCTTGCCATCGCGTCTTCAGTTTCATCATTCCACAGGCCTAAATCCTGCGGCGAAATGCGACCCACGGCTTCGACGGCAGTGGCTTCAAGAATCAATAGGCCCGCGCCAGAGAATGAAAGCTGACCAAGGTGAGCATGATGCCAGGAAGTCGCCTTGCCTTGCTCTGCGGAATACTGGCACATTGGAGCAATAATAATGCGGTTTTCTAGGGTCAGTGAACCCAGTTTGATGCTTTCAAATAGCTTGCTCATAGTGAACCTCGAATGAGTTTTTGGTTTAAGAAGTATGCACGCAATTTGCGTTAACCGAAGCTTTAATCCTGGTGGCTGTTTCAGGTATGATAGCGCCGCTTTATTTTTTACTCTGCTTAGAATAGCCTCAACGAAAGACAGGAAAGTACACCATGCCAGTGTTACATAACCGAATTTCTAACGAGGAACTGAAGGCGCGCATGTTGGCTGAGACCGAGCCGCGCACCACAGTTTCTTTTTATAAATACTTCCATCTTGATGATCCTAAAGCATTTCGCGATCAGCTCTACCTCGAACTGATTAAGTTAAATGTTTTTGGTCGCATTTATGTGGCTAAAGAAGGCATCAACGCGCAGATCAGCGTGCCGCAAAGCCAATTCGACGCTTTTAAACAGCTGCTGTTCACTTGTCATCCGGCGCTTGAAAATATTCGTTTGAATATTGCGCTGGAAGATGACGGTAAGTCGTTCTGGGTATTACGTTTTAAAACGCGTGAGCGCATCGTTGCCGACGGCATTGATGATGAGACTTTTGATCCTTCCAACGTGGGTGAATACCTCAAGGCGGAACAGGTCAACGCGATGATTGACGATCCAGATGCTCTGTTTGTCGATATGCGCAACCACTACGAGTATGAAGTGGGTCACTTTGATCAGGCGATCGAAGTTCCGTCCGACACCTTCCGCGATCAGCTGCCAATGGCCGTTGATATGCTCAAGGACAATAAAGACAAGAAAATTGTTATGTATTGCACCGGTGGGATCCGCTGTGAAAAAGCCAGTGCTTACATGCTGCATAACGGTTTCAAAAATGTCTATCACGTCGAAGGCGGGATCATCGAATACGCGCGACGCGCCAAAGAACAAGGCTTACCGGTTAAATTCAAAGGTAAAAACTTTGTTTTCGATGAGCGTATGGGCGAGCGCATTTCAGATGACGTGATTGCCAACTGTCATCAGTGCGGTGCCGAGTGTGATAATCATACCAACTGCCTGAATGATGGCTGCCATTTGCTGTTTATCCAGTGCCCGAGCTGTGCGGCGAAGTTTGAAGGATGTTGCAGCGAAATTTGCCAGACTGAACTTAAGCTGCCGCCTGAGCAACAGCGCGCACTACGTGCTGGTCGTGAGAATGGCAATAAAATCTTCAATAAATCCAAAGGATTATTGCAGACTACGATGCACATTCCTGCCCCCAAAGATGCGGCTTCTCAAGACTGATTAGCGGTTTCTACGTTAAGCCTGCTTGCTTTCTCAATCAGGCTTAACTCATTAATAATATTAATAATTTTTTCCTGTTGGTAATCCCTGCGCTGTCACCTCGAGTTTATGTAGAGTCGATTTGAATAAGTTAAATTGATCACTGTCTAGTTCGGAAAATATCATTTCAATCACATCATGTTTAGGCTGTTGTACCGCTTTCAGCGCCGTAACCCCTTGATCAGTCAACTCTACCAGTTGTGCACGCCTGTCTGTAGGGTGGCGTTTGCGAATCAGAAGTTTATCCCTTTCTAAAGCATCAATGGCATCCGTGATTGTTCGAGGCGACTGTTGCAGCTGCTGTGCCAGCTCTCCTGGCCGACAGGTTCCTTCCTGACTGATCGTCGAAAGCAATTTTCCTCGGGCCAGCGACAGGCCCTGAGCGGACATTGCAACATCAACCTGTTTACGTATCAGCCGGATAACAGACACCATCAGCTCGACAATTTCCAGAGATTCTGTCGACGTTAGTTTGTTGCTCATATTTTGCAGAGGCTCATCTAAGGGAAAGTGTGGTTAAAAATATTCGCCCTATGATAAGGCAATATCGCGGTGTTTTTACCTCTGTTTTATTTAAGGGAAATGTCATTTTTTCGTCAGGGTAAATTTTATCTTAATGGCCATTTTTGCTGACTATACTCGAGTAGAGTATTAGGGGATTTTACAGAGAGGTTAACGAGGTTTTGATTTTATTTTTATTTATATCAATTGATTGAGTGGTTATTTATAACCTTTAAGCGGCAGGTTTACACTCGTTAGATAGGTCAAAACTTACCACAAACTTGATCAGGGTCTTGTTTTTGTATAGGTTAAAGATATGTAAATATGTGTTGAATACTACATTTCTGCTTAGATATTAATACCGTTTTTATGCGGAAAATAAGTGAATAATAAACGCTGCTGCATAGCCTTCGCATCACGTTTATCTATTAAAAATGGATAAACCAACGATTAGGGAAGCGAACGCTATGATGCTGCACTGAAAGCCCTAGTGGCAACATCTGAGGTCATTTTATGAAAGATTCAACTGAATCTCACACTTCGCACATCAGGTTTTGGCGCAAGCGTAACAAGCCTGAACTCACCCTTGACGATATCACCATTGTGGACCGCAAAATGCTCAATCGCGCCGTGGGGGCCGCCGCATTGGGTAACGCCATGGAATGGTTCGACTTTGGTGTCTACAGCTTTCTGGCAGTAACTATCGGGCACGTCTTCTTTCCCAGTGGCAGTGCATCGGCACAGCTGATTGCCACCTTCGCCACTTTTGCTGCCGCTTTTTTAGTTCGCCCGTTGGGCGGAATGGTATTTGGGCCGTTGGGAGACCGTATAGGCCGTCAAAAAGTGCTCGCCTTTACTATGATCATGATGGCAACCGGGACATTCTGTATCGGGTTGATCCCGAGCTATGAACATATTGGCCTGGCCGCGCCAATTCTGCTGCTGGTGGCTCGTCTGGTTCAGGGATTCTCAACCGGCGGCGAATATGGTGGTGCTGCAACCTTTATCGCCGAATATTCCACCGATAAGCGTCGCGGTTTTATGGGGAGCTGGCTGGAATTCGGCACGCTCGGAGGGTATCTGCTGGGGGCCGGTCTGGTTACTGGTTTAACGGCCTATATGTCCTCCGAGCAACTGCTGGCGTGGGGCTGGCGTATCCCGTTCTTTATCGCCGCACCGCTGGGGCTTTTCGGCCTGTATATTCGTTTGAAGCTTGAAGAAACGCCTGCTTTCCAGAAACATATGGAAAAACAGGATGAAATCGAGCATAACAAGCCGCAGCAAACCCTGCCAGAGATGCTGCGCAAGTACTGGCGTCCGATGCTGCAATGTATCGGCCTGGTCCTGTTGTTTAATGTGTCGAACTATATGTTGACCTCCTATATGCCGAGCTATCTCACCAGCGTATTGGGGCTGAGCGAGCTTAGCGGCCTGATGCTAATCATGGTGGTGATGTTTATCATGATGCCCATGACGCTGCTATTGGGTTACTGGAATGACCGTTTAGGCCGTAAACCGGTGCTGTTGGCCGGGGCAGGTGGGCTTATCCTGTTGTCTATTCCGGCCATGATGCTGATAGGCCAGGGCGGCATGATTGGGGTGTTCTGTGGCCTTATGCTGTTGGGCGTGTTGCATACTTTCTTTAGTGGGACGATGCCTGCCGCGCTGCCCGCGCTATTCACCACCAATACGCGTTACAGCGCGTTGGCTATCGGCTTTAATATCTCGGTTTCTCTGTTTGGGGGTACGACACCATTGGTTACATCGTGGCTGGTTTCCACAACCGGGAATGTCATGGTGCCTGCATATTATCTGATGGGAGCGGCAGTCATTGGGGCTATTACCGTCTTCTCGCTGAAAGAGAGCGCTCGCTAGCCTCTGATTGGTTCTGCCCCAGCAGTTGAAAACAGGGAAGAGGCTAAAAAATTGCTTAAAAAGATTCATTTGCGCCGAAAAAAACGCGATGAGGAAAATGACGTTTTGGAGAATAATACTCCAGCACACTAAAGTCTTTAATTTTTAAAGCATTCATTACTTAGGCTGCCAAAAAGGCAGCCTTTTTCACAATAGCTAAATTAAAAATATCATTTATTAGCGAGTTAAAGAAATAATATCGGCTTTGGTTTGACGGCTCATCGGTCTTTGGGCTACGGGATTTATGGGCCAATAGAAATATTTAATCAGGTTATAGATAAAACAAAATTCAAGGCGATTTCTGACTTTAATTTTTTGCGTGATGTGACGTTTATGAACATAAACCGTTCTGTCACTGATGTTGAGTTTTCTGGCAATACGATAGTTGGGAACTTCAGCCATCCAATCATTCATCACTAATATTTCCTGATCGCTATAGATAGAGTACGGCTGGGTACAGATTTGCAGCGGGGCTCGAGTGTACGCAAGTGCAATCAGTCGGTGGAGGATATCGATAACTTTCTGTTTTCTAAAGATTAAAAAATTTTCAGCGATTGTAATAGGGTCATCGTTATCAGGATAGTTAGCATCAAGATAACAGTACATTTTGCTGTCGATCCTCAACTTTAAAAAGCTATCGAGTTCGTCACTGTTATGGGTGCAATGGCAGTGACTCGTCATATTTGCCAGGATAATATCGGGTTTGAAATCAGGGGCTTCAATTAAAGCTTTTTCAACTGAATCAACGTCTAACACTGAAATTCCAGGTCCCTTGATTAAAACCGAGTGCATACCCAAACGCATAAAACCGCAGGGTTCTACGATAAGTATTTTCATCAGTGACGTCCTTGTTATGTTAGCGAAGAGAAAAAGACGATCACTCCTGTGATCTCGAGAATTTAGGATAGGGCGAAATAATAGGCGATGTCAAATAACTGCTTAAAAAACTTGCAAAATATAGGCGAGGTTTATTTGAGTCATATTAATTATTCGCCGTTGTTATTAATCGGCGAATAATTCAAAAAAGAAGGCGAGTTTATTTAAAACGTGTGAGGGAAAATGGCGTCATATCGGTTTTGGGCGCGAGATCTTGAGCGAACAACGCCACTGTCTCGCCCAGAGCGCTGGCAAATTTGAAACCATGCCCACTTAAACCAGAAATAACCAGCGTGTTGCTGTGCCCTGGAACGCGGTCGATGATGAAATCTTCATCTTCGGTGACATCATAGGTACACGAGGCGCCATAAAGGCAAACGCCAACGCCCGGTAAAAATTGGCGCAAGAAACCAAACACTTCGCTGCCGTCTTCCGCCACGCTGCCAAAAGGCGTGCGCTGTTCTGGAGAGGTGATCGGTTGGCCGCCGTTATGTTTGCCTAATTTCAGGCTGTCATTGGCTGATGGAAATCCATAGAACTGGTCGCCACGCGTGGTTTCAACAGTAAAAGCCGGGAAGTGATTGTCCTCACTGTAACGACCATCAGCCTGATGCCAGGCAAAAACCTTACGCATGGGGGTCATCGGTAGAGAAGGCAATAATTTTTTTACCCAAGTGCCTGCAGTTAATGCCAGTTTTGGAGCGCGATATTCACCTTCTTTGGTTACCACCACGGCGGTGTCGCCTTCATAATAAATACTGTCTACCGGGCAATTAAATAATTGTGCACAGCCTGCTTCTCTTGCCAGTCGAATATAGCCACTAATTGCTTTTTCACAGTAAAGATAGCCTGAGTCTGGTTCAAATACGCCGCTATAATCATCAGGAACATTAAGCTGGGGCCATTTATGGCGAATTTGATCGGCACTCAGAGATTGCGTATTGAGATTAAACTCTATCGCGCTGGATTTTACGTTGGCAATAAACTCGGATCCCTGAGGACCAATATTGATGACGCCACAGGAGCGGAAAATCTCTTCTCCGGTCAAAAATGCCAGTTCGTTCCACAGAGCCTGAGCACGTAAGACCATCGGCACATAGCGCGCACCTTCGCCATAGGCATGACGGATAATTCGTGTCTCACCGTGATGACTGGCTTCCTTGTGTGGAGGCATTGCACTGTCAATCATCAATACTTTCAGCCCGGCGCGAGTGGCATAAAAGCCTGCTGCTGCACCGACTGAACCACTACCAACCACAATTAAGTCATAATCCATCAGACGACGGTTCCTCGACAAAAATAAAAAGGGGACAGGGCATGATAGTGATTTATTGGGGGGGATGGCAAGGCAGAAGGAGGCATTAAAAAAGGCACCCCGAGGAGTACTCGCGGGTGCCTTAGGCTAGATAATTCTGATTAATGTTTTCTTTGATCAATGTACTCATACTCGTGTGATTCGATCTTTTCAATGCCAGCTTCAAGGATATTGATCAGTTGCCTTGCAACGTCGGTAGTTAACCATAAGGTTCTGTCTACCTGAGCATCCTCTGGCGGTTGGTCTTTAGAAGACAGGTAATGAAGACGTATCATCATAGCGTCGTAAGAATCTACGGTACTGATATCCCAACCTACAAGCGGGTGTGTCTGAATAACTTCGTCATTTCTGTCCATATAGACCCCTTATTTTGTAGTGACTAGCGTGAGTGACTAACGAGGATCAATGCGGCTCATTATCTGGTGAGCAAATTAAGTATAAGCATTTATTAAAATTTTGGCATAGAAATCCCTTATTTAGTTGTAAATATTTTTTTTAGTACAATTTATAGACGCCATTCACTGGTATTAATAAATAAAAAAGCCGGACAGCGACGCCCGGCAAAGTTACTTTTGGCTTACTTAGCCTGATTATTATTAATTTATAGGGTAGTTAATATTCGCTATCGGTAGAAAACCAGTCGTCGGCGCTTTCCCAAGTTTCTTGCAATATTTCTTCGATAAGATCTTTATCAGTTTTAGCGCCACCCATTACCGTAAGATTATTGGCACCGGCATAGCGGACGTGCACGCTATTTTCGGTATCAGAGAATTTTTTATTGATACGCTTACTCAGTTCACCTGACAGTGCTTCCAGCGCGCCTACCGGCAAAGGTTTCGTCCTGTCGATGCAGACTTCAATACGCATGATTGCCACTCCGTATAATTAATACTGTGAATATATACAGTTAATTTAAGAAGAGCAAGAGGGGGAGATAAAAATCGGGAAGGGCGGACCTCCCCGATGGATTTCAGTCAATTATCGCCTATTGGTCTTATTAAAAGGCGGTAACTTTCCAGTTCAACGTTTGACCCGCCAGGAATGGCACGATGGAATCATTACCCAGAGGAATCGTTTCTGGCTGAGTGACCGGCATACGGGTCAGTTCAACGGTGCCTTCGTTCAATGGCAGGCCATAGAAGTTTGGACCGTTTTCAGAACAGAAAGCTTCAAAATGTTCGAGAGCATTCATCTCTTCAAATACGGTCGCGTAGGCCGACAATGCCAGAGGCGCGTTGAAACAGCCTGCACAGCCACAGCTAGATTCTTTCAGATGCTTGGCGTGCGGAGCAGAATCGGTGCCCAGGAAGAAACGTTTGTTGCCGCTGGCGATCACTTCACGCAGCGCCTGCTGATGCACGTTACGCTTGAGGATTGGCAAGCAGAACAGGTGCGGACGCACACCGCCAACCAGCATATGGTTGCGGTTAAACATCAGATGCTGAGGGGTGATGGTCGCGCCCAGATACTCGTTCCCGTCCAGCACATACTGCGCAGCTTCTTTAGTCGTGATGTGCTCAAAAACAATCTTCAGCTGTGGGAACTGGCGGCGTACAGGATCCATCACTTCATCAATAAAACGTGCCTCACGGTCAAAAATATCGACCTCGGCATGGGTCACTTCGCCATGAATCAGTAAAGGCATGCCGATTTTCTGCATACGTTCCAGCACAGGATAAATACCTTTGACGTTAGTCACGCCATGGCTGGAGTTAGTCGTTGCATTGGCCGGATAGAGTTTGGCCGCAGTAAATACGCCTTGCTCGAAACCACGAGCCAGCTCGTCGGGATCGAGAGAATCCGTCAGGTAGCAGGTCAGCAGCGGGGTAAATTTGTGACCCGCCGGGATCGCTGCTTCGATACGCGTGCGGTAGGCAATCGCGGCATCAACGGTAGTCACTGGCGGCGTCAGGTTAGGCATCACGATAGCACGGCCAAACACTTCGCTGGTAAACGGCAATACTGTATTCAGCACGGCGTCGTCGCGAAGGTGAATGTGCCAGTCGTCTGGGCGGCGTATTTTTAAAACTTGCGGTGTTGCGGTCATGTTACAAAACTCCGGCATTGAGAGACAGGACGTTCGAATCAGGTGCAGTAATGGGAGCATTATCGGCGGGGTATAAGGATAAGCGCAAAATGTAAAGGATGCATCAGTTTGTTAGGGTAACATTGAAATCAGGTTGAATCGGTGAGCATAGTAGAGGGTAATTATTAGATTTGCTTAAATGATCCCCGCGCTTAGAAGCTAAGTTTATTATACAGGAGTTAAATCTATGGAAGTCCGTATCGTAGCCCCATTGACGGTAAAACCAGAATATCTGGAGGAAGTGACTCAGGCGATGTTGGCCGTTGTGGCGGCAAGCCGTGAAGAGCTGGGTTGCCTGCAATATGATTTGCACCGCGAAATCGACAGCAGTAATAACTTTGTATTTTACGAGCGCTGGCGCTCCGACGAAGCCGTTGCCCAACATGAGGCAACGGCACATTTTCAGCACTTTATTAAACAGCTTGATGGCAAACTGGAAAGTATTGAAATCAAGAAATTAAAGCTGTTTGCATGACTCTCTGGCTTTATCCTTAGTCACCCATTGAGTCATAAAAAAACCCGCCGTTTGGCGGGTTTTTAGTTTCAACGTCAACGTCGATTTACTGCGGCATTTCTGGTTTGGTTGCCGGAGCCGTTGCCGTTGTCACGGCAGCATGACCGCCCGCTGAACCTTTACCTTCGAAATCGTAAGCTGGACGAACCCAGTCACTAAAACGAGGAGGCTCGGCAACATAGGCTGCGGCTGGAGCTTTAGTCATCGGCGCTGTCGCGTGATGCTTGAAGCGAGGTTGGGCATCGTTAGATGCTTCAACTTTCGCCGCTGGCTGAGCAGCCGCTGCAACCGCAGGCTGTGCTTGCGTCACCGGAGCCGGTGAAGCCGGAACGTCGATTGCCGGAGCCTGCGCTTCAGTCGCCTGAATGCCTGCAACTTCAACGTTGACCGAGGCTTGCTCTGTCTCTGCCTGCGATTTGGCTTCTTCAATGACTGGCTGAGGAGCAACATCGAGTTGGTGCTCTGCTGCAATAGAGGAAGCGGTAACGTTTTCAACCTTAGACTCAGGCACGTTTGTTTCATCTGCTGTTGGTTTAACCGCTGCGGGTTCAACGACATCATGTTTTACAACGACGTTTTCAATCGCGACGGGTTCAACCACGACAGGCTCTGTTGGTTGCGGTGCCGGGATTTCAGCATCGGTCACTTCAAGCGTTGCAGGTTCAACCACGTGTGGTTCAGCGGCTACAGCATTTTCAGCTTTGATCGCTTCGCGTTCCTGCTCAATGACTTCCTGTGCTTCTTCGAAGGTCATGGCCGCTGATTTGGCCGGTGCTTCAACTACAGATGTTTCAACTACAGATGTTTCAACTACAGGTGCTGGCTGCACTGGAGCGTGGGCTGGCTCAGTCACCGGGGCCACTGTGGTCGGTGCCGGAGTATATTGCTGGGCAATTTCAACCTGCTCGGTCAATACCGCTGCCTGGGCAATTTCTTCTGCCTGTGGCTGAGGTTGTTCGGCCTGAACCTGCTCTGACTGCGCGACTGGATAAGAGATCCAGACTTTACCTGAAGCCATCTCTGGAGACACGAACGCACCCGCTAACGGCATTGGTGACTGAGTCGGGTAACGCTCATCACGATAGCGACGACGGCGTTGACCACTGACGCGCAGGTGACGAGGAGAACGACGTGAGCGACGCGGCATACCGTTTTCACGGTTGTTGTCCTGAGCGTCTTCAGCATCGGCATCGTTAGTGACTTCTAGCGGCTGTACAGCCTCTGCTACTTTTACGTCTGCGGCTTTTGGCTCAAGGTGACGTTCAACCGGTTTAACGCCGGTAATCAGCATTTGCGCGGCATCTTCGACGTCTTGGTCAACTTCAGCGGATTCGAAACGAATCTTCTGGGTCAGCTGACGACGTTGGCGGCGCTGAGAAGGCATGCGATCTTCCTGCTCTTCTGCAGCAACAGCAGGCGTTGCAGCAACTTCTTCTACAACAGCCGCTTCAACAGATTTTTCTTCCTGTTGATTCTTACGCTTGTCATCGTTACGACGACGTGAGCGATCGCCACGTTCGCGACGAGGCTGCTGCTGCTGTTCTTCACGAGCACCGGTTTCAACTTCCTGAACAGCAACGTCTGCGACCACAGGCTCTTGATTGCGACGATTGCGGCGCTGGTCTTCACGAGGCTCGCGGGTGTCATTGCGGCTGTCGTTGCGCTCTGAACGATCGGTACGTTCAGGGCGATTATCGTTACGATCTGAACGCTCATTACGATTATTGCGCTCGCCACGTTCAGCGTTACGTTCGCTATTTCTTTCACCACGCTCCCCGTTACGATCGCGGCGCGTACCCTGACGACGCTGATTGCGGCGCTCATTGTTACGGCGATTCTCGGTTTCGGTAGCGGTTTCTGGTTGGGCTTTAACTTCTTCAACCGGTTTCACTTCAGGTTGAGGCTCTGAGGCGAACAGGTTTTTCAGACCGCCAAACAGTTTGCTCATAAAGCCGGTTTTTGCTGCGGTCGCAGGCGCCGCAGGTGCGGTATTAACCGACGCAGTGCGAGTTTGCGCTGGCTGTGCCGCAACTGCTGGCTTCTCGAAGGTGGCCGGAGGCGCTTCTGCTGGCAGAGCAAAGGTCGCCAGAGCTGGTTGCTCAGGACGTTTGCGCTCGGCAGGCAGTTCTTCAGAAGGTTGCAGCATTTCGGCTTCATGCAGCTGTGGTAGCAAGTAGCTCAGCGTTGAAGACTCTTCGCCCTTGCGCACGCGCAGTACGTGGTAATGCGGTGTATGCATTTGGTCGTTCGGTACGATGACCGCGCGAACGCCGCCCTGGCGCTTCTCGATAGCATTTACCGACTCACGTTTTTCGTTAAGCAGGTAAGAGGCGATCGGCACTGGCACGATAGCGTGAACTTCTTTGGTGTTCTCTTTCAGCGCTTCTTCTTCGATCAGACGAAGAATGGACAGAGAAAGGGATTCGTTGTCACGAATGGTCCCGGTACCGCTACAGCGCGGGCACACGTGATGGGTAGATTCACCCAGCGACGGGCTCAGACGCTGACGGGACATCTCAAGCAGGCCAAAACGGGAAATCCGACCAATCTGGATGCGAGCGCGGTCCTGACGGACGGCGTCGCGCAGACGGTTTTCAACTTCACGCTGGTGGCGAACCGGGGTCATATCGATGTAGTCGATAACGATCAGGCCGCCAAGGTCACGCAGGCGCAGCTGACGAGCAATCTCTTCGGCTGCTTCCAGGTTGGTGTTGAACGCGGTTTCTTCGATATCACCGCCGCGTGTTGCGCGAGCGGAGTTGATGTCGATAGCGGTCAGGGCTTCGGTGGTGTCGATAACGATAGAACCACCGGAAGGCAGGCGAACTTCACGCTGGAAAGCGGATTCGATCTGCGATTCGATTTGGTAGTGACTGAACAGTGGGATCTCGCCAACGTATGGCTTGATTTTGCTGCTGAAGTCAGGACGACCCAGTGCGGCAATGTGCTCTTTCGCCAGTTCGAGAACCTTAGGGTTGTCGATCAGAATTTCACCGATGTCCGGACGCAGATAGTCACGGAAGGCGCGAACGATAACGTTGCTTTCCTGGTGAATAAGGAACGGTGCAGGGCGGCCTTCTGCGGCTTTCTTGATCGCGTCCCAGTGTTTCATGCGGAAGCTCAGGTCCCACTGCAGCGCGTCTGCGTCTTTACCCACACCGGCGGTACGCACGATGAGGCCCATGCCGTCTGGCAGTTGCAGGGAGGAAAGTGCTTCTTTTAATTCGGTACGGTCATCACCTTCGATCCGGCGGGAAATACCCCCAGCGCGCGGATTGTTAGGCATTAACACTAAATAGCTGCCGGCCAGACTGATGAAAGTCGTCAGTGCTGCGCCTTTGTTACCACGTTCTTCTTTATCAACCTGAACAATAACTTCCTGGCCTTCGCGCAGAACATCTTTGATGTTAGGACGACCATGGGAGGAATAATTGCTAGGGAAGTATTCGCGGGCGATTTCTTTGAGAGGAAGAAAACCATGTCTTTCCGCACCATAATCAACGAAAGCTGCTTCAAGGCTAGGTTCTATGCGGGTGATTCTACCTTTGTAAATATTGGCTTTTTTCTGCTCATGTCCAGGACTTTCAATATCCAGATCGTAGAGCCGTTGTCCATCCACAAGAGCAACGCGCAACTCTTCTTGCTGAGTTGCGTTAATCAACATTCTTTTCATCTTTAACTTACTCGTTATTTTTGCATTATTGTCAGAACTGCGGGCAAAATAACCTCTATGACCGGATAAACCGTTGGCCCCGAGTCTTCTCGCATAGTCGTCAACCTCCCGGTTGTCGCCTGCATAGGGGCGCATTATTTCGGTAAGCCTGCTTTTGCCGGGTAAATAACCACAGCTTTAAGAAAACAGTACTTTTATTAGGGGAATAGCTTCTGATTATAAGTAGACAGATCTCATTCCATTTGCCGGCCAAGCTGCAACCCGCAGCCCGCTAATTGCTTGATTTCACATTACGTCTTACGCCATTGCTGCGTTTTTGTGCAATCAGGCAAATCTATAATTCCAGCGTTTTCCCTAAGTTCAAGAGAATCAACGCGGAAGTGGCTTCATTATTCCATTGCTGGCACTGATATAGCAAGGTGACTTTTAAGTGAAGGTAAAGTTTATTTAGCACCTTTGTGCGCCGTAACTATGCCTTTATTCTTCTAAAAATCGCTGGTTTTAAGTAATCCTCTACAGTTGCTGGTAAACTTAGAGTTAAGCACAGAAAAATCAGCGGCGCGAACCCCGCCTTTAATATTTAGAACCCTCTAGAATCCTGGCCAATGAAAACTGAGAATCCAACTGTACAATTAATCCCCATCACTGATGAAGAAGCCGGTCAAAGAATTGACAACTTTTTGCGCACTTTCCTTAAAGGCGTGCCGAAGAGCATGATTTATCGCATTTTGCGTAAAGGGGAGGTTCGCGTTAACAAAAAGCGAATCAAGCCGGAATATAAATTATTGGCGGGTGACGAGGTTCGCGTTCCTCCGGTGCGGGTCGCCGAGCGTGAAGAGGTTCAGGTTTCTGCCAAGCTTGATAAAGTTGCAGCGCTTGAACACTGCATCTTATTTGAAGACGATCACCTGTTGATCCTCAACAAACCCTCCGGAACCGCGGTTCACGGTGGCAGCGGTTTGAGTTTTGGCGTGATTGAAGGCCTGCGCGCCTTGCGCCCGGATGCCCGTTTTCTGGAACTGGTTCACCGTCTGGACCGAGATACCTCTGGCGTCCTGCTAGTCGCTAAAAAACGTTCGGCGTTGCGTTCTCTGCACGAGCAACTGCGGATGAAAACCATGCAGAAAGATTACCTGGCGTTAGTGCGTGGTGAGTGGCAATCGCATTGTAAAGTCGTGCAGGCCCCTCTGCTGAAGAATATTTTACAAAGCGGCGAGCGCATTGTGCGCGTTAACAGTGAAGGTAAGCCTTCCGAAACGCGTTTTAAAATTGAAGAAAAATACGCCTTCGCGACGCTTGTCAAAGCAAGCCCGGTGACCGGGCGTACTCACCAGATCCGTGTGCATACCCAATATGCTGGCCATCCGATTGCCTTCGATGACCGCTATGGCGATCGCGAGTTCGACGCACAGCTGGCTGGAGCAGGCATCAACCGCCTGTTCTTGCATGCCGCAGCGCTGCGTTTTGAGCATCCGGCAAACGGCGAAACGATGCGTATCGAGGCGCCGCTGGAACCTAAACTGCGCAATGCCTTAAACAAGCTGCGCAAAGGCAGCTGAAAAAGCCGGCCAGAGAATGGCCGTGCCCAAAAATGATTAAAGCGCCGCTGGGCGCTTTTTTTATACCGGCCGGATAAGCGGATTAATGCCGTAGCCGCGTAGCAAGCCCAGCAGGGCGATCACCGGCAGGCCAATCAGAGTATTTGGGTCACGACCCTCAAGCCGTTCAAACAGGCTAATGCCCAGGCCTTCGCATTTAAAGCTTCCAGCGCAGTCGTAAGGCTGCTCAATCTGCACGTAACCGACGATTTCTTCCTGCGAGAGAGTGCGAAAGTGCACGTCGAAAGTTTCGCATAGCGTCTGGGCCTTGCCACTGTCGCTGTCGAGCAGGCTAAGTCCGGTGTAAAAACGTATTTTTTTGCCGCTTGCCAGCGCCAGTTGTTCGCAAGCACGTTCAAAAGTGTGAGGCTTGCCGAGGATCTTTCCGTCGATCACACACACCTGATCTGATCCAATGATAAGGTGATGGGGATATTTAACCCTCAGAGCGGCAGCTTTTTGTGCCGAAAGGCGACAGACAAGATCTTCCGCCGACTCTTGTGCAAGCGGCGTCTCATCGATATCTGGCGCGGCACAGCTGAATGATAGCGCGGTTTTTTCAAGGATTGCACGACGATAGGCCGAGGTAGAGGCCAGAAGGATCCTTTTTTGTGGCATTGTTTGCATAATTTTTTTCACAAAGCATGGCGTTATTGAATCACACATTTTAAACTGTCCGCCGCTGAGGAAGCGAATATTGGTGAAAGGCGCAGTAAAATGCCCTTTTTCTTTGACTCTATGTCGTTACAAAGTTAATATGCGCGCCCTATGCAAAAAGTAAAATTACCCCTGGCTGTTGATGCCCTTCGTACCGCCCAAAAGCGTTTAGACTACATTGGAGTCTACGACGCTGAACAGGTGACGCGTGTTGCAGCATCAGTGGTCAGTGTGGATTCAGATGTCCAAACCTCTTTGTCGTTTGATATCGACAATCAACGTCTGGCCGTTATTAAAGGCCAGTCAGATGTCACCGTTACTCTGGAATGTCAGAGATGTGGCAAGACGTTCGAACATCAGGTTCACACAACATATTGTTTTAGTCCTGTTAAGAATGATGAGCAGGCTGAGGCATTACCGGAAGCGTACGAGCCGATCGAAGTCGACGATTTTGGCGAAGTTGATCTGCTGGCAATGATTGAAGACGAAATTATTCTTTCACTGCCTGTCGTTCCGGTACATGAATCTGAACACTGTGAAGTGTCCGACGCGGAAATGGTATTTGGCAAACTGCCTCCTGAGGCAGAGAAACCGAATCCGTTTTCCGTATTAGCGAGTTTAAAGAAAAGTAATTGAGGAGTAAGGTCCATGGCCGTACAACAGAATAAACCAACCCGTTCTAAACGTGGCATGCGTCGTTCACACGATGCTCTGACCACCGCCACTTTGTCTGTGGACAAAACTTCTGGCGAGACTCACCTGCGTCACCATATCACTGCCGACGGTTTCTACCGCGGTCGCAAGGTTATCGGCTGATTTCTTACTTGCTAACTATTTACTTGATAACATTAAACTTGTTAAGTAATAGCAAGGCGATACCTTGAAACGTCTGACCATCGCGTTAGACGTTATGGGCGGGGACTTCGGTCCTTCCGTCACAGTGCCTGCTTCATTGCAGGCACTGACCTCTAATCCTGAACTCTATCTTCTTCTTGTCGGCAATCCCGACGAAATCACTCCCTTGTTGGCTAAAACCGATCCTGCCTTACTGGACCGGATAAAAGTTATTGCCTCAGAGTCTGTGATTGCGAATGATACCCGAGTTTCTCAGGCACTCCGCGCCAGCCGTGGCAGCTCTATGCGCATTGCGTTAGAGTTTGTTAAAAGCGGCGAGGCACAGGCTTGCGTCAGCGCTGGACACACAGGCGCATTGATGGGATTGGCAAAATTAGTTATAAAGCCTCTTGAAGGTATTGAGCGCCCGGCACTGATGACCGTGCTACCCAACCTGCAACGCGGTAAAACCGTGGTGCTGGACCTGGGGGCCAACGTCGAATGTGACAGCTGTATGCTGGTACAGTTTGCCGTAATGGGATCGGTCATGGCCGAAGAGGTGGTTGGCACAGTCAATCCTCGCGTCGCCCTGTTGAATATCGGTGAAGAAGAGTCCAAGGGGCTCGATAATATTCGAGAGGCGGCAGCAATTTTAAAAAAC